>NZ_DATNBA010000060.1:0-37142 GCF_035572195.1 Hyphomicrobium sp. | reverse complement strand
CCACGGGGATACCTCAGCCGACTCAAGGCTGCTCTGTATGAGGGCCTGTAGGCTTCTCCGGGTGTCATCTGAGTAGGATGCAGCAGCCTGCTTGTGAACTGCGCTGGCTTCCTTAGCAAAGTTGTACGCTTCGGCTGTAGTCGTGACAGGCATAGCCAGGAACCAAAGAGCGCAAGCCGTGACGCTGCCCGCTATGATTGCTTGAAGGTTAGTAGCTAGAGGGTCTCTGTGCCGGTCGATTGCAGAGCCAAGCTTCTCAAAGATGAGCCCTATGTGATCGCTGAGACGAGCGTACTTTGACGGGCCACCCTCATCACCTTCACACCCTGTAGGCTTCTCAGCAATAAACTTCGGCAAGCGCTCTCGCTCGAAGCGGCCTTGAAGGTAGCCGCTCTCGAAGCAAGCGAAGAGCCGATAGGCACTCGAAGCATCGTAAGAGTTGAAGGCTCTCGGATAGTTGGGTGCGCTCCCTGCAATGAAGCCGAGGTCTAGCGCTGATTGATCGGTGAGAGCTTCCGCAGACGCTAGCTCGATACAGAGCTTGACGCTGTAATGGCTGAGAAGCTCACCGCTTGCGATTAGGAGCAAACAATCGGAGAGTGTGGGTGCAAGTGTTGTGTCGTCGGTATCATGTGGCGGTAACATTTTGGCTTCTCCCATAAGGTCACAAAGGGTGCCTTTTGGAGTTGCCTGAGAGTGAAAAGACTAATGTTTACCGCTACTTAAGATACTTGGCGCCCCGTAGGGGACTCGAACCCCTGTTGCCCACGTGAGAGGCGGGTGTCCTGGGCCACTAGACGAACGGGGCAGGCGCAGAGGACGTGTAATCGAGTGTTCGCGGCCGATCAAGCCCCGACTGTCTTGCAAAACCTGTGTGCCTGGCAAAAGGCCGCGACAAGCTCGCCTCGCAACCACAACGGACCATCAGAAGGCTTCGGGCATAGCGAGGTCAGTTTCGGGGCAAGGACTCGACCGGTTTGACGTCGAACAGGCGCTGGCCGGTTTCAAGGTCGAGAATGGCGATTCCGGCTCCGGCGGGTCCGTCGTGATGGACGGCGAGCCTGTTGCCGGAAAGCGAGACGGATATGATCTTCGAACCCTGTGGGATTTCGAGCGCCAGCGTCCCTTGTGGCGACGCGACGACGGTGGTTATGACCTGCGATTTACTCTTTTCGCCGGACCCCGAGGCAAGGCCGAGGACGCGCACCATGACGGCGCCGAGGCCGACGATGATAAGAGCCGCAAGAGCCGCGACGACGATCTTGAGGTTGCGCTGCAACCGCTGTTCGCGCATCAAGTCGGTTGCGGATGGCTGAGGTTCGTCGGTCATCGCGAAGACGTATCTTTCCTTCTTTGAATGTCTCTGACCAGTGCAGACCAAAGTCAAAACATCGAGCGAGATTGAACTGACCGCCGGTCCTGAGGATGCCGGTCAGCGTATCGACCGCTGGCTCGCAGAGAGGATAGGCGAGGTCAGCCGTGCGCGTTTGCAGGCCCTGATCCGCGATGGCCATGTCAGCGGCGGCGGGACGATACGGGAGGCTCGGGCTCCGGTCAAACCGGGCGTGACGTACACCGTCACACTGCCACCCGCAACGGAAGCGGATGTCGAAGGCGAAAGCCTGCCGCTCAAAATCGTCTACGAGGACGACTCTCTCATTGTCGTCGATAAGCCGGCTGGGCTCGTCGTGCACCCTGCCGCCGGCCACGCCTCGGGAACGCTCGTCAATGCTCTCGTCGCGCACTGTGGCGAAAGCCTCTCAGGCATTGGCGGCGTCAAGCGGCCGGGGATCGTCCACCGCCTGGACAAGGATACGTCCGGGCTGCTCGTCGTCGCCAAAACCGACGCCGCGCACCACAGTCTTGCCGCCCAATTCAAAAGCCACGGCCTCGATGGCCGCCTGCACCGCAGCTATCTGGCGTTCGTCTGGGGCAATCTTCCACGGCCTAAGGGAACCATCGATGCGCGGCTGTGGCGAAGCCGGGCCAACCGAATGAAGATCGCAGTCGCGCGCGGTGATCTGGGCCGCTCAGCGACAACGCATTACGACGTGCTTCAAACTTTTCCCGGCGAGCGGCCTGCCGGCGACGTTTCGATGCTGCGACTTGTCCTCGAGACCGGCCGCACGCATCAAATCCGCGTGCATCTCGCGCATATCGGCCATCCGGTTCTAGGCGATGCGGTTTACGGTAGCGGCTTCAAGACGCGTCTCGCCGCGCTGGGAGCGGGCGCTAAAGACGCAGCCGCGGCGCTCGGCCGACAAGCACTCCACGCCGAGCAACTGCAATTCGAGCATCCGATAACGGGAAAAAAGATGAGCTTTAACAGCCCGTTGCCGCCCGACCTCGAACGCCTCGCTAAGGCATTCGGATGCACGCCACCCGCGAAAAAGCCGGCAAAAAAGATGCTTAAGCGGCGTTCTTGATCGGCGCGGAAAACGCCAGTCCGCGCCGGACACGACCGTTCAAACGGACGTGATGAGGAACCCCAGGTGAATTGCGCGATTTAACTACTATGTAACGTGCGGCACTGGGGCCGCGAATATAGACTCTCACGACAATCCAGGGAACGTCGGACCGAACCGGTGACGGGTCAAGGTCCGGCAGAGGGCTATGGCTACAAGAGGTCTTCCGACGCTGGCCGGCGGTTCGCTCGGGCTGACGAGATATCTCGAAGAGATACGCAAATTTCCGATGCTCGCGCCGAATGAGGAATTCATGCTCGCCAAACGTTGGCAGCAGCATGAGGACTCGGACGCCGCCGAACAACTCGTGACGTCGCATTTGCGGCTCGTCGCGCGCATCGCTATGGGTTACCGCGGTTATGGCTTGCCGATTGGCGAAGTCATCTCCGAAGGCAACGTCGGGCTGATGCAGGCCGTAAAGCGTTTCGACCCTGATAAGGGCTTCCGCCTCGCGACATATGCCATGTGGTGGATCCGCGCCTCGATTCAAGAATACATTTTGCGCTCGTGGAGCCTCGTGAAAATGGGCACCACGGCCGCGCAAAAGAAGTTGTTCTTCAATCTGCGGCGCGCCAAGAGCCAGCTGCAGGCGCTCGACGATGGCGATCTGAAACCCGAACACGTCAAGAAAATTGCCGTCAAACTCGGAGTGCCGGAAGAAGACGTCGTCAACATGAACCGTCGGCTTGGCGGCGACGCGTCGCTCAACGCTCCGATCCGCGCCGATTCTGAGTCGGGCGAGTGGCAGGATTGGCTCGTCGACGATAAGCCGACGCAGGAAGATCGCCTCGTCGAAGACGAGGAACTGGAGCGCCGGAAATCGTACCTTTCGTCGGCGATGTCGGTTTTGAATGACCGGGAGCGGCGCGTGTTCGAAGCGCGGCGTCTTGCGGAAGACCCTTCTACGCTGGAGCAGCTGTCGGAAGAGTTCGGCGTTAGCCGCGAACGTATCCGCCAGATCGAAGTGCGCGCCTTTGAAAAGGTGCAGAAGGCGGTTACGGCGACGGCACGCCGCGCGGAGACGCCGAACGTGCTTGAAAGCGCGGAGCGGCGGGCCTGAGGCCGGTCGCGCTCTTGACGTAGCCTTTCGAACCGGGTTCCTGAGCAAAACACATGGCGGCGCCGACCGGTGCCGCCATAACCGTTTCAGCACAAAGCCCTTCGATGCGCCGCCGGTTCGCACTCGTCTTCAATTCAAAAGCAGGCCACGCCGTTCCGCGGCTGCTCGACGGCGTGCTCGACATCGTCCGACAGAGCGGGGCCCAAGTATTCCAGCTTCCCGCCCGTAATGCCGCCGAGGCTGCCGAGCGCGTTTCAGAGGCGGCGCAGCAAGGCGGCTGCGATGCCGTAATAGCAGCCGGTGGCGACGGCACATTCCGCGCGGTTGCGACGGGAGCCGCCGGAAGCGGCCTTGCCGTCGGCGTCATTCCGCTCGGCACGGGCAATGTCCTCTGCCACGAGATGGGTCTCAGGCGGCGGGCGCGCAGCGTTGCGGATATGCTGCTCGAGGGTCCAGAGATCGACGTGCGCGGCGGGCTCGTCAATGGCGAGCCGTTTTTCCTGATGGCCGGCGCCGGGTTCGATGCGCGCATCGTGGCGCGGCTCAACTATCGCACCAAACGCGTACTCGGGCGTGGCGCTTTCACCTATCCCGTCCTCAAGACATTGACGGAAGGTCCGCGCTCTTTCGATATCGAACTCGACGGCCGATGTTTCGAGGCAAGTTGGGTGATCTTGACGTTTGCTAGCCGCTACGGCGGCTCGTTCGTTTTGACGCGCGACACCGGAGTGGGGCACGATCATCTCATCGCCGTCGTGATCGACGCGCGTTCCCGCCTTGGCATCGCTGGACACGCGCTGTCGCTGGCGCTGGGCAGGCTCACAAACCCGCAGACACGGCCAGTCGGAGTTCACGTTCTTCCGGTGAAACTTGCGCGCATCGGCTTGCAAATTGCGGTGCCGGTCGAGATCGACGGTGACGCGGCGGGCATTTCGCCCATCGAGGTCAGCGCCGAAGGACCGCGCGTTCGGCTTATCGTGCCGCCTGCCTATGTTGCTGATCTCACGAAACGTCACACGAATCGCGTAACATCAGAATCGTGAAGCGTTGTGGGGCTTGGCCTTACAACACTGTGCGAGCGTCAGAGCGAGAACCAAGGGTCTATGCCCTTCTCTTCTCTGGACCGGTTCCGGATGGACCGGCAGATGGCTTCGAACGGCGCGTGGCAGCGATGGACAGGGCTGCCCGAGGGAGTGCCGTTCTGGTCCAGGCTTGGCGACTTCACGCACCTATCCAACCCTTCCCGCACATTCGATGTCGATATTTTGACGTTAGCGCACCGCTCAGCGAGCCCGTGTACTGAGCGACTGCGTGCGTTGCCTCGACAGCGAAGACCCCGCTTTGACCGGCCGGGGCCGCGGACACCTGGAAGATGGAGTGCCTCATGCAGAAGCGCTGTCACCAGCCAATCGAATTTCTCCGATCCGGCGAGGCGCATGCCCCAGAAGGTACGTTGAGGAACCCGCGTTGGTTGATTCTGCTCTGGCGACAACACCGCAAGCATCCCCCATGTAGGGCTTGACTGATGCATGCCGGGACGGTGCGACGATCTCCGGCCACGTGAAACGACAAGGCCGGCTGCAAAGCCGGCCTTCATTTTTTTTGATCACATTGCTGACGGCCTTGAGGACGTCTCACATCGGCAAGCGCGCGATCTCGTGGGAAAAGTAGTTGTCGATCGCCGCTGAGATGGATTGCGCAACCTTCTCCCGCCAATCGTCCGAGTTGAGGTTCTTGGCATCTTCCCGGTTCGTGACGTAGGCAAGTTCGATCAACACGGACGGGAACTGCGCGGTCTTGAGCACGCGGAACGCCGCCTGCTGATCTGGCTCGCTGCGCATCTGGGTGCTTTCGCCCATGTTCTCGATGACCGTCTTTGCAAACATGCCGGTACGTTCATGCGTCAATCCAACGTCGCGCTCGGCAAGATCGGCGAGGATGTTTCTCACGGCGCCGACGTCATCGCTGACTTTTTTTACGATATCGATTTCCTGCGCCGAAAGTGCCCTGTCGGCGGCTTTATCCTTGGCTGACCGTTCGAGGTTCTTGGCGACACGGTCGCGAAGCGTGAAGATCGTGGCGCCCCGCGCCCGTGACTGCGCGTAGTCGGCATGGATCGCGATGAAAAGGCTCGCCTTGTGGCGCTCGGCGAAGGCCGTCCGCTCGTCGAGCGGAATGAATGTGTCGTCGTCGCGTGTCATCATTATCTTGTAGCGGCCGGTCTTTTCGAGCTGATGCCGCAAGACGAGTGCGAATGCCAGCACGACGTCTTTTTCAACCGTGCCCAATTTCACGGCGCCAGAATCCATGCCGCCGTGACCTGGGTCGAGCACGATGACGGGTCTGAAAGCCCTTGCGGCGCGCTCCTCGGGACTTTCGGCAAGGCGCGGCAATGGCGGCTGCATAGCCCCGGCGCCGAGGGCGAACGGACTGACGGCAAAATCCTTCTGAGTCGAATTATTGAGCCCGGCGTTCGCCGGCCGGATGATAAGCGCTAGGTTGAATTGTCCGTCCTTGTCTTGCGCAATTTTTGAACTTTCGACGATGGCGGGGTGCGTGACGGCGATGACAATTCGGGTCTTGCCCGGCGCAGCCAATCCGGCGCGAATGCTTTTGACCAAGCCCACGGATTTGTTTTCTTCGAGCACCGGAAGACGCACGTTGATATCCGGAAGCTCGACAATGACCCGGTTTGGATTTGTGAGCGAGAAGATCTGATAGTCGACGTTGTGTTCGAGACCGACGACGAACCGCGTGCGCAGGATGTTGCTTGCGACGGAAGCCGTGGGAGCTTCCGGTTTGTCCGATTCGATCTGCAACTGAATCTTGCGCGGGGTCGAGTCAGCTCCGACCGTGCCCGCTCGAACTGGGCACGAGAGTGCGACGGCTGCAGCCGTTGCAACCACGCAGCAAAGCGCCCGTTGAACGGAATTACGCATGCGGTGTTCCCCCGTGGCGCGTCCCGTCCAGCCCCATGCACCACATAGTCTCAGTGCCTTATGAAGATGGCGTTTTGGCGGTCTCGTTGGTACGAGGTTAAGGTTATCGAATGGCCGGTTAATCTCCCGTTAAGGGATCTCGGCTCCTCGATAAAACTCAGCAGCTTGGAGCTTATTTTTCCGAAGTTTGCCAAGCCATGGCGGCAGCGTCGTCGCTTTCGTGCGCCTCGACCCATCGCGCGTCACCGTTGGCCAGAACTTCCTTTTTCCAGAAGGGAGCCCGCGTCTTCAGGTAATCCATCAGATACTCTGCCCCGGCAAAAGCAGCTTGCCGGTGCGACGCGCAGGCGATGACGAGAACGATGTTATCGCCGGGTTTCAAGTCGCCGACGCGGTGCACGATGAGCGACGCTGAGAGATTGAAGCGTCGTTGCGCCTCGGCTTCGATACGCTCGAGTTCCGCTTCCGTCATGCCGGCATAGTGCTCGAGCGTCATCGACGTCAGCGGCGCGCCTTCGACATGGTCACGCACTTTGCCGACGAAAGAGGCAACGGCGCCGATGCCGGTGTTGCCCGCCGTCAGACGCGCCATCTCGGCCGAAATATCGAAGTCGGCAGTCTCGACGCGAACGCTCACGGCTAGCCTCCCGTCACCGGAGGGAAGAAGGCAATCTCGGCGGCATTCGCGATCGAGGCGCTGGGCTTTACGTGCGCGTGATCGAGGGCAACGCGAATGGCCTCCGGTTTTGCGAAGGCGGCATCGAAGGGATGTCCGCGCGACGCCTGCCAGCGCAGCAGCTCGGCAACCGTGGCAATCCCAGGCGCCAGTGTCAGACGCTCTTCACTGACGCCGGTTTTTTCACGCAGCCAGGCGAAATAGCGAAGAACTACAACGTGCGTTGTCTTTTCGGTGGTCATCACGCTCTCAGCGATCGATGGCGTGGCGGATGCCGGCCTTCAGATAATCATAGCCCGTAACCAGCGTCAGCAGTGCCGCGATCCACAACAGCACGACACCGGAGATTGTTGTTCCCGGCAGCACGGCTTCCGCCGCGGGGCCGGCAAGCAGCAGGGCAAGAGCGATGAACTGCATCGCCGTCTTCCATTTGGCGAGTTGCGTGACGTGCACCTTGACGTTGAGTTCGGCGAGGAATTCGCGAAGGCCGGACACAAGAATTTCGCGCGCCAGTATGATGAGCGCCGCCCAGATCGACCATCCGCCGATTGTGCCGGCATAGACGAGCATCAGCAGCGTCGCACCGACGAGCAACTTGTCGGCGATCGGATCGAGCATGCGGCCGAGATTCGACTGCTGCGCCCAGATGCGCGCCAGATACCCGTCGAGCCAGTCGGTCAGGCAGGCCGTAACGAAAATCGCGAACGCCAACCAACGCGCATTATCGCTCGTCCCGAAAAACAAGACTCCGGCCAGGACCGGAACCGCGACGATCCGGCCATAAGTCAGGATATTGGGCAGGCTCGTCGACATCGAGCGGTGCGCGATCTGATCCATGATGTGGGGTAGCCGCCGCAGCAAGGTTGCGTCAATGGGTTGATCTCAGTCCGGCAAAGCCGGTTCTACGGCCCCCGTGACACCTGGATTGTAAGGTCCGCCGGCGGAGCCGACAACCTTGCTGCGCCTCAGAGCCTCGTAAATCGCAACTCTGAGGTCCGATTGGACTCTGAGTCCATGTGTAATGTCGGGCAACAACACACGCAGCGAATATTCGGTCGTTGTCGGTGTCGAGCCTTCGAACACGGCAAGCGGCGCCGGTTCACGCAGGATATCGGGATGTCGGTTGGCGCAGTCATTGAGCACTGCGAGCATGCGCCGCGGGTCGGCATCTGGCCCGGCGCTGAACTTCAGCACGACGCGTCCAAGCGCGTTGCGGTGCGTCCAGTTCAAAACACGGCCCGTGACCAGCTCCGAATTCGGAACGATCAGGCTGGCGCGGTCGAAGGTTTCGATTTCGGTCGAGCGCACAGAAATCCGTTTGACCGTGCCCTGCTCGCTGCCGACGACGACCCAGTCTCCGACCTTGATCGGACGCTCGATCAACAGGATCAGGCCCGACACGAAGTTATTGACGATCGATTGCAGTCCGAAACCGATGCCGACCGAGAGCGCGCCTGCGACGATCGCCAGATTCGTGATGTCAAATCCGGCGTAGGATATGGCGATGATCGCGGCCAATCCGGTGCCCGCGTAACCGACCGTCGTGTCGATCGAATTGGCGATGCCTGGGTCCATGCGCGGCTGAATCAGAATGTTTTCGCGCAGCCGCCGCTGGATCAATCGCGTGACGAAGAGCAACCCAACGAATATCCCGACGCCAATCAGAATGCGGACCAGAGAGATGCGGAATTGCCCGATCTCGAAGCCGAAAAGCAGTGACTTGACCCAGTCGCGAATGTCGGGGCCGGAAAATCCCCACTGCAACAGCAGTACGGGAATGGCGACGAAAGCGACGCAAAGCGTCAACACCGTTTCCGTCAGCCAGCCGAGCTGTTTGCGGCGCGTGGCGTCAAAGCCCATCTGCTCTTCGAGCAACAAGCTGATATGGCCGCGCGTCGTCGTGTTGCCCCGCGTATAGGCGCGGATGGCAAGGTAGAGCAGCGTTGCGACCAATCCGACGACGCCGGTCATCACCATCTGCTGCGCCAGGAAGCGGCCGAACGCGACATAGCCGAGAAGACACGAGAGAATGATCGCGCCTGCCGCCATCCAAAGCGGGATTTTTAGCCAAGCCGGATCGTTGCGCCCGACAGGTTTCATCGGGTCTCGGGCATTCGATTCAAACGGCGTCAGGAGTAGGCCGATCAAGACAACCGCGAACGCGATACTCGTGAACAACGACTGCACGACACTGATCGAAAGCGGGAAATAAAGAATCTGCCCGAAGGCCGACAGAAAGAGATCAGCGGAATAAATCAGCGCCAGAATCTTGAGCAGCCGCGAAATCCGTCGAGCGCTGCGGTTCGAGAGTAGGACGAGGCGCCGCTCCGGTCGCGTCGGTGCGAAAACGGCGGAAATGAGCGCCGATACCGCGATGAAGATGAGCGCTGAGCGCAGCAGCGCCACTCCGGCCGGGGCCGCCGTTGGGTAATAGAGCAACCCCAGGTAATCGAAGCCCGCATACAGCATGAACGCGGTCGCGACGCCCGCTACGGCGCGCGCCGGAGCAATCCAGGAGGCCGATGCGGCACGTTCGAAAAAGGTCGGTGGCACGGCATCTGGTGCCGCCCGGTAGCGAATCGCCGCGAGCACGACGGTCTTCAGAAGCAGATAGAGTACGAATGCACCGGCTAGCACTGCCGCGACATTCATTTTCTGCCGGTTGATGGAGGACCACCAGTCTTTCGCATTATATTCCAGCCGCCAACTGACGCTCGGCGCTCCGCGCGCGAGATCTTCCCAAAATTCCGGAAAAAGCGGGCTCACCATTCGTTGGGTAAGGCTTCGCACAAACAGCGACAGCCGCAGGTTGGTGATCTTGTCGATGGCCTGGCGCGCCCGCCACCACGTGACCTGAAGGGTCTTGATGGCGCCGGAAATTTCAGTCGATTGCGCAGCGAGCCGGGCGCGTTCGGTCGCAACTGATGGCGATTCCGGTGGCGCGCCGGCTGCGGGCGGCGGACCGAGCTTGTCGATCTGACGCTGAATGTGCTCGAGACTTGGCCGGAGGCCGTCGGCCGTTTGCGTCGTCGTCGAGATCACGCCGTCAATCTTGTCGCGAAGCTGTCCCAGATCAGTGTCGACGCTGCTGATTGCCGTCAGCGCCTTTTCAGCGCCGTCCATAACGCCGACGACGTTGTCGATCGTCGAGTGAACCTCTGGCGGCAACGATGGCGGTGGCGGCGGAGGAGGCGGGGGCTGTTGCGCGGCGGGCTGCGCCGTCCCGGGTTGAGCTTGTGCGGGTTGCGCGGCAGTACCGGACGCTGCCGGTGCTGGTGCAGCCGCCGGGGCCGGCGCGCCATTCTGAGTGGCAGGCTGGGCCTGAGGTGCCGGCGTTGCGGCGGGACTGGCGGCAGGCTGCGCCGGCGCTTCAGCAAATGCTTGAGATGTGGCGCAAGCGAGGATGGCGATAGCCGCGAATGCGTGTCTCAGCTTCGGCACAACGAGAGCCCTTGAAGGTTCGAAAAAGGGAGAGTGGTCGCTTCGCCCCTAAGTGCCGCGAAAATAGGGCAATGGTGATGTTTATGACCAGCGTCTTTTGCCCGCACGTCGGGCTCTACGGCGAGCGTTCGTGGAAGAAATCGTAGATTTTCCTCGCCATATCAGCCGAAATGCCACCGACGGCCTTCAAATCTTCGATGCCCGCACGCGATACGGCTTTTGCCGATCCGAAATGGGTGAGCAGCGCCCGCTTCCGACTCTGGCCGATGCCCGCGATCTCGTCGAGCGGGTTGACGCCGAGTGCTTTGGCGCGTTTCGCCCGATGCGTGCCGATCGCGAACCGGTGCGCTTCATCGCGAAGTCGCTGCACGAAGTAGAGGACCGGGTCTTTCGCTTCGAGCATCGTCGGGCGTTCGTGGCCGGGAATGTGGAAGTGCTCTCGCCCGGCGTCGCGGTCCGGCCCCTTCGCGACACCGATCAACGCGATGTCGTGCAGTCCGAAGCGCGCCAGCACTTCGCGCGCCACCGACAGTTGGCCCAGGCCGCCGTCGATCAGGACGAGATCGGGCCTGTCCGGAAATATGCGGTCGTCTGCCGATTGGTCTTCAGTCTCGGCAGCTTCAGCCGGAGCGGGTTCGAGCCCGGCGGTCTCGGCCTCGAGTTCTGCGACTTCGTTTTCGATGTCATCGAGCACCTCGGCGTCGGCGATCCGCTTGAAGCGGCGCGTCAGAACTTCACGCATCATCGCGTAGTCGTCGCCCGGCGCGATGTCGGGCGACTTGATGTTGAACTTTCGATATTGGCCTTTGACGAAGCCTTCGGCGCCCGCGACGATCATCGCGCCGACGGCATTGGTGCCGCCGGTATGGCTGTTATCGAAAACCTCGATGCGGCGCGGCGCGGCGGCGAGATTGAAGCGCTCGGCAATGCCTTCGAGCAACCGCGCCTGCGATGAACTTTCGGCGAGCTTGCGCCCCAACGCTTCCCGGGCATTGGAAAGCGCATGTTCGACGAGGCTCGATTTCGTTCCGCGCGACGGCACCCTGATATCGACTTTGTGCTCGGCTTTGGTCGACAGTGCCTCCGCCAGCAGTGCCCGGTTTGGAACATCGTGCGAGATGAGGATCAGGCGCGGAACCGGCTTGTCGTCGTAGAACTGCGCAATAAAGCTATCGAGGACATCTTCGACATTGAGCGAACGATCGGCCTTTGGAAAATACGCGCGATTACCCCAGTTCTGTCCCGTCCGGAAGAAAAAGACCTGCACGCATGTTTGGCCGCCGTCCTGGTAGGCGGCGAAAACGTCGGCTTGTTCAACGCCTTCGGGATTGATCGACTGATCGGCGGTGACGTGGGCCAGCGCCCACAACCGGTTGCGATACTTCGCGGCGGTTTCGAATTCGAGCTTCTCGGCAGCTTCCCGCATCAGCCGTTGATACATCTCGCGAACCGTCTGGCTCTCGCCGTTGAGGAAGCGCTCGGCTTCGTCGACGAGGAGCCGATAGTCGTCGAGCCCGATCTCGCCGGTGCACGGCGCCGAGCAGCGTTTGATTTGATAGAGCAGGCAGGGGCGCGTGCGGCTCTCATAGACGCTATCGGAACAGGATCGGAGCAAGAACGCCCGCTGCAGCATGTTGACGGTACGACTGACGGCGCCCGCCGACGCGAAGGGACCGAAGTATGCGCCCTTGCGATTTCTTGCGCCGCGATGCTTCATCACTGCCGGTGCCGCATGGTCGCGCGCGATCAGGATATACGGAAACGACTTATCGTCGCGCATCAGCACGTTGAAGCGAGGACGGAAGCGCTTGATAAGGTTGGCTTCGAGCAGAAGCGCTTCGGCTTCGGTGCCGACGGTGATGAATTCCATCGCTGCGGTCGCCAGGATCATGCGCGCGATGCGATTTGTGTGACCGGCCAGCCGGACGTAATTCGATACTCTGGCTTTGAGCTGGCGGGCTTTGCCGACGTAGATGACGTCACCGTTTGCATCGAGCATGCGATAAACGCCCGGCGACTGCGGCAACGTTTTCAAATAACCGGCAATGACATCGACACCGGTCTTGGGCGCTTGGGCCGGGGTTGTCGGTAGGTCGGTGGTGGGCGGTTCTTCGATCATGTCGCACCTAAAATTGGGCGGCTTCCGAGGTCAAGCAAGCTGGGCTCATATGCGCCACAAAATCACCATGTCGCAGGCGCGGTCTAAGTCTTTAAGACATTGAGGAAACAGGGCTGCGCCAATGGGGGGTGCCATGTATCGCGTCATCGCCGTTGCAGTTCTTGCGCTGATTTTTGCTTGTCCGGGGCTGGCGCTGGCAAAGCCTGGCAAGGAAAAGCCGGTGAAACATTTCCAGAGCGCGGCAGAGTTGCTCCAATGGATCAATGGCTATCGTCGCAATCCTGAACCGAAGCGCGTGCCCGATGCCGTCAAGGCCATGTCGGCATTTGGCGCCACCAAGGACATGGATCAGGCCGGTGTCTATATCGGCTTTGTGGCTGGTGTTCTGGGAGCCAATCCCGACACCGCGGAAGATCTCGTCACGCAGATGTTTCCATTGCCGCCCGAAGATCAAGTGCTGATCATCAAGGCGGTTGCTTACTCCGGGCTTCCCGGCTGGAAAAAACTCTTGCCCAAGTTCGTCGAACGGATGCCGGCGCGCAAGGATTTGATCGACAAGTTTCTGTTTGGCGCCAAGCCGGTTCTTACCGAACTCAAGATGCAAGACGATTCCTCCGTCATCGATCTGAATTGGGGTTACTATTTCGCGACCGGCTGGGAAGCGCCCGTGCGGCGCATCGTTGCGGCGCTGGCATTTTCACTCGACAAGAACAAGGTCGAGACGCTGACGATCGGCGCGATGGCGAAGTGGACGCTGGCGCAGAACGCATCGCGCGACAACGATCTCCTGTTGATGCTCAAAAAGATTTCGACCGACATCGAGCCCGCGACGCGAAAGCCGCTAGGCGAAGTGATCGATGCGGCGGAGACGCTCGAGCTTGGCAAACTTCGCAAGGACGCGCTGGCGTCGATCGACGAGTTGAAGGCGAAGGGTTCCGAGAATTTGCGCAACTACAATTGGTGGGGACAGGCCGGCCAGACCGCGCTGGCCTTGGGCTGCGTCGCAGCCGGTGTGCTCGGCCAAGTCGAGTTCGGCATTCCGTGCGTTGTCGGAGGCGCGGCGTCCACCGCAGCGCTCAAATATCTGGCGCCGACCGAATAAGCAGGATCGCTTACTTAATCTGCCGGACAGTTCACGCGGGCGTCGGCGAGGGCGTCATCTCGGGTCGAATACTCGCCGACGATTTCGGCGCCTGGAGCTTCGGCCTTGGCGTAGGTGTCGAACATCGATTTTTCGAAACCGTCGAGAACAGTAAGAACGGTGTAGCGCTGCTCACCAAGGATGGTCGAACGGACCAGCAGCGTCTTTGTTCCGCCATAGCTCGCCGAGAGTACGCTGCATGGCGCGTCCGGCGGGCTTGAGGGCGCCTTCGCTGCTTCCGTAGGAGCGGCCGGCACCGGACCGCCGAGCCGTGAAGCTTCAGGCGCGATTTTGAAAGTCGGCAGTTTCGGTATCAGATCGGCAAGGCCGCCCGATGCGCTGTCCTCTGGGGCGGGTTTCGCTGCCGGAGCATCATGGGCATTTGCTTCCACTGGCGAATGTTCCGGTGTCGCAGATCGCGAGCCGTTGACGGCGATGCCGGTCGGCTTGTCGTCAGAAATCTGCGGCGGCGCGCCCGGCTTGAGTTTCCGGCTGGTGGTCTCCCATGATCCGATGGCTTTGACCGGGGGCTTCTGCTTCTTCGACGTATGTTTCTTTGAGGACTTTGCCTTGGCATCCGCGACCGGCGGTTTCTTCGGCGCTATGAGCCACGGAAGCTGCTCGCCGACGTCGGCGTTGGCTTTGGGACCCGCGAGGCCCTGCGGCTTCGGCCCGCCGAGCCCTGAGGGCGGCGGAAACTGGAAGTTGCGATCCCGGCGCGCCGGTTGCGGCGCGGGCGCAATGAGATCTTCCGCAGATCGCGCCGCAGGTTCGGCGCAATACTCGTCCCGATAGAGACCCGCGATGAGGTCGATCGATTTGCCGTAGGCGCGGTCGACGGCCCAACGGCGAGCCAGATCGCCGAAGGTCACCTGACGACCAAGCCGCCGCGAAGCTTCGACGATATCGCCTTGTCTTTGACGCGTCCGCGTTGCAATGGGTTCTGCGAGGCGCTCGCCGGAATAGGCGACGAGGTGCTGGATTTGCGCGTGCACGCCGGTCGCCACGTCGGCAAAGCGCTCTCCGTGGACGCCGCCGCCGGTGGCGCCGATCCCGGCAAAGTTGTTTTGATTTTCGCCGACGTCGCCGCGCCGCCCGTCGCCGCGCCGAAACTTCAGGAAGTTGGTTTCGATCGCCATTTGAAAGAAGGCGTAATCCCAACGTACCCGCCAAGCCTCGCCGAAGTGCTTGTACAAAGAAGCGATATCGCGGTAGCGCGGATCGAGATGCGGATTGCGCTCAGTCAAAAAGGCCATGAGCCGTGCCGGCGTCACGCACTTTGGAACGGGGTTCGCATCGCTCGAGCGGATCGGCGGCGCCGCCTCCGCCATCGATGTTGAAAGCGCGAGAACGGCTGCGGCTGCGATCAGCCTTAGAGCTGAGCGTCCCCGGGCCTGACGGGCGGATAGCATCGCCATAGGGTGGCCCTTTGCAGGTACCTGCACTCAGCCATCCGGGCAGAGTTCGAAGGCCTTATCGAGTGCCTGCGATGGGTTTGCGAACTCGCCGACGGTCTTGCCGCCCTTGGCATAGGCGGAGATGTAGGCCTCCGCTTCGCGCTTTTCCGAGCCCTCGTTGACGTCGAGAACCGTATAATTGTCCTGCTGATCGGCGCGGGCTCTGATGATGACCGAATGGCCGCCGCCGTAGCTCGCCGTCCAAACTTTGCACGTCGGCCGTGGACCCGAAGGCGGCGTGATCAACGACTTCGACGTTATGCTGGACGAAATGACCGACTTGGTTCCGGCGCCGAGGGCCGCGGTCTGAACCTTTTTGCCTAAGCTTTTCTTCGGCGGCTCGACGGGCGCTGCGTCGGCAGGGCCGCGCGTGTCTGCTTCAACAGAAGCATTTGCGGGCACCTCAGCCTCCGGCAGGGCGGCGTTGATAATCTTGACCGCGGCCGGAGCCTTATCTGCCGGCGCCGGTTCGCCGACGGCGACCGTGGGAGCATTTTGTGCAGGGAGCAGCGACTCCGCACCGAGGCTCGATCGAACAAACGATCCGGATCGGCGGGCTTCATCAACGGCGCGGCGCGCCAGATCGGCACCCGAAAGTTTCGCCGCTGCCGCGTCTGAGGAGACGTCAGCAGCAGTTTCCTCGGCCGCGGTCGCGGCCGCGACCTTCACCGGAGTTTTGGATTTTGCCGTCGCAAGCTCCGGCTTGGCGAGCGCCAGCAACTCCGGATGCGGATCGGCACCTTTGCACGGGCTGCCGTAGAATGTATCGGCGAGGCCCGCGATATCGCGTGCATAGCGGCGTGACGTCGGCGCCCACTGCTTGGCAAGCTGAGCGTAATCGACCGGGCCTTTCAGCGTCTTTTGCCAGTCTGTGAGGACGCCCCATTCCTGCACCTTGCGCGTGCGTTCCGCGACGGGATTGTCGAGGTGCTCGCCGGCGTAAAGGAGAAGGTGCTGAAGGTGGGCTTTGACGCCCGTTTCGATGTCGGGGAAGCTCTCGCCGGGAACATGCTTGCCGGTGGCGCCGAGACCCGCGAAGTTATTTTGTGTCGACGCGACATCACCCCCGAATTTGAGGTTGCCCGTCTCGAGCATCATCTGGAAGAACGCGATATCCCAGCGAATATTATACTTTTCGCCAAGCCGCATGTAGTCGGCGGCGATCGTCGCGAAACGCGCGTCTAGATTGGGGTTGCGCGATTCCAGGAAGGCCATCAAGCGGCCCGGCGTCGTGCAGACGGGCACCTTGTTGGACGCGCTGAGTTCCACTTGCGGAAGGTTTGCGGCCGAAGCCGGCAGAGAAACGGCAGCCAAGGAAGCGGCTGCTGCGATCGCGAGCGCCAACGGCACCCGAACGCGGCAAATCATGGATCCACCCATAGCGACGCGGCACCCCCAGAAGAGCGCCCAACAGAACCATTAAGGTTTCTAGGCGCTTAACGTTAAGAAAGTCTTTCTTCTGACCCCCCGTGAGTCAGTCTGCACCGTGGCCAAGCATTTGGGCGGTATTGAGAGCGGCTAAGGGTTTGATTGGGGCAGGAAACTCACGTTGAGGACAGCGGTTGCAAATGCCACCTCGCTCATCGCGTGAGGTGCTGTCCGCCGTCGAGCGCAATCATCTGTCCGGTCAGTGATGGCGTCGCGAGAATGTATCGTACCGCATTGGCGATTTCGTCCGTTGATGCGCCGAGCCCGAGCAACGTCGATCGCGTTTCGTGTTCAAACTCTTCTTCCGTCTGATGGATGCTTCGCAGCACGGGGCCTGGCGCGACCGCATTGACGCGCACACGCGGAGCCAGCGCTTGCGCTAGCGTGCGCGTCGCGGTCCACAGGCCGGCTTTGGAGATTGTGTAAGAGAAAAATTCTGGCGTCAGGTTCCAGACGCGTTGGTCGAGAATGTTGATGATGTTGCCTTCTGCGGCCTCAGGCAATTGCAGCGCCATGGCTTGCGACAGGAATACCGGCGCCTTGAGATTGATGCTCAAGTGCATATCCCACGTCGATGCCGTCAGGCTTTGAAGCGTGTCGGGAAGAAATTCCGAAGCGTTGTTGACCAGCGCAGTTAGAGGCCCGAGTTCGCGGGCGACATCGGTGACGAGGCGAGACAACGCATCGTTGTCGGCAAGGTCTGCCGGAAAGATATTGGCCCTGCCGCCGCGACTGGCGATGTCGTGGGCCAATTCCTCGGCCTCAACCAAGGACTTACGGTAGTGGATGGCGACGCTCCAGCCTGCCTTGGCCAGATCGAGCGCGATGGCGCGGCCGATGCGGCGCGCCGCACCGGTGATCAGTACCGTTTTAGCTGTCGAAGTGATTCGGTTCATGGGACCTGGTCGTGGGATTGAGGTCGTATCGGCGGTGCGTACACCCGAAACGGGCCGAACTTACCATGCCGCACTTCAGAGCGACGCTGTTGCCGTGCCCGAGTTTCTATCAAATGCTCCTGTTGCGTCTCACCCTCGGGATCAATTCCTGCTCATTTCAAAGTCAAACTCGCAAGATCCAGGCTTCTTATCCCGGCAACGTTGCCCGACGGTAACAGGACGCCGTGAAGTGGATGCCACAGGCGTACAAGCACTTGTTTGCACGTCCCGAAAAAGTTCTCATCAGCTCAGGGTGGCGAGAATCGCAGAAAACGCTTGGGCGGTGAACTGCGAGTGGTTTTGGGGATTTCAATTATGTCGAAGATCCGAGGGTTCCTGTGCGCAGCAAGCGGGGCGGCGATCGCTTCGCTGGCGATGTCCACTGCTGTGCTCGCTGACGACGAGGCCCCGAAGTTTGGGTACTCGCTGACTATGTCGGCAACAAGTGACTACATCTTCCGCGGTATTTCGTTGAACGATCAAGATCCGGCATTCCAGCCATACCTCGAATTCACGTACGGCATCGGCTACGTCGGCTTCTGGGGTTCTAACGTCGCAGCCCCGGCCAACCCGTTCGAGTTGGACATCGTCGCCGGCATAAGACCTGTCACGGGCCCCGTAAGCTGGGACATCGGTGTAATATATTATACTTATCCAGACTCGAGCATCGCCGGGGATCTGGACTACGTAGAATTCAAGGTTGGGGCTTCGGCGACTCCGATGACCAACTTGACAATAGGCGCTACGGGCTACGTGACGCCAGATCAGGGCATCACATATCCTGAGACCGAAACGATCGAGGGCACCGTCTCTTATACGTTGCCCAACTTCTCAGCTGGAGCCACGGTCTTTACGCCGTCGCTCAGCGGATTGGTTGGTTATTCGACGAGTACCAGAACCAGTGACTTTCCGCTCGGCGCCTTCTTGGGCGAAAAGGATTACACCTACTGGAACGCCGGCCTGAAGTTGGCGGTCGATAAGTACTTCATGGATTTCCGCTACTGGGATACGAATATCGACAACACTCTGTCGGACTCCCGCTTCGTGTTCTCGGCTGGCGTGACGCTTCCCTAGTCCCGATTCTATAGTCCCGTCTTAATTTGGCCGGGGTCCATTGGACTCCGGTCTTTTTATGCGTCGCTACAACACGCCTATTGGCCGGATGATTTGTCACCAATCTCCGACAAGCACCTGCTTGCGAAGCGGGGCAACTCACGACAAATTCGATCGGCCCCCTTGGCTTGAGCGACCCACATCGTGCTTCCGTCCGTCATCACCCTTGTCGTTATTACAACTCTGATCGCCGCCTTCCGGCTGGCGCCGCGACTGCTGCCGCGCCGGATTCTGCTCGACGACGCCCCCGACGAGCCGCGTTCGTTCGGATGCGGAATATCGTGGCTGGCCATCAAGACCCGCGATACGCACCGGCTCGTGCGATATCTGGAGTTGACGGACCTGCACCATGCAAATTGGAATTCTGGCCTCGGCGCGGTCTACGATTCCGAGCTCTCCGACGATTACGTTTTTGTTTCGCCACCCATCAAAGGATGGACGATCGTAGCTGGCGTTTCGCTGCCGCTGCCGGCCGGGGGGGCATTCATCGATAAGATGTCGCCGTTGCTGCAGCACCTCGCGACCGCCTTCTCGGACGTGCAGTATTTCGCGACATTTCCGATCATCGATTTCTACGCTTGGGCGTGGTGGGCGAAGGGCCGCGAATTGCGGGCTTGCGCCATCGGCGAGGCGGGCATCGTCTGGGAGAGAGGCGAGCTGACGCCGGACGAACGAAAGCTTGGCCTCTCGTTTATCGAACTGCGCGGCATCAGAGGCCGCCAAGGAGACATCGGCGGCGCGCTCGATCTCCATCCAACCGAGCTTCACGTCTTGAGCGTTGCTGGAGCCTGGAGCATCAATCCGGTGTCGATCGGCAAACTAAATACCGATGCCGGCGTCGGTTGGATTGGTCGTGCGCCACAAAGTTGGCGGGCCGAGAGACAGCGACGCGTCGCCTGAAGGCGTGTCAAGCCGCAGTCAGTGGGCGCGATAGCTGTCGTCCATGCGCGGTCCTGGAAGCGGCGAATTCTGATTTCGTTCGAATGACTGTGAGGCTCCCCGCGATGCGTCGTCTCGTGCCGTGGAGCGTGCCGGCGGAACAGAAACCTGATCCGCGGAGCAAAGCTTGCGTTGGTTTTCGTTGTTGCCGCAAGCGCGCGGCTTGCCGTCTTTCGACAAGCAGAAGCGGACTTCCTTGAGCTGGCCGCCTCTTCCCCCGCAGACGACGGCCACCATGTCGTCGCGGAACGCTGGATTGGCGCGAAGAAATTCGTTGCGAACGTCCAACGGCGATAGGGTCTGCGATTGAAGCGGATTGCGAAACCGTTCCGGTATCTTGATGCCTTCAAACAACCGGTGCGCGGTTGAAAAATATCGCTCCGGGTCGAGCCCCGAGCAGGTTCCGTGCGCGCGGTATTCGTGGATGACGAGCCCGCGGCTCGGCATGATGTCGAGCATGCTATCGATCACGGGCTCCGGCACGAACGGCCGGCGCGGCAATTGGCAGTCCGACGGATAGCCGCGCTCATACTGCGGCCAAAGTCCGTGCAGAATAAACGAATAGCGGCGACCGTCGCTGCGGTTGCACTGCATCCTGTCGCTATCGCCTTTCTCGGCGCAATAGGTCGGGCTCCAAGAGAGTACGAGTACGTAATAGTCGAACTGTCCGGCGACATTGCGTTGACCGTCGTTCCGGTAGTTGTTCGTGTCGCTATAAGCGCCACCATTGTCGTTATCGTAACGATTGGTTGTGTTGTCGTTCGCGTTTGAGCTTGGAGTCTTGTTGGCTGGCGTGTTGGTGTTCCGCCAGGACCAATTCTGTTGCGCACCGAAATGCGCGATCAAGCCGCCCAAAATCGCAAACACCAGGATGGTCCAAAGAAGATGTGGCTTGAGCATTTGCGTCGTCTCGGTCGTTGGATATCAGGGAGCTGCGTCATGGCGGGCGGGTCGCGTCTATGTGGCTAGGTCGTTGGCTTGGCCAGTGCCGCCAGAATTCTGACCCAACTCCGCGCCCCCTTCTCAAAGCTTCGCACGTTGTACTTTTCATTCGGCGAGTGGATGCGGTCGTCTTCGAGGCCGAAGCCAATCAGCAGGCTGTCCATCCCGAGCGCATCGCGGAATGAGGAGACAATCGGGATCGACGCGCCGCATCCCATCAGCACGGCAGGTTTGCCCCACTCGTCTTCGAGCGCCTTGGCGGCGGCCTGCATGGACACATCTGTGGTGTCGAACATGATGGCGCCGGAGCCACGATGATGGCCGAGCCACGTTGCTTTGCAATCCGGCGGCAGGATTGCCGCGACGTAGTCGTGAAGCGCGCGCATCACGTCGTCGGGGTCCTGTCCGGGAACGAGCCGGCACGTGATCTTCACCGATGCCTTCGCCGGTATGACGGTCTTCGAGCCGACGCCCTGATAGCCGCCGGTGACGCCGTTGAATTCGAGCGTCGGGCGCGACCAGAGCTGTTCGATGATCGAGCGGCCCGCTTCGCCTGCTGCTGTCTTGAGGCAGACGGCGCCGAGGAATGCGTCGCCTCTGAGCCCAAGCGATTGCCACTGCGCCAACTGCTCCGGCGTCGGATCTCTGACGCCGTCATAGAAGCCCGGTACGGCGACACGGCCGCTGTCATCGTGGAGCGCCGCCATGACTTTCGCGAGCGCCCGAATTGGGTTCGTCACCGGTCCGCCATAGATGCCGGAATGGAGATCGCGGTCGGGTCCGCTGATCACGAGTTCATCACCGGCGAGGCCGCGCAGCATCGTCGTGATGGCAGGCGTATCCTTGTCCCACTGGCCGGTGTCGCAGACGAGAACGAGATCGGCTTTGAGTTCATCGCCGTGCGCGGCGAGAAAGCCCGGCAGCGACGGCGAACCGCACTCTTCCTCGCCTTCGATCAAGACTGAGACCGCGATCGGCAGTTGGCCAGCGACGGTCTTCCACGCCCGGGCCGCCTCGAAGAAGGTCATCAGCTGACCCTTGTTGTCTTCGGCTCCGCGCGCCACGATCACGTCGCCGTTTGGGCTCTCGCTGGTGATGCGCGGCTCGAAAGGCGGAGTTTTCCAAAGCTCGATGGGGTCGGCCGGTTGCACGTCGTAGTGCCCATAGAACAGCACGTGCGGCATACCAGCGATGCGATCCGCGCGATCATGCGCGACGACCATCGGGTGGCCGCTTGTCGGCACAACCTTGGCCTCGGCGAAACCGATGTCTTTTAATGTCGCTGCGCACCACTGGGCGGCGGTAAGGCAACTTGCCTTGTACGCTGGATCGGTCGAGACGCTGTCAATACGCAAAAGCTCGAACAGACGGTCGAGTCCTGCGGATTTAGATTTGCCGAGAGTATCAAGAACGGTTTCGAGGACGCTCATCGTGATAGACTTCCCACACTGTTGCAGGCGAAGCGAGAGCTGGGACAAACCTAGGAATGGCGAGCCTCAACTGCTATGGCACGTCTCCCTGAAGCACATCATGGTCATCATGAAGACCGCACCGGAGGTCTGATGGCACAGCCAGACACTGACAGCAAAAGGAAATGGGTTTACGCCTTCGTCCCCGGCAATGCCGAGGGCGGCGCCGACATGTCTGAGCTTCTTGGCGGCAAAGGCGCCAATCTCGCGGAGATGGCGACGCTTGGCCTTCCCGTGCCCCCCGGATTCACGATCACGACGGATGTTTGCGAGGCGTTCTTCGCTGCCGGAAACAAATTGCCCGATGCCTTGCGAAGCGATGTGATGCAGGCACTCGCCGTGATTGGGGAGACCGTCTCCGCCCGTTTTGGAGACGAGAAGCGGCCGCTTCTGGTTTCCGTCCGGTCCGGTTCGCGTGCCTCGATGCCCGGCATGATGGACACCATCCTTAATCTCGGGCTCAACGACAGGACCGTCGAAGGACTGGCTGAGCTCACGGGCGATCCGCGCTTCGCGTTCGACAGTTATCGCCGTTTTATTCAAATGTACGGCGATGTCGTTCTGGGCGTCGATCACGGCGCGTTCGAGGACATTCTCGAGAATTTCAAGAACCTCAACGGATTTGCCGCCGATACCGACCTCGACGAAGAGGCGTGGCGCGAAATTATCGCCGATTACAAAGCCGCGATCGAGCGCGAGTACGGCGCGCCATTTCCGCAGGACACCAGCGAGCAGCTCTGGGGCGCCATCGCGGCGGTATTCGATTCCTGGCACAACCCGCGCGCCGAAACTTATCGCCGGTTGCACGACATTCCGGACGACTGGGGCACGGCCGTCACCGTGCAGGCAATGGTCTTCGGAAACCTCGGAGACAATTCCGCGACCGGCGTTGCCTTCACCCGCAATCCTTCAACGGGCGAGCGCGAGATTTTCGGCGAGTATTTGCCGAACGCCCAGGGCGAAGACGTGGTTGCCGGAATTCGCACGCCGCAGCCGTTGACGAGGAAAAACGCCGGCACGGCACCTGAAGCTTCACTCGAACTCGCCATGCCGGAAGCGTTCGCAGAGCTGAAACAAATTTTCGATCGGCTCGAACATCATTATCGCGACATGCAGGACGTCGAATTCACTGTTCAACTCGGCAAGCTTTGGATCCTGCAGACGCGAGCCGGCAAGCGCACGACCGATGCCGCGCTGAGAATTGCCATCGACCTCGCGAGCGAGGGGCTGATAAGCCGGGAAGAGGCGATCCTGCGGGTCGAGCCGACGCAGCTCGATCAGTTGTTGCATCCCGCGATCGATCCGGCGGCCGAGCATGATCTGATCGCCAAGGGATTGCCCGCCTCGCCTGGAGCCGCGTCGGGCGAGATCGCATTTCATTCCGAGATGGCGGAAGCACTTAAGGCCAAAGGCAGGGACGTCATTCTCGTCCGCTCCGAAACGAGCCCCGAGGATGTACAAGGCATGCACTCGGCCGTTGGCATCCTCACTGCGCGCGGCGGCATGACCAGTCACGCGGCCGTCGTGGCGCGCGGCATGGGCCGGCCGTGCGTCTCTGGCGCCGGAACGCTCAGGATCGATGCCAATACAGGGGTGATGCGCGCCGGCATACGCACCTTCAAATCCGGCGACATCATCACGATCGATGGCAGCACGGGATGCGTCTATGCGGGCAAGGCGAAAATGCTTCCCCCCCAGCTCTCGGGGACGTTTGCAACCGTCATGGAATGGGCGGACGGCGTCCGCCGCATGAAAGTTCGCACAAACGCCGACACACCGCGCGACGCGCGCCAGGCTCGGCGTTTCGGCGCCGAGGGCATCGGACTTTGCCGGACCGAGCACATGTTTTTCGAGGAAGGCCGCATTCTGGCTGTGCGCGAAATGATCTGCGCCGAAGACGAGGAGGGTCGGCAGCGGGCGCTGGACAAGCTGCTGCCGGTGCAGCGCGCCGATTTCGAAGAACTCTTCGAGATCATGGCAGGATTGCCGGTGACGATCCGTCTGCTCGATCCGCCACTGCACGAATTTCTTCCCCACGAGGATCGCGAAGCAGCGCAAGTCGCAGCCGCCGTCGGCGTCGATCTGATGCACCTCAAGGCCCGCGTCGCCGAGCTTGAGGAATTCAATCCGATGCTGGGTTTCCGCGGCTGCCGGCTCGGCATCAAGTTTCCGGAGATCACGCGCATGCAGGCGCGCGCCATCTTCGAAGCCGCAGTCAACGCGCAGCGCAAAACTGGAAATGCTGTCCGGCCCGAGGTGATGATCCCATTCATCGCGTACCGCCGCGAATTCGACATTCTGCGCACCGTCATCGTCGATACCGCGAAGGCCGTTGAGGCGGAGACGGGCGTCACCATCCCGTTCGATGTCGGCACGATGATAGAGCTTCCGAGAGCGGCGCTGCGTGCCGCCGATATCGCGGCGGGACCAAAGGGCGCCGACTTCTTCTCGTTCGGTACCAACGATCTCACACAGACGACGCTCGGCCTGTCGCGCGACGATGCCGCGCCGATCCTCGCGAATTATATTGAAAAGGAAGTCGTCTCGATTGATCCGTTCGTGTCGATCGACCAGTCAGGCGTCGGAGAATTGGTGAAGATCGGCGTTGTGCGCGGCCGTGGTGCCAAACCCAGCCTCAAGACCGGCATCTGCGGCGAGCACGGTGGTGATCCGAAGTCGATCGGGTTTTTCGAAGACGTCGATCTCGACTACGTCTCATGTTCGCCGTATCGCGTGCCGATCGCGCGGCTAGCGGCAGCGCAGGCGACCATCCGGCGGCGGCAGCGCAAGGCCGTTCAACCTGCTTAGAAGGGCGTCCTAGAGCGGACCGTTTTCGCGGCGATCGATATCGTCGAGGCGCGGCTGCCGCGGGCGCGGGCCTTTATTCTTTGGGAGAAACAGGAGCCAAAGAACGAGCGGCGGCACGAGAAAGCTCCAAGCCACCCAGTAGGAATATTCGCGATTTTTGATGCCCGCCAGAATGGCCGCGAGTACCGAGGCCGATATGGCGATCAATCCCCAAACGACGATCCATTCCATTGGTCGTGACCCCTCATGTTGACGCCGCCGAGGCGCGTCGTGCGTTAAAGCAGATGCGCATCGACTATGGCAAAATCAAGCTTGAATGGCTTTTGACCTTGTCGCCGCCGCCGCAAAGTCCAGTCCGAGATCGAGAACGGACGCCGAATGCGTCAGCGCGCCGACTGAAATCAGATCGACGCCACTCGCCGCGATATCCCGAACGGTGTCCAGGTTGACCCCCCCGGAAGCTTCGGTAAGACAGCGTCCCGCCACGATTTTTACCGCGTCAGCCAACGCAGCAGGCTTCATGTTGTCGAGGAGGATGCAGTCGATATTTTCCCGCAACGCAACTTGCAGCTGCTCAAGCGTATCGACCTCGACCTCGATTTTGGTCATGTGTCCGGCAGCGGCCCTCGCCGACCTGACGGCGGCCGTGATGCCGCCCGCCGCGACAATGTGATTGTCCTTGATCATCACCGCATCAAAAAGGCCGACGCGGTGGTTGTGCCCGCCGCCGCAACGCACGGCATACTTCTCGAAGGCTCTGAGCCCCGGCGTCGTCTTTCGCGTATCGACGATCTTTGCGTTCGTGCCGGCGATCGCGTCGACGTAACGGCGCGTCAGCGTCGCAATGCCCGACAAGCGGCCAAGAAAATTGAGAGCGACGCGCTCGGCTGAAAGAACGGCGCGGGCATCACCCGAGATGCGCGCGATGATGCCGCCCGCAGAGACAGCCTCGCCATCCTCGGTTTCGATCGCGAAAACGACGTTCGGATCGAGCGCACGAAAAGCCGCTTCCGCCAAGCCTAAGCCTGCAACCACGCCCGGCCTGCGGGCAGCAATCGCAGCTTCGGCGCGCGTGCCGGGCGCCACCGTCGCCTGCGTCGTGATATCGCCGGCTATTCCCAGGTCTTCGTCGAGAGCGGCGCGAACCGCGGCATCGACGAGATATTGAGGCGGCGGTGCAGGCGGCGGCATTCGAGTCCGCGTCGCCGTCATGAGCCGCATCCGGCGAGCGCCGCGACACCGCTTGCGGAACGTGGCGGCTGATCAAGAGCATTGAGATCGTCGAGCGTGATGAAGGTGCGCCGTTGAAGTGCGGGATTGGCCGTCGGGTAGTCGACGCGGTAATGGCCGCCTCGGCTTTCCTTCCGCATTAGCGCCGCGGCAGCGATGAGGCGCGCCGTCAGAATCATATTTGAGAGAACCGAGTCGGTTGCGGCCTCCGCGTCGAGCGCTTTGAGGGCGGCAAGTGCTAACCTCAGACCTTTCGCCGAACGTGCGACGCCGACGTGTTTCGTCATGATGGCGCGCAGCTGTTCCAGGGCTTCGCGCCGGGAGGCAGGATCGGCGGCGCGCGTTCCAACGATGCGTCGTGGCTGCACGAAATGTCCGACGCGATCAGTAGGAAGATATCGAACGATGTCCGACGCGACGCGCGCCCCGAATACCACAGCTTCGAGAAGTGAATTCGATGCAAGCCGGTTGGCGCCGTGCAAGCCCGTCGACGCGACTTCGCCGACGGCCCAAAGCCCGGCGAGGCTGGTTCGCCCGCGCGCGTCGGTGGCGATCCCGCCCATGTGATAGTGCTCGGCCGGCGCGATGGGGATGAGTTCGGTCGATGGGTCGATGCCGGCTTTTCGGCAATGGCCCCAGACAGTCGGAAATTCCCTCTGGAAATTCGAACCTATCGCCTCGCGGCAATCGAGGTAGACGCCGCGGCCGGCGTTGAGTTCGGCGTATACGGCGCGTGCCACGACATCCCGGGGCGCAAGTTCGCCGCGCGGATCGATTGCCGTCACGAAGCGTTCGCCATTCGAATTGACGAGCGTCGCCCCTTCGCCGCGCAATGCTTCGGTCGCGAGCGGCGCGGGATCGATTCCCGCATCGATGGCCGTCGGATGAAACTGCACGAATTCGGGGTCGGCGATCACCGCACCGGCGCGAGCCGCCATAGCCAAGGCTTCGCCCTTTGCGTACGACGGATTGGTGGTGAGCGCGAACAACGCGCCGACGCCGCCCGTCGCCAGCACGACGGCCGAAGCGGGAACGAACGCGTAGCTGCCATTGCCGGGTGCGGACGGACGGATCAGCCGCACGCCTTCGACGCGGCCATTCTTGGCAATGAGATCGTCGGCTTCGTAGCCTTCGAGAAGCCGGATCGACGGCGTCGCACGTACGGCGGCGATGAGGGCCTGCATGATGGCCGCACCCGCCTTGTCGCCCGAGACGCGCACGACCCGCTTTTCAGAATGTGCGGCTTCTTTCGACAGGACGTAATGGCCTTCGAGATCGCGGTCGAACGGCACGCCATAGCTCAGCAAATCGCGAATGCGATCCGGTCCTTCGTCGGCAACGAGACGGGCAACCTCCTCATCGACGATGCCGCCGCCGGCCTCGATCGTATCGGCAGCGTGCTTCGCCGTGCTGTCACCTTCGCCAACAGCAGCGGCAATGCCGCCTTGTGCCCACATGCTCGACGCGCCTTCACCGAGCGGTGCCGCGGCGATGACCGTAACCGGCAGCGGCGCCAGTTTCAGAGCCGTGAACAGCCCGGCAAGACCGGCACCGATGATCACGATGTCGCCGGCACCCGGCTGGCCTTCGAAGGCGGCGAATTTTTGCGCGGCGGGGTGCTTGGTTCGTGTGCCCATAGGATTGTCTCCGGAGCGGCCTTCAAAAGCTAGTTGGTTAGCTTGACCATGCGCTCGACGGCGCGGCGCGCACGCTCGGCAACGGCCGGATCGACCGTCACTTCATAGCGCAAGTGCACGAGGCTCTCGTAGATGTTCTCGAGACTGATGCGTTTCATATGCGGGCAGAGATTGCATGGACGAATGAACTCGACGTTAGGAACTTCGACCGCGACGTTGGAGGCCATCGAGCATTCGGTAACCAGCATCACTTTCGCCGGCTGCTTGTCTTTGACCCACTGGATCATGCCGGACGTCGAGCCGGTGAAGTCGGCGGCCGCGATGACGTCGGGCGGGCACTCGGGGTGCGCGATGATCTTGAGGCCGGGCTCGTCGGCACGCATGCGTTCGAGCTCTTCGCCGGTGAAGCGTTCGTGCACTTCGCAGGCGCCCTTCCAGGCGATGACCTCGACCTTCGTCTGCGACTGGACCCACTTCGCCAAATACTGATCCGGTATGCACAGCACGCGTGGCGCGCCGAGGCTTTCGACGACCTTGACCGCATTCGACGACGTGCACGTGATATCGCATTCCGCTTTGACCGCTGCGGACGTGTTGACATAGGTGACGATCGGAACGCCCGGGTAAGCTTCGCGCAGCATCTTCACGTCGTCGGCGGTGATCGATGAGGCGAGGGAGCAGCCGGCACGCAGATCGGGAATGAGGACGGTCTTCTCGGGCGACAGCAGCTTCGAGGTTTCGGCCATGAAGTGCACGCCGGCCTGAACGATGACCTTGGCGCTCGTGCGAGCCGCCTCTTTCGCAAGCTGCAGCGAGTCGCCGCGGAAATCGGCGACGCAGTGAAAAATTTCCGGCGTCATGTAATTGTGCGCCAGGATAACGGCCTTGCGCTCGGCCTTCAGCGCATTGATCGACTTAATCAGCGGCGCGTAGTGTGGCCACTCCATCGGAGTGATGACGTGCTTCACGCGCTCGTAGAGCGGCGCCATTTCGAGCTTCAGCGCAGGCGACCAGGAAAACGGTAGTGCCGTTCCAGGCTTCGGATCGGTCAGGCCAAAAGATTTGGCGGGAGCCAATCTCGTGGCTGTAGCAACCGTAGAACCCATCGATTTCACTTCCTTAGTTTATGCTCGCAACGAGCATATTAGGAGCGTAAAACGCGCCGGCAGCATCGGCCGTAGAACGTGCTCGGAAATGCTCTGAATGAGCATCCCCGAACACGTGTCAAGATAATGTAGTTGAGAACGAAATTCCAGTGGCGCGGTTCCGGTGTCCGGCTGTCGCGTGTCCTCGACTAGAGACGGCTAGGCGGTGCCGAGACGCGTACGCCCGGCGCCGGACGTTCCAGCAAAACTTCCCGCCGGAAGCGGAAGAGTTTCGCCGGCCTGCCGCCAGTGCGCGTTTTCACGTCGCCCGTCGGTTCAACGAGACCTGCGCCTTCAACGAGCCTGCGGAAATTCTGCTTGTGCAGATGCGGCCCGAGAATGGCCTCGACCGTTTTCTGCAGTTCGTACAGCGTGAATTCGTCCGGCATCAGTTCGAAGACGACCGGGCGATATTTGATCTTGGAACGCGTACGGCTGATGGCCGTTGCGAGGATGCGGCGATGATCGGACTGCATTGCCAAGCCGAGCTTCGGACGTTCCGTCCATTCGCGTGCGGCGTTGCGGCCCTCGCGGGCGGCTTCATCTGCAAGGCCCGCTTCGTAGAGAAGTTCGAAACGCTCCAGCACCTTCTCCTCGTCCCACGGCATGCCGTCGAAGCCGAAGCAAATGCGAGCCCGATCGGCGCGGGCAATCGGCCCTTGTGCCACTGACTGAGGCGACGATTTCTCCGCCCAGGATTTGAGCCGCGGCTCGATATCGCGGGCGATGATTTCGGGCCGTCCACGCCGCCAGTCTTCCCAAGGGAAGTACTGATACCAGCTGCGCCAGACGCCGTTGGTAAGGCCGTGGTGGCCCACCGCTTGCGTCAGTGCGAGATAGCCGATGGAGACGACGTGCGGTGCCGCCTCGGCGTGCTCGGCATGGCGCCCGCGATCCGCAAATGTGTAGAGCTGCTCTGCGTAACCGAGGTCCAGACCGGTTTGATCGTGAACCCAAGCCCGAAGGCCGCCTTCAAGAGTACGATGCTCACGCGGATTAAAAGGACCGAACGGCAGAATGTCCGTCGCGCCGATGCTGTCCGCTTCGCCACGGACCACAAGAGCGACGGGTTCGTTATCGGCGACAGCTACGATCGCCGCATTGAGCCCTATACCGACGGATGAGTGTTCGATCGGCTCGTTGTCTGGAGTGCGCTGAAATTTTTCGAGCGACGGTTTTCTCCGACCAGAAAGTTCCATATTCATCGATGTCTTCCCCGTGCTCCCCATGAGGCGAGCTAGTGGGTGATCATGGCGATTTTCAGAATGCGCGCTGCAACTATAACTGGGGAAGTGCCCCAAAATCGCCGAATTGTCAGCGCCGCGACAGACGTTGAAATCTTGAAAGAAATCGTGACTGGGCGTCGCTCGTCGAGATTGGTCTAAGTTCAGCAAGTTCACGGTCGAGGATTTCCGGCACTGCGGGCCTTCCGAAAAAGAGCTCTGCCTCCGCTTCCGCGAAGCCCGCGAGTCGCGTCGCTTCGTAATAAGCCGCGATTCTGTCGGCACGCTTGATCTCGTTTTTGACCGCGGCGTCGATTTCGCCGAGGCAGAAGCGGCGGTGGATGGCTTCGAGTAGCCTGTGCTCGAAAGCCTTATAGTCAAGTCCGATAGCGGCTTTGAATGGACTGATCAGATCACCGATCACATATTCCGCCGCGTCGTGCAGCAGCCCGGCGCAAAGTTGCTTCGATCCGAAGCCCGGTTCGATCGCGGCGAGAATATCGGTGACGATCAGGCTGTGCTGCGCCACGGAAAACGCGTGCTCGCCGATCGTCTGCCCGTTCCAGCGCGCGACCCGCGCCAAGCCGTGGGCAATGTCTTCGATCTCGATGTCTTCGGGTTGCGGAGAGAGGAGATCGAGACGGCGGCCTGATAGCATGCGCTGCCAAGCTCTCGGAGCGTTGTCGCCAGTCATGCGCCGAGGCCCGCGACCTTGAGCTTCTTTTGAAGTTTCGCGCACGCATCGTGGCGAAAGCACGAGACGATGTGGTCGTTGACCATGCCGGTCGACTGCATGAACGCATAAAGCGTCGTCGATCCGACGAAGCGGAAGCCATCCGCTTTCAGCGCCTTGCTGATCCGTTTCGATATGTCCGTCTCTGCCGGGACGCCCTTCAACGATGTCAGCTTATTGATGATCGGGCGGCCTTCGATAAATCCCCAAACATATTGAGAGAACGCAATGCGCTCAGATAACGCCAGATAGGCCTTGGCGTTCGAAATCGTTGCTTCGATCTTGGCGCGGTTGCGGATGATGCCGGCGTCATTCATCAGTCGAGCGATGTCGCGCTCGGTAAAGCGCGCCATCCGAGTGGCATCAAAATTATGAAACGCTTTGCGAAAATTTTCGCGTTTCCTCAGGATCGTCAGCCACGAAAGCCCGGCCTGGAATCCTTCAAGGACGAGCTTTTCGAAAAGAGCGCGGTCGTCCGTCATCGGCACGCCCCACTCCTCGTCGTGGTAACGCGCGTACTCCGTGTCGGCAGCGCCAGCCCACGGACAACGTTCGATTTCCTTGGTGATTTTCATGGGAGCTCACGTATGGAGCGCTGACGCGGGCCGGGCTGCGGCCGTGGCGAGATAGCGCGAGAGAGCGTCGGCATCCGGCGTCACGATGATGTCGCCCGCGGTGAGCTTTTGGCCTTTCTGCTCCGCTTCGAGGGCTCGGTCCAGACGCATCATGGCGAGCGCAGTGTTGCCATCGACCGTTCCGATACATCCAATTGCAGCTTCGCCCAGCAACACGTCGGCGCCTGACGTTAGAGGCCCGTGCGCCGAAACTTTCACGACGCGTTTTCTCACGACCGTCTTGTTCTGCATCCGCGCCACGACTTCCTGTCCGACGTAGCAGCCCTTCGTGAAGGACACGCCGTGCAACAGGTCGAAGTTTGCCTCGTGCGGATAGGCGTCGCCGAATGCGTAGTCCTTGCCGCCTTCGGGGACGCCGAGCCTGACTCGCTCGGCGTCGTAGGCATGATGCGACGCTTCGGTGTCGCGCAGTTCGGGCGCAACGTTTGTCTGATCTTCGGCCAAGAGGCGGAAGCCGAAGTGAGGATGACGAGGATCGGCGAAATGGATGCCGACGTGACCTTCGGCATGCGCAGCGGTGCCATCGCCCCAGACCGCGAAAATCGTGTAGCGGGACGACACGTCGGCAATTGCGGCCTCGGCCCGGAGTTTGTACATCGATAACCGTTTCACCAGTTCGGCGGCTTTGGCGCGGTCGACGTCGAGCAGATAGCCGTCGGCGACCTGGACGACGAAAAAGTCGAACAGGATTTTGCCCTGCGGCGAAAGCAGCGCCGCATGAAGCGCCGGGTAGGGCGCCGACTCCGCAGCGACATGCTCCAGATCGTTGGTGATGAGCCCCTGCAGCAGCTTTTCGCTGTCGCGGCCTGTCACGCTCACGACGCCACGGTCGGTAAGTCGCGCTATGTTGGCGGCGGACATCTGGTCTCGCTTCGATTGCAAACGGGGTGAGAGTTACGTATGCGGGGATCTTGCCGAAGGCAAGTGCAAGGAGCGGCGCCAAATGGCCGAGACATTCGACGTCGTGTTGCGGGGCGCAACGGTCGTCAATCATGATGGCGAAGGCGTCCGCGATATCGCGGTTTCGGGCGGGCGTATAGCCGCAATCGGCGCGCTCGGAGCGGCAAAAGCTGCAGAGACGATCGATGCCAGGGGCTTGCACATCCTGCCCGGCGTCATCGACACGCAGGTGCATTTCCGCGAGCCGGGCCTGGAGCACAAGGAAGATCTCGAAACCGGCAGCCGCTCTGCGGTTGCGGGCGGCGTCACTGCCGTTTTCGAAATGCCGAACACGAAGCCCTTGACCACTTCCGCCGAGACGTTGGCCGATAAAGTGCACCGCGCCCGGCATCGCATGTTCTGCGATTTCGCCTTTTTTGTCGGCGGCACGCGCGACAATGTTGCCGACATTCCGAAACTCGAAAAGCTCGAGTCGGCGGCGGGTATCAAGGTCTTCATGGGTTCCTCGACCGGCGATCTCCTGGTCGATGACGAGGCGACGCTCGACGGCATCATTGCCAAGATTTGCCGCCGAGCCTCGTTTCATGCCGAGGATGAAGCGCGGCTTAGATCGCGCATGCACCTGCGCCGCAAAGGCGATCCATCCTCGCATCCTGAATGGCGCGACCCCGAAGCCGCGCTGATCGCAACGAAGCGGCTCGTCGGGCTCGCCGAAAAGCACGGCAAGCGCGTTCACGTGCTGCACGTCTCGACGGCCGACGAGATGGCGTTTCTGGCAGATCACAAAGCCTACGCGACGGTCGAAGTCACGCCGCATCATCTGACGCTCGAAGGCCCCGGTTGCTACGAGCGTCTTGGCGCTTATGCCCAAATGAACCCGCCGGTCCGCGACGCCCGGCACCGCGCGGCGATCTGGGCAGCGCTCGCGTCGGGCGTCGTCGACGTACTGGGTTCCGATCACGCTCCGCACACGCGCGAGGAGAAGGATCGCATTTATCCGGAGACACATTCGGGCATGACGGGCGTGCAGACGCTGGTGCCGACCATGCTCGATCACGTGAATGCCGGCCGGCTATCGCTGCAGCGCTTCGTCGATTTGACGAGTCACGGGCCGCAACGCCTGTTCGGCATCAGAAACAAGGGCCGTCTGGCGGTCGGCTACGATGCCGATCTGACGATCGTCGATCTCAAACGCAAGGTGACGATCTCGAACAAGTGGATTGAGAGTCGCTGCGGCTGGACCCCCTACGACGGTGTGGAAGTAACCGGCTGGCCGATCGGGACTTTCGTCCGCGGTCGAAAGGTCATGTGGGAGGGCGAAATCAACGGGCCCGCACATGGCGAGCCCGTTGGCTTTCTCGAAGGATTCGCGCGCTGACGCTGATTGAACGCGACCAGCTAAGCTAGGCCGCCTCAGTCAGCTAATCCGCTTGCGCGGTTCGCGCCGTACCTGCAGGCAAGCGTCTCAGAACATGCACCGTGGTGCCGACACCGGCGATGCTTGAAAGGTGCATCACGTTGCCGTTGGTCATGCGGATGCAGCCTGACGATGCCGCGGTCCCGATCGACTTGACGTCGTTGGTGCCGTGGATGCGATAGAGCGTATTGCCGAGATAGAGCGCCATGGCGCCGAGCGGATTGCGAATGCCGCCGGCCATATGTTCGGGTAGTCCTGGCTTGCGGGCGCGCATTTCAACCGGGGGCCGCCATTCCGGCCACGCTACCTTTTTCGAGATTTTTTCCGTGCCGGTCCACGCAAAACCCTGCTTGCCGACAGCAATTGGGTAGCGGTAGGCCGTCGACGAAGAGAGGACGTAGTAGAGGCGGCGTCCGGCGGTATCAATGACGATTGAGCCGGCGCCGTAGCTGTTCGGAAACGACACTTTCGGCGGTGCCACGGCGGCGATATGCGGTTGACCTCCGCCGGTCAGCGATGACGGCGATCGCTGGTTGCCTGGCGCGTTATCCGAATTGTCCGACCGATCCTGCGGCCGGCCCCAGTCCCAGCCCATGCCGAAGAGAGGCTGCGGAGCAGCGTTGGCGCGCTGCGCGCGCTGCAGTTTTTTCGGAGGCACGTAACCGTATGTTTCGTCAGCCGGGTGAAACGCCTGGGCCGGCGCTGCAATTGCGAAGCTCGTAATCACAGCTGCTAGAACGCACACATTTTTCATCGGACTAACCCTCGCCACTCACATAAGACGGGAGCGGAATACCGCGGATCTCATGTTGCCGACACCCCTCTGCGGCAATTGGCTGACATGCGTCTCCACCTCCGCAGCAATGTTCCGCTGGATTAGTCTGTTCAGTCGGAGCGTTAACTATTTTTTGATAGTAATGAGGCCGCCGCTGAGGCCGCCTGCCGGCGTCGGTTTTGCCAAGTAGCCAGAACCCCGGAGCGGGTGAGATTGGTTCGCCCAGCTCCACTAAATCCCCTGGTAATCACCAACTGCGTGGTGTTGGCCGGTGTCGGTTGCAAGACATGGACAAGCGACTAGGCCGCAACTACCAGTACGGGGATGGGGACTCGCTCAGCAAATGCCATTTTCCGGCGTCGTCTTGGCCTTTTGAATTTGCCGCGGGGGACTGCCTCATCACCGTTGCGTCTCCCGGCTACGCGTAAATGTGGAAAAATGAAGAACTGTCGTCTCGCGCGCGTGACATCACTCTCCAATACTGAGCACATCCCGCCTTGATGACCTATATTCCGAATCCGCTCATCATTCCGATCGGACTGATCGCCGGCATTCTCATTGCGGCGCCCGTTGGACCGGTCAACGTGCTGTGTATTCAGCGCGCCATCGAGCGCGGCTTCTGGGGCGGCATAGCCGCAAGTATCGGCTCGGTTATGGGCGACGGTTTGATCGCTCTCTGTGCGGGCCTAAGCGTCGGCACTCTCTCGGGCGCCGTGCAGACGCACCGCGCGATCATTCAGTTGTGCGGCGGCGTAGCGCTGATTGTGTTCGGTCTGCGGCTCTACTTCAGTCCTCCCCGGCTGAAGATGGCAGGGGAAGCCGAAGCCACAGCTCGCCTCAGGGACTTTGCCTGGGACATTCCGCAGACATTCTTTTTGACGGTCACCAATCCCGGCGCCGTACTCGGATTGATTGCCGTCTTCGGCGGCATCAGTACGTTTGTCGAAGTTCATTCGACAATCGATGTGCTGCTGATGGTCGCTGCGATCGTCGCCGGCAGTATGCTGTGGTGGATTACGCTGTCGAACCTGATCGGACGCTATCGCCATCAGATCGATATGCGCAGATTGCACGCCATCAATCGGATCGCGGGATTTCTGCTCGGACTCTTTGGAGCCGTGCTAATTGCTGAAGTGATCTGGAAGGCTGGGCGTTTTTGATCACTGGTCGCGGCGAGTGAGCGTGAACTCACCTTCGACAACGCGCTTTTCCAACCCCCGCGTCAGATGAATGACGGCATTCTCGCCGTAGATTGCCACAAGGTCCGTCAATGCCGTGAAAAGCGCGGCATAAGCCATCTGCTGTGGAGCGACGCCGGTGTCAACACCTTCGTCCCAAGCCGCCAGAATGAGATCGAGCGCCTTTAGAGTTGGGTTCTTCGTATCGATGTCTTCAAAACACTGCATAACAATTTAAACCTGTATCTCGCGCACAACCGGTGCGCCCCCCTGAACGTTGTGAACTAGCATGAGCTTGCGCGATAGGTCGTAGCTGCCACAATTCACAGTAAACCCAACGTCGCCACGTGCGTCCCGCGTTAAGCTTGTGGCCGGGCACGTGGTCAAGGGAAAGCTTTGAGCAAGCCTTCCGACAGTTCGGAACCTTCCGAGAGAAATCGCGTGATCGCGGTCTGGGCCGATGGGCTGCAGGTGTTATACGTGCGACTGTAGCTGCGATAACCCTGGTTGAAAGCCCGTGTCAGGTTGGCGCGCCGCAGTGCGCTCGATCCTTCGGCCTCCATCAGATCATGCATGCGGTCGCGCCAGTACTGACCTTCGTTGGCTCCGCAGAGTTCGCGCAGGTAGTGCACCGCCCCCAAAATCTCGGAGAGCCGCAACAGTTTATCATCGTAGGGCTTTTTATCCGCTGCTGCGATCGCTGCGGTACCGTTTGCAATGACGAGCGTGGCCGTCGCGATCGCGATCATCGACGCCCGCAGCCATCGGCGTCGCGTGCGCATTTCAGGTTTTGCGGCTGACATTTCCATTGCGGGGCACTTAAAGCAGATTCTGGGCGGAGCCACGGCCATCGCTTATATTAAATCGGTCCATTGATCATTAGGTCTCGCCGTGTGCTCACGCTATAGCCTCACATCCCCGCCCGAAGCAGTTCGCCGGCTGTTCGATTGCGCGGCCGTGGACGAGTTTCCGCCGCGCTACAACATCGCGCCGACGCAGCCTGTTCTTATCGCTCGTCTCGATCCGAAAGGCGCGCGCCAGTTGCGACTGGTGCGCTGGGGCCTGATCCCGTCGTGGGTCAAGGACCCGCGCTCGTTCGCGACGCTGATCAACGCCCGCGCCGAGACGGCGATCGACAAGCCATCGTTCCGCGGCGGTCTGCGCCATCGCCGGTGCCTTGTTCCGGCCAGCGGATTTTACGAGTGGACGGGCGCACGCGGCGCTAAGCGGCCGCACTTCATCGGCCTCAAGGATACCGAGCTTTTCGCTTTCGCCGGGATTTCGGAAGTCTGGCTCGGTGCCGATGGCAGCGAGATCGAGACGATGGCGATCCTGAC
>NZ_DATNBA010000059.1:0-6047 GCF_035572195.1 Hyphomicrobium sp. | reverse complement strand
CCGCGCGAAAGTTTGTCCGTGTCCCAACTTCGGTTAACGCGACGCTTTCGAGCTGTTCCGGCGGCATTCCCTTAACCGGATCGCGGTACAGGGCATGAACCCTTGCTGACGCAACTTCCGACATGTGCGAGGCTTCCTTGGAGCTTTGCCGCGACGACCTCTTCTTCAGGCGCGGTCCGATCCTATATCAGCATCGTATCGGGCCGGACGGGACGCCTCACATTGGGTCTTCAGCCGCGCCGAAGCTGGACTAAAATCTGATGGCATTCCTTCCACGCCTTTGGGTGGATCGGGTGCGCTGGAGGATCAAACATGAATTTCGAACGCTACACCGATCGCGCCAAGGGCTTCATTCAATCAGCCCAGTCGCTAGCGCTTCGCGAAAATCATCAACAGGTTACACCCGACCATTTGCTGAAGGTACTTCTCGACGACCCCGAAGGTCTGGCGAGCGGCCTCATCACGCGCGCCGGTGGCGATTCTCGGGCGGCGCTGCAGGCCGTCGAACAATCGCTCGCCAAGAAGCCCAAGGTGACCGGCGGTTCGGGGCAGGTTTATGTCGCACCGGAAACGGCGCGGCTCTTCGATGCCGTCGAAAAGCTTGCCGACAAAGCGAGCGACAAGTTCGTGACGGCCGAGCGGTTGCTTCTGGCGCTGGCGCTCGACGTTTCGAGCGATGCAGGCAAGGCGCTGCGGGCCGCCGGAGTGACGGCCGACAAGATCAACGCTGCGATCAACGATATCCGCAAAGGGCGCACCGCCGATACGGCCTCGGCCGAGCAAGCTTACGATGCCTTGAAGCGATACTCGCGCGATCTGACGGAGGTCGCGGCGACGGGCAAGCTGGATCCGGTGATCGGCCGCGACGAAGAAATCCGCCGCACGATCCAGGTGCTGTCGCGCCGGACGAAGAACAATCCGGTTCTGATCGGCGAGCCGGGCGTCGGAAAGACAGCGATCGCCGAAGGCTTGGCGCTGCGCATCGTCAAGGGCGACGTGCCGGAAAGCCTTAAAAACAAGAAGCTTCTGGCGCTCGATATGGGCGCGCTGATTGCCGGAGCCAAATACCGCGGCGAATTCGAGGAGCGTCTGAAATCGGTGCTTTCGGAGGTCGAGGCCGAGCAGGGCAACATCATTCTTTTCATCGACGAATTGCACACGATTGTCGGCGCCGGAAAGGCCGAAGGCTCGATGGATGCGGGCAATCTGTTGAAGCCGGCACTGGCGCGAGGGGCGCTGCATTGCGTCGGCGCGACGACGCTCGATGAATACAGGAAGCACATCGAAAAGGACGCGGCGCTTGCGCGGCGCTTCCAGCCGATCTTCGTCAGCGAACCGACGGTCGAGGATACGATCTCGATTCTGCGCGGCATCAAAGAGAAGTACGAGCTGCACCACGGCGTGCGCATCACCGATAGCGCGCTCGTCGCCGCCGCGACGCTTTCGAACCGCTACATCACCGATCGCTTTCTTCCCGACAAGGCCATCGATTTGGTCGATGAGGCCTCGGCGCGTCTCCGCATGCAGGTTGATTCCAAGCCTGAAGAACTCGATGCGATCGACCGCGATCTAATGCAGATGATGATCGAGCGCGAAGCCCTGAAGAAGGAAACCGACACGGCGTCGAAAGACCGTCTCGGGCGTCTCGAAAAGTCGATCGCCGAACTCGAGGAAAGATCGAAGGCGATGACGGCACGGTGGCAGGCTGAAAAACAGAAGCTTGGCTCGGCCCAGAAACTCAAGGAAGAACTGGAGGGGCTGCGCAACGAACTCGAGCAGGCGCAACGCAAGGGCAACCTGGCGCGTGCGGGCGAGCTTCGCTACGGCCTCATACCGGATCTCGAGAAAAAGATCGCGGCGATTGAATCGCAGGACGGCAAGGGCGCGATGGTCGAAGAGGCCGTAACGCCGGATCAGATCGCGGCCGTCGTATCGCGCTGGACGGGCGTGCCGGTCGACAAGATGCTCGAAGGCGAGCGCGACAAGCTCCTGAAGATGGAGGACGCGCTGTCGAAGCGCGTCATCGGGCAGAAGGAAGCCATCATCGCCGTTTCGACGGCGGTGCGGCGCGCGCGTGCCGGTCTGCAGGACCCGAACCGGCCGATTGGGTCCTTCATGTTCCTTGGACCGACGGGCGTCGGCAAGACAGAGCTGACGAAAGCCTTGGCGGGTTATCTCTTTGATGACGACACGGCGCTCTTACGCATCGACATGTCGGAATACATGGAGAAGCACTCGGTTGCGCGGCTCATCGGGGCGCCGCCGGGCTATGTCGGCTATGAGGAAGGCGGCGCGCTGACGGAAGCGGTTCGCCGTCGCCCCTACCAGATCATTCTTTTCGATGAGATCGAGAAGGCGCATCCCGACGTTTTCAACGTGCTGTTGCAAGTGCTGGACGACGGGCGGCTGACCGACGGTCAGGGACGCACGGTCGATTTCAAGAACACGCTAATCGTGCTGACCTCGAACATCGGCGCGGAATATCTCGTCAATCAGAAGGAGGGCGAGGACACCGAAGCGGTGCGCGACGAAGTGATGGCGGAAGTGCGTGCCAAGTTCCGGCCCGAGTTCCTCAACCGTCTCGACGACATCATCTTATTCCACCGTTTGCAGCGGAACGAGATGACGAAGATCGTCGATATCCAGATGGCCCGCCTGCAAAAACTGCTCGCCGATCGCAAGATCAAAATCGAGTTGGACGACGCGGCGCGCTCCTGGCTCGCCAATCGCGGCTACGATGCGGCGTACGGTGCGCGGCCGCTGAAGCGCGTCATCCAGCGCAGCGTGCAGGATCCGCTTGCCGAGCAGATTTTGGCGGGCGGCGTCAAGGACGGCGACACGGTGCACGTCTCCGTCCGCGACGGCGATCTGACGATCAATGGCTGGCCGGTGAAGGCAGCGGCTTAAGCGTTGGCGCGTGCGACTCTCCTTCGTCAAGCCGGCCGCACGCGCGGGTTTGAGGATTCGTTTTTTGCTGACGTCTTAAGGTTCCGGCGACTCCGCTTCGCGGAGTTGGGTGCGAGAGAACGCCGGCCGCGTGCTTAACGCGACGCTATCCCATGACCCCTACGTAAATGCATTGGCCGCGCCGCGTGGTGAGTCTACACGCCGCGCCCTCCGTCGGCTCGCCGGCAGGCTTAACCAAGAAAAAAGGGAGGCGTCAGTGATCATTTGGGCAGGCTGCCGAGTAATATGTCCATGGGCCTCACCAGGACGTTCGAATTGACGAGCAGTACAGCAAACGTATGAGGACACCCATGATTGACAATCGTATGCGCGCCTTTGCTCTGTCGACGGCTCTTGCAATCATCTGTTCCGCTACGCCCGCGATTGCGGGCAAGTTCGATGGGAGTTGGAACATGGTCGCTGAGACTACCAACGGTCATTGCGGCGTCATCGAAATTGGCCTCGGAATAAGTCGCGGCCGAATTCATTCTACGAGTGGATATTTTGCTGCGTACCCTATTCAATTGGGCGGCCGTATTTCGACCTCGGGTCAAGCCCGGATGATGGCGGTGGCTGGCCCGCGCAGAGCCCATGGGAACGGACGGTTCGGCCGATTTAGGGGCCGCGGGGTTTGGACCGGTACCGGGCCATCCGGTCTCTGCTCAGGCGTTTGGAACGCTAATCGCACTTAGCGGCGCGCGTTTTCTGGACGCATTGCGTGGTGGTAGCTAAGCGATCACCTGCGAGGGCGATCACGCCGGTAGTGCGCGCGACGGTAGCAGCGCTTAGCGCCGATCTTGCACGCGATGTGCGGGCCGGCCGTGTAGCCGATAACCCCACCCGCGACCAAGCCGACCGGACCGAAGACGACCGCCCCCGCGAGGCCCCCCAAAGCGGCGTCTGTAACTCGTTCGTGCGCGTTGGCGGCAACCGGCGTGAGAAAAACACCGACGGTAACGACAACAATCCCTGCAATGGCTTTCATAGGCTCATCCCTTTCTGTACTTCGTCCCCCGCGCGGACCTCCTTGAGAGCTTTTTATAGCATCTTTCTTGATTCGCATTTTTGGGCATCAGCGAGCATTTGTCGGAAACACTTTTTGTTTGCGCACGGCGACTCCCCTGCGGGAGCCGGCCGCCGTGCGCGCAGGTAGTGATGACGATGGGCTCGTGGCCGGGTTAAAGTCGCGGCCGGTCGTGAATGGGGGGACCACTCCGCTTGAGCTTTCTCGTTGCCATCGCAGCGCTCGTATTCCTGATGGTCGCGGCTTATCGCGGCCACAGCGTCATCCTATTCGCGCCGATCGCGGCGATGGGCGCCGTTTTGCTGACCGATCCTTCTGCGGTGGCTCCGATTTTCACCGGCCTCTTCATGGAGAGGATGGCCGGGTTCGTGAAGCTCTACTTTCCCGTCTTCCTGCTGGGGGCGATCTTCGGCAAACTGATCGAAGTGTCCGGGTTCGCGCGCGCCATCGTCGCGAGTTCCGTTGCGATTCTCGGCCGGGACCGCGCGATGCTGGCGATCGTTTTCGTCGCGGCGATCCTGACCTACGGCGGGGTTTCGCTATTCGTCGTCGTGTTCGCGGTCTACCCGTTCGCCGCCGAACTTTTCCGCCGCAGCAACATTCCGAAGCGGCTCATTCCGGCGACGATCGCGCTCGGCGCTTTCACCTTCACGATGGATTCGCTGCCGGGCACGCCGCAAATTCAGAACATCATTCCAACGACGTTTTTCAAAACGACGACCTGGGCGGCGCCGATACTCGGAACGATCGGAGCGATTTTCATTCTGGTGCTCGGCCTCGTGTTTCTGAATTGGCGTCGCCGCGCGGCATTGGCGAGCGGCGAGGGCTACGGCGAAAATCATTTGAACGAACCGGTGGTTGATGAGGCCAGCAGCGGTGTGCACCCGGGCATCGCCATCTTGCCGCTCATCATCGTCGGACTTGCGAACAAGGCGCTGACGCTGGCTATCCCGGCCATCTACGGGCAAAAGTTCGACGTCGTGCTGACGCCTGGCGGCAAGGCGGTCACGGCCGACGTCGGTTCTTTGACAGCCGTGTGGGCCGTGCAAGGCGCGCTCGTGCTCGGCATCGTCGCCGTCCTGATTTTTGCCTGGCGGGCGGTCAGCGTGAACTTCGCGGCGGGATCGAAAGACGCAGTCGCCGGCGCGCTCCTGGCGGCAGTAAACACGGCGTCGGAATACGGATTCGGCGCCGTCATCGCAGCGCTGCCAGGGTTCCTGATCATCGCGGACGCCTTGAAGGCGATCCCCAATCCGCTCGTCAACGAGGCGATCACCGTGACGACGCTCGCGGGCATAACCGGGTCGGCGTCAGGCGGCATGAGCATCGCACTCGGGGCGATGGCGGATCAATTCATCGCGGCGGCCAACGCGGCGGGCATTCCGCTCGAGGTTTTGCATCGCGTTGCGGCGATGGCAAGCGGCGGCATGGATACGCTACCCCACAACGGTGCGGTCATTACGCTGCTCGCCGTGACGGGGCTGACGCATCGCCAATCCTACAAGGATATTTTCGCGATCACGTGCATCAAGACCGTCGCCGTCTTTGTGGTGATCGCGGTCTATTATTTGACGGGGTGGGTGTGAAAGCGTCACTCGTCATCCTCGAACGGCCGAGCTTGCAAGGATGTTCGGGGATCCAGCGTCAGACTCGCCGAAGGCTCGATAATGCGTCTGCGACGATTCTTGCGATCCCCGGCCTTCGACGTGTGCTCCGCACACGCTCGGCCGAGGATGACGAAGCCCTTCTTACTTATTCTCCGTCATCACGGGGGCGCGACGTATCAACTTTCACGGTGTCATCCCGGTCGAGCGTAGCGAAGAGCCGGGACCCAGGACGCCGTGATTGATTTGCGAATTTGTCTTAGAGCCCGGCGCGTTTTGCGCTGGGTCCCGGGTCATCGCTCGCGCACTCGCTTGCCCGGGATGACAATTGCTACTTATTCGCCGTCATCACGGGGGCGCGGCGCATCAGGTCTTCGATCCGCGCGCGCTCTTTCTGGAAGTCCTGCAGGTCCTTGTCGGCGAGCTTGCGTTCGCGCGGCACCTGGATCGACATTGGATCGACGAAGCGGCTG
>NZ_DATNBA010000058.1:0-21340 GCF_035572195.1 Hyphomicrobium sp. | reverse complement strand
GGCTCGGGGAGCCCGTTCGTGTTGACGAAATGCGTTCGCGTCATGCCGAGCCGTTTGGCAGTCGCGTTCATGCGATCGACGAAGGCGGCTTCGCTGCCGGAGATCGCTTCGGCAAGCATGACGGTGACGTCATTCGCCGACTTGACGATGACAGCCTGGAGCGCCTGCTCAACCGTCAGCGTGTTGCCGACCTGGATGCCTGCCTTGCTCGGCGGCTGCAACGTCGCGCGCAACGAACAGGAAATCTTATCGTCGAGGTGGAGCTTACCCTCTTTGATGGCTTCGAAGGCGATATACGCCGTCATGATCTTGGTCAGCGAGGCCGGATGCCAGAGGTCGTCGACATCCTCGGCATAAAGAATTTTGCCGGTAGAGGGCTCGAAGAGCAGCGTCGGGCCTGCGTTTGCCGGCACGATGGCGAACTGCAAAATCAGCGCTGCCGCCCAGATGCCAGTTGCCCATGCCCGCATGCAGTACCTCGGAATTCGATCTGGTTCGGCTATCACATTCGGCCTTGTGCGCCAACCGAAGGTCACTAGCGCCGCACCTTACGGTGAGTTGTGTTGCTTATGCGGCGCGCTGGGACCGGTATATCCACACCCTGTCGCGGCTTGCGTTAACGCCGGAGCGACCCATGTCGTGCGGCTCCGCCGGTCCACAAATAATAATTTGAACTCTGTTTCCACTTTACCGCGAATGCAACTGCCAGCTAGGGAACCGGTTCCTCTGCTTCGCGATTTCAGTAAGCCGCTTCCATAACATGCAACGCATTGACGCCGACGGCCTGCCCGGAGCCCAGACCAGCGATCGTGGCCATCTCGCGATCTTCTCAGCGTTGGCACTCGTGCTGCTGCTCGCGTCGCTCGACCAGACCATCGTGGCGACGGCCTTGCCGACGATCGTCAGCGAAATCGGCGGGCTATCGCATCTGGCATGGATCGTAACGGCTTACCTCTTGGCCACCACGATCGTGGTGCCGCTTTACGGCAAGCTCGGCGATCTCTTGGGCCGGCGTCTGGTTTTGCAAGCCGCCGTCATCATCTTCCTGATCGGCTCCGCGTTGTGCGGCATAGCACAGAACCTTCCAGAGTTGATCGCCTTTCGCATCGTGCAAGGCCTCGGCGGCGGCGGACTTATCGTTACCGCGGTCGCGGTCGTCGGCGACATCGTGCCGCCGCGCGAACGTGGCCGCTATCAGGGTTTCTTCGGCGGCATATTCGGAATTTCGACGGTCATCGGCCCGCTGCTTGGCGGGTTCATCGTCGACAATCTTTCCTGGCGTTGGATATTTTTGATCAATCTGCCATTCGGTATTCTGGCGTTGGCGGTCATCAGTGCGAGTTTTAGGCCGCACAAGCGCGCGTCAAAGGTCGAGATCGATTACGCCGGCGCCGCGCTGCTTGCACTGGCTCTCGTCTGCATCGTCATCATCACAAGTCTCGGAGGGGCGCTGACGCGAGAAGCACCCGTCAGCATGTTCGCGATCTCGTTGCTCGGGATCGTATCTCTTGGCGCCTTTATCTACGTCGAGACGAAAGTCTCTGACCCGCTTTTGCCGCTCTCGCTGTTTGCAAATCGCGCTTTCGCCCTTGCGGCGGCGATCGGCTTCATCGTCGGCATGGCCCTGTTCGGGTCCATCACTTTGATGCCCGTCTACCTGCAGGTCGTCAAAGGGCTCGATCCAACGAGCGCCGGGCTGCATCTGACGCCGATGATGATGGGCGTATTCGCCAGTTCGATCACCAGTGGCCAGATCATCAGCCGTATCGGCCGGTACAAGATATTTCCGATCATGGGCACGGGACTCATGACCATTGCACTTGCCCTGCTATCGCAGATCACCCTGGAGACCTCGGCGTCGACGGCTTCGGTTTACATGCTGGTTCTTGGGTTAGGGCTTGGCATGGTCATGCAGATCCTGGTGATGGCCGTCCAGAACGCCGTCGCTTACGAGCAGCTTGGGGTCGCGACGTCCGGCACAACGCTCTTTCGATCGATCGGCGGCGCTGTAGGCGCGGCGCTTTTCGGCGGCATCTTCGCCTATACGCTGCAGGGAAAAATCGACGTAACGCTACCTGAAGCGGCCGCCCAGTTGAGCGACCCGGCGACGATTGCCACGCTGACCGAGCCGTTGCGCTCCACCTATCTGGCGTTGTTCGTCGAGTCGCTGCACCCCGTATTTCTCACGGCCGCGCTGCTGGCGTTACTGGCCTTCCTGCTGTCGTTTGCAATCAAGGAAGTGCCGCTCCGGACGAGCATAGAAAAGAAGCCGCTGAGCGATCCGTTCCAAATGCCGCGCGACGCGACCTCTCTCAAGGAACTCGAACGCATCGTCACGCGAGTGACAGCACGCGAAAACCGCTGGCGCGTCTATCAGAACTCAGCGGCGCGCTTGAACATTCCTCTCGAGCCCGATGAATTTTGGCTGCTCGCACGCATAGGCGAGCGAACAGGTCAGACAGAAAAGGCGGAACTCGCCAAGTGGCTGATTGGCGATCCGCGACATTCGCAGATCTTTGCGAGACTCGCGGCGGCCGGTATGGCGTGCAAGACGTCGGCCATCACATTCGAGCTGACCCCGAAGGGCAGAACTACCTACGACCGCTTGGTCCGTCAGCGCGAAGAAGATCTCCGGCATATGCTCGCCGATTGGGACCGCAACGAGCTTCCCGATGTCAGGGACATGATGCGCGAGCTTTCGAAATCATTCGCGAGCACGCCGCCGGTGAAAATCTGAGACGCTGGCTCTCGAGTTGGGCTTCATGGAAGCAGACTTATCGCGACAGCTAGGCTCTGACGGTGTGCAGCGAGCGGGGCAACGGGCGCTCACCGAAGTCGATGACCGAGCGCCGCAATATATGCCCAGACTCGTTTACGCTGAGTTGCAGCCGGCGATTGCGATAGAAGAAACTCAGCCGGTATTCGCCCGCATCTTCGCCGACGCCCTTTTCGCAAATGCTCGTTATTGCGCCAGCTTTCATCAATGCCGGAACTTCCGCAGGCTGAATGTTCAGCAGCTCGCCGAGCAACACGGCATCGACCACGATATCGCCGTTGGTGATTTCGACTTGCGTGATGCTATCGTTCATAATCATCCAGGGGTGAGTTCGGCTTTCCGGTAGAACTCAACGAAAAAACGGCCGCGTTCGACGAACTTAACACGATGCGGCACCTCGGACTCGATTACAATTTTTTCTCCGGCAGCGGCCAATTGCTCGCCTTCGAACGGGGCTTCCAGCTGATATAGGATCTTGCCTTCCAGAACGTGCAAAAGTCCCCATGTGCCTGCCTTGGTCGAATGCGCCGCCTGCAGTCGCGCGGGTAGGTTATCGGGCGTGAAATCCGTCGACCTGCCATAGGCCTCGAAGCCGGCTGGAAGCTCTTTCGGGATCGTCAACATTCGGTTGCTACCCTCGCGCGTTCACTATCGTTCCGCGACTATCGCCGCCGTGGCATTCATGACAGGTGCTTCGTCATGCGATGCAGAAAGACGTTAAATCGTTGCCATCCAGCGGGGTCCCGGCCACGCAACGCGGCGCAAGCTTCGCCCGCGAGACGGCAGGCCGCGTCGGGTTGGCCTGTCGCCGCCAGCGCTTCGAGGCTCGACAGCAGAATATCGATCAGTGCGACTGAGCTTTCGGGCAAGCCAGTGCGCCTTTCAGCCGTATCGGCGCTCGATCTCATCGGTCGCCTCCGTCCGCGATGCCGAGATGCTCCTTGGCTTCGCTGCTCATCATGTTCGGTGTCCAGGCAGGATCGTACGTCAACTTGACATCCACAGACTGCACGGACGACACCGCGCCGGCGGCCGCCCGCGCGCCATCCAATAAATAGCTTGTCGCCGGGCAACCGCGCGTCGTTGTGGTCATGGTGATGTGGGCGACGCCGCCGTCTTCGACCGCCACGTCGTAGATCAGCCCAAGGTCGACGATGTTGTATCCAAGTTCCGGGTCGATCACGAGGTGCAGCACGTCCCTGATCCGTTCGCCGATATCTTCAGTGGTTTCCACGGTCATGCGGCGCTCCCCTTCGGGATGCCGATCCGCACCAACACCTTGTATGTTTTGCCATCCGCCTCGAAGCCGCCGCGCCAGCTGTGTCCGCGCTTTGCCAATTCGGGGAATAGGAACAGCGGCTCGCGGCGCAGCAAGGCGGCCAAAACCTCGCCGGGTTGCATGGTTTCGGCAGTCGCGAGAATCTTCACCATCGGCTCTGGCGGATCGAGCTCGCGGTTGTCGAGGTTCTTTATCGGCTCGGGCCAAAGCGTATCGTTGTGCGCGGCGGTACCGACCGAAGCCTCATTCGTTGGAGGCGTTCCGGAGGGCGAGAACACGACTTCCCATTCTCCGCCGTCAAGCTCCTTCGATACATGCGTGAAGCCTTTCGAACCGAGCACATGCAGAAGCGGCGTCGGTTTGAAGGTTGCAAAGAGCCGAAGGCCTTCGCCGGGTTTCAGCACATTCACGGCTTCCATGATTTGTTCGAACGGCTCGCCGCCGGCGCGCAGGATCGGACGTACATCGACGTCCACATATGTTGTCGTCATGACTGTCTTCCTTTCAAGCGTGTTGGGCGGATGAGAACAGGAACCGCGGCCTGCGGGCGCCTTCCGGCAAGCGCAGTCCAGCCTTCACGTCACACAGGCTGCGGGACCTCACGAGCTGAACGATGATGCCGCTGGTCGCGATCAGCATCGCACCAGTTGAAACGCGAAATGCGAGCGGGCCATCGAGGAGCAGCGCGACTGTCGCCATCCAGACGCCAAGAAAATAGAGTGCGAACCATTTGGTGGCGCGGCTTTCGACCACGAGGTCCTGCACGCGCGGTGTCGGCGTTTTGCCGATGACGGGCCCATAGCATTCGAGCCAGGTCAGGAACGCGACGATCTTGTAGAGCTTTGAAAGGCCAAGACCAGACAGCCATCCGAAGCTGACGAGAAAGACGACAGCCCCGATGTGGCGGCCAAGTACGCCGAGGCCAAGAAGCACGACAATCAGAATTGCGCTAGCAGCCAGGCTGGCGAGTGCCAAGATCGCCATCCGGCTGTTCAGCTCTATCTTGCGCCGCTTGCGTGCACGATAGAGGTGCACGGTATCTCGCCCGTAAAGTGCGATTGCGCAAAGTCCCAATAGCCCTGCCGCACTCAAGGTGATTGTCAGGTTGCCGTCGAAGCAGATCGTCGCCACGCCGCCAACAATGGCGACCCCAAGCGCCGCCGTTCCCAAATAAAGGGCGCCGCGTGTGCTTGGCCCATCAAGCTCCGGAGCCAGCATGAACATGGCAAGCAGGCGATAGCTCACCCCGATCGCCGTGAACGTCAGCCAACCGCCAAGGCCGGCAATCACGTGGATCGGCAGGCCCAGGGCCGCGACGTCGAGGAGATGCGCGTTGGTGCTTACTCCGCCAAGTATGAGTGCAAATGTGATGCCGAGGATAGCCGTGGCGCCGACGCTCAGCAGTCCGACGGCGACGAAGCGGGCGGGTAGTGTCAGCGGTCGTGAGGCCCACAGCGTACGGCCGAGATTCCATAAAACGAGGGTGAACCCCGCGGCGAGAAGCGTTGCCGCAAGCGGAAAGTAGGCGAGGTCGAGATCGATCTGTCCCGCCATTTTAAGGAAGGCGAAAAGCAGCGCGACGAGTCCGGCTACGAGACACCCCAACGTCGGCAACGGCAACGAATTGCTGTGCAGCGGGCGAGCGACAAGAACCGGCACGAATTGAAAAAGTGCGCCGCACATCAGAAGGCTCAGCCAACCGATTGCAACGACGTGAACCAGCACGAGCGTTTCAGGTGCTGCGATGGGCACGGCAGGATATCCGTAGCCCGCCACCATCAGGCATTCAGCCACCACCAGCGCCAGCAGGGCCGAAGCAAAGTAGGCCATTGTCCATCGGGACAGTGAGACACCAGCCACTGCGAAATTCCTTGTTGCGAGGCGGCGCCGGCGATCGATCTGCCGGCGCCGAAGGACCTACGGCTTTGTCTCACGCCGCTTTCTGCAGTCTGCCGATTGCAACGCGCCAAACGGTCGGACCTCTATCGATATAGGTCCATGAAAACTGCTTCGGGTGTTCGGCTTCGAGCTGATAATAAAGGGGCTTGGGATCGTGATCGTTGACGAGAACGAACGACGCTCCCGGCGCCAGCGCATCGACGAGCTGAAAGATCTTCACGTGCCGTTGAGCGGGAACGAGTTGGCGCACGTCGATCTCGTTTACGGTTGAAGCTTCGGTTACCTGGGACATTGCTGCTCCTTTGATCGCGAACCCCATCCGCAAGCCGGGATTGCGATCCTGATCCGGGCTCATCCATCGTTGCGGCAGCGAGCGATGCTGCACAAAGCGAATGTCGGACGTTAAAGATACATTGTCAATGTATCTTTATAATTTTTGAATCCGCGGGCCGATCAATTTATCGGTTACTTGCGTCGCCCCCGATCTCATTGCCGTCCGCCATCGACCAAAGGCCAACTACTCTCTAGTCTCTTGGGCGCGCTCAGGATTTCGGGTTCACGAACGACGCAATGAGAAGGGCTTGATGACGATCGTCACGCAACCAGCCGCGGCCAAGGAGAGTGGGAGACACTCTCCAGTCGAAGTTCTCCTCGCCTTCTTGAAGCTGGGCCTCACCAGCTTCGGCGGGCCGGTCGCGCACATCGGATATTTCCGGGAGGAGTTCGTCGTGCGCCGCCGCTGGCTCGACGAACACGCCTATGCTGATCTCGTCGGGCTCTGCCAATTCCTGCCCGGCCCGGCCAGCAGCCAAGTCGGATTTTCCATCGGCCTCATGCGGGCCGGCTATTTGGGCGGCCTCGCGGCATGGACCGGCTTCACGCTGCCGTCCGCCATCGCGCTCGTGCTCTTTGCCTATGGCGCAACCTTACTCAGCGGACCGGTCGGCGTTGGCCTTATCCACGGACTGAAACTCGTGGCGGTCGCGATCGTCGCACAAGCCGTTTGGGGTATGGCGCGTGTGTTGTGCCCCGACCGGGAGCGCGCCTCCATTGCCGTCGCGGCGGCGCTGATCATTCTGTTGTTCAGCACATCTCCGGTCGCGCAGATCGCGGCTATCGCATTGGGTGGCGTTGCGGGGTTATGGCTTTGCCGAGCGGAGCTTCCGCCAGCAACCGGTCATATCGCCGTGCCGGTGTCGCGCACCACTGGGTTTTTGGCGCTTGCCGTTTTCTTTCTTCTGCTCGCCGGCCTTCCCGTGCTGCGGGGCCTCGGACTATGGCCGGGCGCAGCGCTGTTTGAAGCATTCTATCGATCGGGCGCCCTGGTGTTCGGCGGAGGCCATGTCGTACTGCCGCTGCTGCGCGAAGCGTTCGTGACACCGGGCTGGATAAGCGACGATGCGTTCCTTGCGGGCTATGGCGCGGCACAGGCGATTCCCGGACCGCTATTTTCGTTCGCAGCTTATCTCGGCGCCGTCGTGCGTCCATCGCCACACGGGCTTTTCGGGGCGGCACTCGGCTTGATTGGCATCTTTCTTCCCGGCTTGCTGATCCTCATGGGGACGTTGCCGTTCTGGGACGCGTTGCGAAAGCGCGCGAGCGCGCGGGCCGTCATGCGCGGCGTCAACGCGGCGGTCGTCGGATTGCTCGGTGCGGCGCTCTACAATCCGGTCTGGACGAGCTCGGTCAAGTTGCCGGGGGATTTCGCGATTGCGCTCGTGGGGTTTGTTATTCTCACCGTTTGGCGCGCACCGCCCATTATTGTCGTCCTCATCGGCGCGCTCGGCGGCATCGGCCTCACGTATGTCCGTTCGGGCTGAGCGGCTTATTATGATTGCCGGAGACGGAGCGCATTGGCGACGACGCTCACCGAGGACAGCGCCATCGCGGCGGCCGCTATGATTGGCGACAGGACTATACCGAACTGCGGGTAAAGAAGCCCGGCGGCTATCGGTATGCCGGCCGCATTGTATGCAAAGGCGAACGTCAGATTTTGCCGGATATTCTTCATCGTCGCTTCTGAAAGTGCGCGTGCCCGGACAATGCCCCGCAAATCGCCTTTGAGAAGGGTAATCCCGGCACTCTCCATGGCCACGTCCGTTCCGGTGCCCATCGCAATGCCGACATCGGCAGCCGCCAGCGCCGGTGCGTCGTTGACCCCGTCTCCGGCCATCGCAACGATCCGGCCCTCGTGTCTAAGCCTCTCGACCATGCGGCCTTTGCTTTCGGGGAGAACTTCGGCCTCGACTTCGGTTATGCCGAGTTGCGACGCAACGGCGTTGGCGGTCGTGCGGTTGTCGCCGGTGACCATCACCACACGAATGCCCGCCTGTCGCAACGTTTGAAGCGCTGCCGATGTTGTCCGTTTCATTGGATCGGAGATGGCCAGAATGCCAACCGGCGATCCGTCGACCGCAACGAAGATCGCCGTTGCGCCGGCCGCCCTGAGCTTTTCTGCATTATCGTTGAACGACTGAATTTCGGCCTTCTCCGAGGTCATGAGTAATTGGTTGCCGACGGCGACCCGCTGATTTTCGACTATTGCCGTCGCGCCTCTGCCGGCATCTGAGCTGAAACCTTCGGCGCCGGCCAGGACAAGACCACGGTCTTCGGCCGATTTCACAATAGCCAGGGCAAGCGGGTGCTCACTGTGGCGCTCTACGCTCGCGGCCAGCCGTAAAATTTCATCTTCGCTCAGTGCTCCGAGCCTGGAGATGGCGGTTACTTTCGGCTTTCCCTCAGTGAGCGTTCCGGTCTTGTCGACGATCAACGTGTCGACCTTTTCCATGCGTTCCAAGGCTTCGGCGTTTTTTATCAGAACGCCCTCTTGGGCGCCGCGGCCGACACCGACCATGATCGACATCGGCGTCGCGAGCCCGAGTGCGCAGGGACATGCAATGATCAGCACGGAAACGGCTGCGATCAGCGCGTAACTGAAGCGTGGTTCCGGGCCCCAAAGAGCCCAGACGGCGAAGGCGAGGACGGCGATCGCGATCACGAGAGGCACGAACCAGCCCGACACTTGATCGGCGAGCCGCTGGATTGGTGCGCGGCTGCGCTGAGCTTGTGCGACCATGTTGACAATTTGGGCCAGCATCGTATCGCGGCCGACCTTGTCGGCGCGAACAACAAGGCTGCCGCTGTCGTTGAGCGTGCCGCCGATGACGCGGTCTCCCACCGTCTTTGTCACCGGCATCGCTTCTCCCGTCACAAGAGACTCATCAACCGAACTGCGGCCTTGCACGACTTCGCCGTCGACGGGAATTTTTTCGCCGGGCCTCACACGCAACTGATCGCCCACGACCACCGCATCGACTGGAATGTCTTCATCCGAGCCGTCGGGGCGTAGGCGTTTCGTCATTTTCGGTGTGAGATCGAGCAGCGCGCGGACGGCTCCGCCCGTCTGTTCGCGTGCCCTGAGTTCGAGGACTTGTCCAAGTAAAACGAGCACGACGATTGTTGCCGCCGCCTCGAAATAGACGGGTACTGCGCCATCGCCGGCACGCAGCGTCGCCGGGAAGAGTTCTGGGAAGATCGTGGCAACGACGCTGTAGAGCCAAGCGGCGCCGGTTCCCATCGCTATCAATGTGAACATGTTCAAGTTGCGCGACACGACCGAGTGCCAACCGCGGACAAAAAACGGCAGGCCAGCCCAAAGTACAACGGGCGTAGCGAGGATCAGCTCGATCCAGTTTGTTGTTTGCCCGAGCCACGCGTGCGAGCCAGCCAGATGACTTCCCATTTCGAGCGCAAAAACGGGAAGAGCTAGCGCAAGGCCGTACCAGAACCGGCGCGTCATATCCGCGAGTTCGACATTTGAAGTGGGCTCAGCCGTCGGCATTTCCGGTTCGAGCGCCATGCCACAGATCGGGCACGATCCCGGTCCGATCTGGTGAACCTCGGGATGCATTGGGCACGTGTAAATGGTGCCCTCGGGCGCAACCGCGTCCGTTGAGATACGAAGGATGTATTGCTTGGGGTGGCTGAGAAACTTTTGCCGGCATACAGCGGCGCAGAAATAATACGTCTTGCCCTCGAACTCGGCCCGATGCTTGGCGGTGTGTGGATCGACATCCATACCGCAAACGGGGTCTTTCTCCATCAATCGAGACGAGGGCTCCGAAGGGGCCGGCTGATGGCTGTGGGCGTGTCCGCAACACGAATGTGTTTCGGTCGACGGGCTTTCATTTTTGACCACCACTTTGCACTGCCTCCAGAACCCTAGCGGTATTTTCTTGACACCTATACCCTCCAGGGGTATGCGTCAACATATGAAGCAGGATGCCAAACACTCAGCGCTGAAGCGCCTTAGCCGCATCGAAGGTCAGGTTCGCGGGCTTTCGAAAATGCTGGAAGACGACCGCTATTGCATCGATGTTGTGACGCAAATTTCCGCCGTTCGCGCTGCCTTGCGCAAAGTCGAAGAAGAAATTTTGCGGGACCACGTTGCCCATTGCGTCGAACACGCAATCGCGAGCGGCAACAAGCAGGAACAACGCGGCAAGGTCGCGGAACTGATGGACGTTCTGGTCAGAAGCAACCGCTGACGAGACAGAGCCGAAATTCGTCGGCCGTTTTGGCGAAAAAGTAAGCTCCCGAATTTGGGAGCCTACTCGCGTCATTACTGTGGAGGCGTATCGGGCGGCGGGGGCAAATCGGTGCCTTCACCACTCTCGCCACTGCCTTCGCCGGTACCGCCGTCGTCGACGATGATGCCATCGTTAGGTCCGGTCAGCGAAGGTTCAGAGTCCGACGGCTGGCCCAGCTCTTCGTTCATATACGGAGCCTCAGAGGGATCGACGTCATCGGTGCGCGTAACGTTGTTATCGGGTGTGGGGTAGGCCGCCGACTGCGCGAACGCGGGTACGGCTGCGAATAGAGCAGCAAAGGCGCCTGCTAAGATTGCTGTCCTCATTTGGTAGTCCTTTTTGTCGTGTCCTTCTCCCTCAACGCCTTGCAAGGATCCGTGTTCCAACGGCTGCGGCTTTATGTATTCGAGGGCGCTGAGCAGCCTGCCGGCCAAGGCTTACGAGGGGCGAGCAGGCCTCATACTTCGGCGCTGCGGCAGCGCGGCGCCTTGGTTAAGCGCTCCGCTTCCAGGGCGCGCAGGGCGATCACGCGCGAAACTTCCCGTATGGCCTGGAGACCTGACAGTCATCGCCGACATCTCCAATAACCCAGAGCTGCTCGGCGTTTCGCACGCCAAAAGGCGTGCTGCAATTTTATGGTGCCTCAGGAGGGACTCGAACCCCCACACCCTTGCGAATAGCAGATTTTGAGTCTGCCGCGTCTACCGTTCCGCCACTGAGGCTTTGCCCGAAAAGAGCGAGCGGCGATCTATACCGTCGGGGTGGGCCGCGTCAACGCGCGATCGCTATTTCAGTGTGTGGGTAACGCGACCCGTGGCGTGGTGATGCTCCATGACCTCGATTTTATCGCCGATTTTGAGGCCCCTGGATTTGTAAGCCAGGATGCGGATGACCGGGCCACCGTCGAGTTTCACGATGACATTTTCTCCGCTAGCGGCAACTTTTTTGGCGACGAGCGGCTCTATATCCCTGACGACGCCGGCGACCTCCTTGTCGTCGACTTTGAGGTCGAGCGTTTCATAGCCGAACGCCAGCCCGATCGCAGAGAGGATCCCGAGCCCGATACCGATATACTTCGCGCGTTCGAGCCAAATCGCCCGATTGAGCCGCCGCCGTGTTTCGTCGCGCAAGCATCGCCTCCCTTGATTGCGGTGCGTGTATCAGACCCGTCCCTAACGTGTCCCACTACGTGATCGCAATCTCGCCCCGGATAGTGGCGTTTTCGGTGTTCTCGTGGCACCGCGATCACGCTGCCCGTCCACGTCGCCGGTCCTTTGAAATTATTCGGACATTCGGAGACGTGGGCGCGGTAAAATTGGTAACTTGCGAAAAATCAAAGGCAAATGGCGCGTTGGCAAATGGCGCGTTCGTGCCGTTTACGCGGCTTTCGCGTGGCGGTCCACGAGCTTCACGATGTCGGCCATGATGTCGTTCAATTGGAAGTCCTTCGGGGTGTAGACCGCCGCGACACCGAAGGCCTTGAGCGTCTTGGCGTCTTCGGGCGGAATGATGCCGCCAACGATGAGCGGCACATCGTCGAGGCCTTCTTTACGCATGCGCTCCATCACGTCCTTGACGAGCGGCACGTGCGAGCCTGAAAGGATCGACAGACCGACGACGTGGACGGCTTCATCGACGGCGGCGCGCACGATCTGCGCCGGTGTCAGGCGGATGCCTTCGTAGACGACTTCCATGCCGGCGTCGCGGGCGCGCACCGCGATCTGCTCGGCGCCGTTTGAATGACCGTCGAGGCCGGGCTTGCCGACGAGGAACTTGATGCGGCGCCCGAGCCGGTCCGAGACCGTTTCGACGGATGCCCGGACGGCCTTGAGCTCAGCCCCGTCGCGTGCGACGGCGGCCTGCGCAACGCCGGTCGGAGCGCGGTACTCACCGAAGATCTTGCGCAGCGCCGTGCCCCACTCGCCGGTCGTGACGCCGGCCTTGGCGGCGGCGATCGACGGCTCCATGATGTTGCGGCCCTCCCTGGCGGCCCGTTCGACATCGGCAAGAGCGGCGGCGGCTTTTTTGGCGTCGCGGTTTTCGCGCCAGGCTTTCAGTTTGCCGACCTGCTCGGCTTCCATCGCAGGATCGACAACCATGATCGTATCGATGCCGCCGGTCAGCGGCGACGGCTCCGTTTCGGTGAACTTGTTGACGCCGACGACGACCATGTCGCCGGTCTCGATCTGCGAGAGCCGCCCGGTGCCGCTCTCGACGAGGCGCCGCTTCATGTAATCGATCGCGGCGACGGCGCCGCCCATTTTCTCGATCGTTTCAAGCTCGGCCTTGGCTTCGTCCTTCAGCGCCGCGACCTTCCGGGCGATCTCGACGGAGCCGTCGAAGATGTCGCCGTACTCCAGCAGGTCTGTCTCGTAGGCAACGATCTGCTGCATCCTGAGCGACCATTGCTGGTCCCAGGGCCGCGGTAATCCGAGGGCCTCGTTCCACGCCGGCAACTGCACGGCGCGGGCGCGGGCATTTTTCGATAACGTGACGGCCAGCATTTCGAGCAGGATGCGATAGACGTTGTTCTCGGCCTGCGGCTCGGTCAGCCCCAGCGAGTTGACCTGCACGCCATAACGAAAGAGGCGATTTTTCGCGTCCGTGACGCCGTAGCGCTCGCGCGTGATCTCGTCCCAGAGTTCGGAAAATGCGCGCATCTTGCACATCTCAGTGATGAAACGCATGCCTGCATTGACGAAGAACGACACGCGACCAACCACCCTGCCGAACTCGGCGGCCGGAACTTCACCGGACGCTTTGACGGTATCGAGCACTGCGATGGCCGTTGCCAGCGCGTAGGCGAGTTCCTGTACCGGTGTCGCCCCGGCTTCCTGCAGGTGGTAGGAGCAGACGTTGGTCGGATTCCACTTAGGCACGTTTTTGAACGAGAAAACGATGGTGTCCTTGATGAGCCGCAGCGACGGCTCGGGCGGAAACACGTAAGTGCCGCGCGACAGGTATTCCTTGATGATGTCGTTCTGAATTGTGCCGGTGAGCTTATCGCGCGATGCGCCCGTTTGATCGGCAACGGCGATATAAAGCGACAACAGCCAGGCGGCGGTCGCGTTGATCGTCATCGACGTGTTCATTTGCTCGAGCGGAATACCATCGAGCAATGTCAGCATATCGCCGATATGAGAGACCGGCACGCCGACTTTGCCGACTTCCCCGCGCGCCAGCTCGTGATCTGAATCGTAGCCGGTCTGGGTCGGCAAATCGAATGCGATCGAGAGGCCGGTCTGGCCCTTACCAAGGTTCTTTTTGTAAAGTTCATTCGACTTGGCTGCAGTCGAATGGCCGGCGTAGGTCCGGAATAGCCACGGTTTGTCGCGCTGGGCCTTCGAAGCTTTTTCTTTGACGCGCTCTGAAGATTTCGTATCCGGCATATAGGGGCGCCTTTTGGCTCAGGTCGATCATACTGGAAGGCTTGTAAGGTAACGGAACGCCGAGGAAAGGCAAAAACGGCAGTTCGCCGCGCTTCTTGGCTGAAGGCGGTGGGCGTTCTTGTTTTTGGGAGGCTGGGCTACCGGGCCGGGCGGCTAAGTTTCGTCACCGGGGCAATCTTCTTATTTCCGATCCGCCATTCTTTGACGAGGACCCAAAGCCATTTCATGACGACCACGGCTATCAGGGCGGCGAGAACGCCAACGCCGGTCGTCGCGGCCACGTTGGCATCCTTGTCGTAGGAAAGCGTAATCATCTGGTTGCGGAAAACGACGGGCGCGAAAACGCCCCCAGCCATCAGAAATGGCACCGCAAACAGGGCTAGGGCGGGGGCGGCGACGATCTCACGAATGAACCAGAACACCGCTGCGGCAAACGCTGCAGTGATATAGACGGTAAATGCGTCGGTTTCTTTGAGCTGCCAGATCAGGTCTTGCATTGGGCTTTCCCATCGGCCGGCATGCGGCGAACAAGCGGCTGCAAAATCGCTTGCAAATCTTGTAGATGCCTAGGATATGCGCCGCCGGTTAAGGACTTATTGAACCGTAGTTAAAGCTCGGCTTAAACTTCTTCATTGCAGCGCAAAAACGTGCTTGATACTGCAGCCTATGCGGTAAGCGCGGGGGGACACGCGAAGTAGATGGGCCGTTATGACCCCTCGTCGCGAAAAATGTTCGGGAGACGCAGGATCAATGTCGAGCCAGCAAGTGGCAGTAAAAAACGACACGGCCGGAGCCCAATTATCGGCGGCGGCCGGCGTCAAGAAAGACCTCTACGAAATCGGGGAGATTCCGCCGCTCGGCCACGTCCCGAAGAATATGTATGCCTGGACGATCCGCAAAGAGCGCGAAGGTCTTCCGGAAACGGCGATGCAGATCGAGGTCGTTCCGACCTGGGAACTCGATAGTCACGACGTCCTCGTCCTCGTGATGGCGGCAGGCGTCAACTACAACGGCGTATGGGCATCGCTCGGGACGCCGGTGTCGATGTTCAACGTCCACAAGCAACCCTACCATATCGCAGGCTCCGATGCCTCGGGCATCGTTTGGGCCGTCGGCTCGAAGGTCAAGCGGTGGAAGGTCGGCGACGAGGTCGTCGTTCACTGCAATCAGGACGACGGAGACGACGAAGAGTGCAACGGCGGCGATCCGATGTTTTCGCCGAGCCAGCGCATTTGGGGTTACGAGACACCCGATGGATCGTTTGCGCAGTTCTGCCGCGTTCAGGACCGTCAGCTTCTCGAACGGCCAAAGCATCTCTCATGGGAAGAGAGCGCCTGCTACACGCTGGTGCTGGCAACCGCCTACCGCATGCTGTTCGGGCATCGTCCGCATGTGCTGCGACCGGGTCATAATGTTCTCGTCTGGGGCGCGTCCGGCGGCCTTGGTTCGATGGCGGTGCAACTCTGCGCGACGTCAGGCGCCAACGCCATCGGCGTCGTTTCCGACGACGACAAAACCGATTTCGTGCGCCAGCTCGGCGCCAAGGGCGTCATCAACCGCAAGAAATTCAATTGTTGGGGCCAGCTGCCGAAAGTCAACTCGCCGGAATTCAACGATTGGATGAAGGAAGCTCGGAAATTCGGCTCCGCGATCTGGGAGACGACGGGCAAGGGCACGAACGTCGACTTCGTTTTCGAGCATCCGGGCGAATCGACATTTCCGGTGTCGGTGCTGGTCGTGAAGCGTGGCGGCATGGTCGTCATCTGCGCTGGCACGACGGGCTACAATCTTACGATCGACGCGCGCTATTTGTGGATGCACCAAAAGCGCGTGCAAGGTTCGCATTTCGCCAATCTGATGCAGGCGAGCCAGGCCAACCGCCTCGTCATCGAACGTCGCGTCGATCCGTGCATGTCGGAAGTGTTTGCGTGGGAGCAGATCCCGAAGGCGCACATGCGCATGTATCGGAACGAGCACAAGCCGGGGAACATGGCGGTGCTGGTCTCGGCTCCGACGACCGGTCTGAAGACGCTCGAGGACGTGATCGAGGCCGGTCAGCGCCGTCGTTGACGCATCCTCGATAACCAGTCGCTTCGAAAATTAAGACGGGCTCGCAAGAGCTCGTCCTTTTTTGCGGTCTTTCCGTTAGCTCGGCGAGCCGGAGCCGAAGGCGCCCCGCTCGGCATCCTCGCGCCGCATGCGCTTCATTTCCATGATGCCGCGATTGAATTCGGCGCCGAGCAGTATCGTGATCGCCGTGAACTGAAAGAAGATCAACGCGATCATCAGTTGCGACAGGCCGGCGTAGAACAGCGAATAGTTGGTGATCTCGAGGTAGTGCGACCAGAGCCCGGCGAGCGTCAGCCAGAGAATGATCGAGAGCGAAATTCCCGGCCACACGTCGGCGACGCGCCGGCGGCCTGCCGCCAGCCAAAGATGAAATGCGAAAAGCTGTATCGCGATCACCGCCGCGGCAAGGCCGTAGCGCACGCCGGGACCGAGTCCCGTCGAGTCGAACAGCGTTTTGATCCAGCCGGTCTGAAACTGCGAGGCGATCGCCGTTCCGAACACGCTTGGGCCGAAGACCACGGCCCACGTCAACACCAGCGACGATATCGCGCTGACGAACACGAACAGCATGCTGATGAGGAGGCATAGCGGATAGGGGCGCGTTTCACGGACGCGGTATGCTCCGTTGAGAGCGGCGCGCAGCGTCTCGATGGCGCTCGTCGCAAAGAACAGGGCAAGAAATCCGCTGACTGTTAGAAGGTCGATGCGGCTCGAGCCCATCACGGCTTCGACCTCGGGAGCCAGGCCCTTGGCAACCGGTCCGGGCAGGATGGCGAAGAGCTGAGTTATCGCATCCTGGGCAAGCTCGCGGCCGCCAAATATGCCGGATATCGCACCCAAAAAGATGCAGAACGGAAAAAGCGAGACGACGAACGAGAACGCGACCGCGCCGGCCATTGCGAAGCCGGAATGCTCATAAACCCGATACAGGGCATCGAACAATCTCCGCATTCGCTTCATCGGGGACCTGCTCTTCGTTTCGCTAAGTTTCGTCAATTCTCGTGGCCGGGCTTGCCGGGTTCACGTCGCCGCTGCTTACTATTAAGAGGCGGCGGAGCAGCTCATGCAACGCCGGCATACTTGGGTTAACGTCCAAGGCCCTGTCGTGATCCGATGCGCGTTAGGATGCGCACGAGTCAAGCGACTTGCGATATTCGCGCCCTAAGGTCGCGTGACAGCAGGTTGCGGTGGCGGGTGAGTGGACTAATCTGCATCCACGAAATAGGAAACGAGCCGGCCCCCCGCCCTTTGGCCGCCCTTAGCATTTCTCAGGAGATCTCAATGCCCGTCGCGCCGCTGAAGGCCGGAACCAACATTCTTTCCGCCGGTCCTGAGAAACTGATCGAGCGTTGCGGCGAGGCTGTTGCGGCTGCCGATCGCGTGCTGCAGGCGGCGAAGGCTGGTGTCCGGATCAAGATTCAGGAAGCGGGCGGTATCGACAATGCTCAGCATGCAGCCCACGGGCTCGCGTGGCTCGCGACGGCTGTCGAAGGTTTGCGTCAGATGCACGAATGGGCGAGCCGGCTCCATGGCGAGGGCCGGTTCGGCGAATTCGAGCAACTGCTGCTGATCGCGGCATTCGCAGAATACACGGCTCAGATTGCCGGTGGCATTCCGATGAGCCAGGTCGAGATCATTCGTGCCGAGGCGCTCGGTGTGCCGAAAACGGATTTGCGCCGATTCGAGGATTCGGTTGCCGATCTGATCGCCGAAGGCGGCTCGGAGACGATCAAAGCGCGGCTCGGCGAGTTGATCGCGGCGCAGCCGGGCGCGATGACGTTCGGCGACACCGGGCTCGATGAGACGCACGCACAAATCCAAGACCTGATGCGCCGCTTCTGTCTCGATGAAGTTTATCCGCATGCCCACGAGTGGCATCTCAAAAACGAATACATTCCACTCGAGGTGATCGAGAAGCTGGCCGAGCTTGGCGTATTCGGGTTGGCTTTGCCGGAAGAATTCGGCGGCATGGCGCTCGGCAAGGAAGCGATGTGCGTCGCCTCGGAAGAATTGTCGCGCGGTTATATCGGCGTCGGCTCGCTCGGCACGCGCGCAGAGATCGCCGGTGAGCTCATTCTGCACAACGGCACCCCCGAGCAGAAGGAAAAGTATCTCCCGAAGATCGCCTCCGGCGAGATGCTGCCGACGGCTGTCTTCACCGAACCCAATACGGGTTCCGATCTCGCATCATTAAAGACGCGCGCCGTCAAAGATGGCGATGTCTACAAGATCACCGGTCAGAAGACGTGGATCACGCATCCGGTGCGCGCCGACGTGATGACGCTGCTGACGCGCACGAACCCAAATGAAGCCGGCTACAAAGGGCTCTCGATGTTCCTCGCCGAGAAGCCGCGCGGCAGCGACGCCGAGCCATTCCCCGCGAAGGGTATGACGGGCGGTGAAATCGAGGTGCTCGGCTATCGCGGCATGAAGGAATACGACATCTCGTTCGACGGTTTCGAGGTGCCTGCCGAAAATCTTCTCGGAGGTGTCGAAGGCCAAGGCTTCAAGCAGTTGATGAATACCTTCGAGGGTGCGCGCATTCAGACGGCGGCTCGCGCCGTCGGCGTCGCCCAGTGCGCGATGGACCTCGGGTTAAAGTATGCGCTCGACCGTGTGCAGTTCGGCAAGCCGATATATGCCTTCCCGCGCGTCAGGAACAAGGTCGTGATGATGGCCGTAGAGACGATGATCGCTCGGCAGCTCACGTATTTTTCGGCGCGCCAGAAGGATGCGGGCCGGCGTTGCGATCTCGAAGCCGGTATGGCCAAGCTGTTGGGTGCGCGTGTCGCCTGGGCTAACGCCGACAACGCGCTGCAGATTCATGGCGGCAACGGCTTCGCGCTCGAGTATCCGATCAGCCGCGTGCTTTGCGATGCGCGCATCCTGAATATTTTCGAGGGCGCGGCAGAAATCCAGGCGCAGGTCATCGCGCGGCGTCTGCTCGAAGGCGCCAATTGATCGCTTCAGGCGGAGTGGGGATGCGATGAGACACAAGGCCATGCGTTATGCGGCGCTCGTCATCGGTGCGGTCGCGTTGATGTTCAGCGTCGCGGCGATGGCTGATGATGACGACGGACCGCTGACGGCGAGTTGGGTTGCTTTCGAACTCAACGGCAAGGCCGTCGCGGGCCCGACGCTGCAGTACACCACGGACAAGGTTTCAGGGACCGGCGGCTGCAATCAATTCAACGGCCCGATCGCCATCGAGGACGATGCGGTTCAGATCGGTCCGCTCGCCTCGACGCGCATGCTATGCGAGGGCAAAGCCGAAATCGAAGCGCAATACCTCGCGGCGCTAGAGGCGGCCCGCACTTTTACGCTCGATGGCGAGGTGCTCGTGCTCAAGGCTGAAGACGGGCACGTGTTGGTGAAATTCAAGAAATGACGGCAGCGCCGTCGAGGCTAGGCTCGTCGCGATACCGTGTGGCTGCAACCCCGGAGCAGCGCGTTCTTGCCTCGGATGGCATGGTACCGACGGTTGCGGGCGGATTTCTTCGTCGAAAGTGCCGCAATTGCTGCGGAAATCCTGCATTTCGGCACGCCAAAGGGCGGCCCTAAGTCCGAGAGCGTGCTAAGGCATCGCGCGGGACTCAACTGAAACCGCAGAGCGCGATGACACGTTCGATTTTGATTACGGGATGCTCTTCGGGCATCGGCCTCGACGCTGCCCGGACGATGCGGGATCGCGGCTGGCGCGTTATCGCGACGGCGCGGAAGGCCGATGACCTGGCCCGGCTCAAGACATTCGAGGGCGTGGAAGCGCTGCGTCTCGAACTCGCCGATCCGCAGTCGATTGCGACGTGCGCAATCCGGACTCTCGAGCTGACGCGCGGCCGGCTGACAGCTTTGTTCAACAACGCGGCGTTTGGCCAGCCGGGGGCCGTCGAAGATCTGACGCCAGCGTTGTTACGCGAACAGCTCGAGGTCAATCTTGTGGGCGTGCACGATCTGACGCGGCGGCTCATCCCGGCGATGCGCAAGAACGGCGTCGGGCGGATCGTCAACTGCTCATCGGTGCTCGGCATGATCGTCGCGCCCTATCGCGGCGCTTATTGCGCATCGAAATTCGCGCTTGAAGCGTTGACGGCGTCGCTGCGCCTTGAACTCGAAGGATCGGGCATTCGGGTTTCCCTGATCGAGCCGGGACCGATCCGCTCGCGCTTCGTCGAGCACGCGGTCGAGCGGTTGAAGGCGACGATCGATATGGAGAGCTCTCCGCATCGCGAGGTTTATCTCGCCCGGCTCGAAGCGATGAAGGCGGGTGGGCAGATGTATTTCAAGCTGGAGCCTGAGGCGGTCAGCAAACGCTTGATCCACGCTGTCGAAAACCCGCGGCCGCGCCGGCACTACTACGTCACGGTGCCGACACATGCGGCGGCTGCGCTGCGCCGGCTATTGCCGCAATTCGCGATCGACTACTTCGCGCGGAAGTTCTGAAGCGCGAGTGCAGACAGTTAGTTACTCCCTATCGCGCCGGCCAGCGCTTCGCGCCATTTTGCTGCTTTTTCTTCAAACGGCCGTGCATACGCTGGGCTGGTTGCGGGGAGAAAAAGCATGCGGATCTGGTTCAAAGGAAAATTCTGCTTCTTTTCGACGAAGCGTCGAAAGAATTTGTGCGCGTTGTTGCCGTTGAATGCCAGCGTGCGGATATTCGGGTGGCCCGCAAAGAACGCGCCGAAGTCATTCGCGATGGGATTCTCGATCTTCGAATCCAATGACCCAACGCGCTGGGCGCTTTGAAGGACATCCCAGAGGGCGATCCGATGACGCCCCAACATCGCGATGCGATCGTCGTACGAGACGGGCAGTACCTCGCCGAATGCCGCAGCAATGATCGGCCAGAAATGGTTGCGCGGATGCCCGTAATACTGCCGTCTCATCAAAGCTTCCTCGCCCGGCAGCGTTCCGAGAATGAGCAGACGAGAGTCCGGCGAGACAATGGGGCCAAAGCAAGCTTTGACCTCGACAACGGCGTCCGGCGTCGGAGCATTCACCTGATCCATTGTTTGTGGCCTCACGCGCGATGATAAGGGTGACCGGAAAGAATCGTAGCAGCGCGGTATAGCTGCTCGATCAGGACGACGCGGGCAAGCCCGTGTGGCAGCGTCAGCGGCCCGAGTGAGAGTTTCATCTGGGCGGTACCAAGCGCAGCCTCGCCGTGGCCATCGGGTCCGCCGATCAGGAACGCGCAGGCTCTGACGCCGTCATCGCGCTTGCCGCCAAGCAGAGCGGCAAAGGCTTCGCTGTCGAGTGATCGTCCTGCGGGATGAAGCGCGATGCTGAAATCGGCCGAGCCGGTTGTCAAAAGCCGGACCGCTTCGTCGCGCTTGCGCTC
>NZ_DATNBA010000057.1:0-5956 GCF_035572195.1 Hyphomicrobium sp. | reverse complement strand
CTGCACTGCGAGATTATTTTCGTCAAAAGGCTCGCTACGTAGCAAAATCGAACTGCGACCCGTTGGCTGATTTGATTTTTGTCATCTCGGACGAGCCCTCTCGCGAGAACCGGAACACCCGAGTCGCTCAAACCAGAAAGCCTGTGAGCTCCGGGTCGCGGCTCTCCGCTGCGCTCAGGACCCGATGACAAGAGCGGAAAGCGAACGGCCGCCCGTGTGGGCGGCCGCTTTTTATTGCTCTTACAGTTCCGTGCGCCGAGCCGTTCGAACCTATTCGGCGGCTTCTTCGGCCGGCCGGCGGCGACGGCGTGCCCCCGGACCTGTTGCGCCCTCCGGCGACGGCAGATTGCCGGCCTTCGCCTTCTCTTTCGCAATCAGCTCATCACGCTGCGTCGCAATCTTGCGGAGCGAGCGGAGCATGCCGCCGGTGCCCGCCGGAATTAGCCGGCCGACAATGACGTTCTCCTTGAGGCCTTCGAGCGTATCGGATTTGCCGTTGACCGCCGCATCCGTCAGCACGCGCGTCGTCTCTTGGAAAGACGCAGCCGAGATGAACGAACGCGTCTGCAGCGACGCCTTGGTGATGCCGAGCAGAACCGGGCTGGCCGACGCCATGCGCTTGCCGGCCTTGTCCGCCGCCGCATTGATCTCGTCGTACTCGATCCTGTCGAGCTGCTCGCCCTTGATCAGCTCCGTCTCGCCGGTGTCGGTAATCTCGACCTTCTGTAGCATCTGGCGAACGATGACTTCGATGTGCTTGTCGTTGATCGTCACGCCCTGCAGTCGATAGACGTCCTGGATCTCGTTGATCAGATAGTTCGCGAGTTCCTCGACGCCTTTGATCGCCAGGATGTCGTGCGGCGCCGGGTTGCCGTCGTAGACAAAGTCGCCACGCTCGACGCGGTCGCCATTCTGAACGGCGAGGCTCTTGCCACGTGGGATCAGATACTCGGCCGCCTCCTGCGTTTCGTCATCCGGCTTGATGTGGATGCGCTGCTTGTTCTTGTAGTCCTTACCGAACTCGACGGTGCCCGAAATCTCCGCAAGGATCGCGTGATCCTTCGGACGACGTGCTTCGAAGAGTTCTGCAACGCGCGGCAGACCGCCGGTGATGTCGCCCGACTTCGCCGATGCCGACGGAATACGAGCCAACACGTCGCCGGCCTTCACCGCCGTACCACGATCGACCGAGAGCACGGCATCGACCGACAACAGGTAACGCGCATCACCACCGCGCGCGACCTTGATCGGCTTGCCCTTGCTGTCCTTGATGACGATCGCGGGCTTCAACTCGGCGCCGCGCGGAGTTGCACGCCAGTCGACGATGACGCGGTTCGACGTGCCCTTCATTTCGTCCGTCTTCTCGCGCACCGAAGCGCCTTCGATCAGGTCCTCGAAGTCGACCGTACCATTGGCTTCCGACAGGATCGGACGCGTATAGGGGTCCCACTGCGAGATCTTGGTGCCACGCTTTACGACATCGCCTTCGTCGACGAACATGCGCGCACCGTAGCTGATCTTGTGCGTCGCCAGTTCCTTGCCGGACGGATCGACGATGACGACCGACATCGTACGCGTCGTCGAGACGTTCTGGCCTTTCGAGTCTTTCGCAATGGCGCGGTTCTTCAGCTTCACCGTGCCGTTGAAGTTGCTCTCGATGAAGGACGAGTCAACGAGGTTCGCCGTACCGCCGATGTGGAATGTACGCATCGTCAGCTGCGTGCCGGGTTCGCCGATCGACTGAGCGGCGATGACGCCGACAGCCTCTCCGATGTTCACCGGCGTACCGCGTGCAAGATCGCGGCCGTAGCACTTCGCGCACACGCCGTTGAGCGTCTCGCACGTCAAGACCGAGCGGATTCGAACTTCTTGGATCTCGGCCTTGCCGATCGCTTCGGCTTCCTTCTCCTCGATCAGTGTACCGTTGGCGACGACAATCTCACCCGTCACCGGATGCTTGATGTCTTCCTGGGCCGTACGGCCGAGAACACGCGCCGCCAGCGACACGATAACCTGGCCTGCATCGACGACCGCCTGGACGTTGATACCGGCGTCGGTGCCGCAATCGATCTCGGAGATGATCGCGTCTTGGGCAACGTCCACAAGGCGTCGCGTCAGATAGCCCGAGTTCGCCGTCTTCAAGGCGGTGTCGGCGAGACCCTTGCGGGCGCCGTGAGTCGAGTTGAAGTACTCGAGAACCGACAGGCCTTCCTTGAAGTTCGAGATGATCGGCGTCTCGATGATCTCACCCGACGGCTTGGTCATCAGTCCGCGCATACCGGCGAGCTGCTTCATCTGCGCCGGCGAACCGCGCGCACCCGAATGGCTCATCATGTAGACCGAATTGATCGGCATTTCACGGCCCGTTTTCGGGTTCCTATGAACGGCCGAGATACGGTCCATCATCTCTTTCGCGATCATATCGGTGCAACGCGACCAGGCGTCGACGACCTTGTTGTATTTTTCGAGCTGCGTGATCAGGCCATCCTGATACTGCTGTTCGAAATCGCGTACTTCGATATTCGTCTTGTCTACGATCGCCTCTTTCGTCTCAGGGATCAGCATGTCGTCCTTGCCGAACGAGATGCCGGCCTTGAAGGCATGGTGGAAGCCAAGCGCCATGATGCGGTCGCAGAAAATCACCGTCTCCTTCTGACCGCAGTTGCGGTAGACGGCGTCGATTAGGCCTGAGATGTTCTTCTTCGTCAGAAGCTGATTGATGAGCGAGAACTTGACGCCCAGCATTTTCGGCAGGTGCTCTGCCAGCAGCATCCGGCCCGGCGTCGTCTCGTTGATTTCGGTGATCGTCTCTCCCGCCTCGTTCGTCGTGACGAAACGGCCCTTCACCTTGGCGTGCAGCGTGACGGCCTTGGCCTCGAGCGCATGTAGAACCTCGTTGATCGAGCCGAGCATCATGCCTTCGCCCGGTTCGCCGGTGCGCATCATCGACAAGTAGTAGAGGCCGAGCACGATGTCCTGCGACGGCACGATGATCGGCTGGCCGTTCGCCGGATGCAGGATGTTGTTCGTCGACATCATCAGCACGCGCGCCTCGAGCTGAGCTTCGAGCGACAGCGGCACGTGAACGGCCATCTGGTCGCCGTCGAAGTCGGCGTTGAAGGCAGCACAAACCAGCGGGTGAAGCTGGATCGCCTTACCCTCGATCAATTGTGGTTCGAATGCCTGAATGCCGAGCCGGTGCAACGTTGGCGCGCGATTCAGCATCACCGGGTGTTCGCGGATGACTTCATCCAGAACGTCCCAGACTTCCGGCTTTTCTTTCTCGACGAGCTTCTTCGCCTGCTTGACGGTTGCTGCCTGCCCGAGCGTCTGCAGCCGCGAGTAGATGAACGGCTTGAACAGCTCGAGTGCCATCTTCTTCGGCAACCCGCACTGATGCAGCTTGAGTTCCGGACCGACCACGATGACGGAGCGGCCCGAATAGTCGACGCGCTTTCCAAGCAAGTTCTGACGGAAGCGGCCCTGCTTGCCCTTCAGCATGTCGGCGAGCGACTTCAGCGGACGCTTGTTGGCGCCTGTGATGACGCGACCGCGCCGGCCGTTGTCGAACAGCGCATCGACGGCTTCCTGCAACATCCGCTTTTCGTTGCGGATGATGATGTCGGGCGCCCGAAGCTCCATCAGCCGCTTCAAACGATTGTTACGGTTGATGACGCGGCGATAAAGATCGTTCAGGTCGGAGGTCGCAAAGCGGCCGCCGTCGAGCGGCACGAGCGGGCGCAATTCCGGCGGGATGACCGGAACCTGCGTCAGGATCATCCACTCCGGACGGTTGCCCGATTCCATGAAGGCTTCGATCACCTTCAGACGCTTGCCGAGCTTCTTGGGCTTCAGCTCGGTCGTTGCTTCCGAGATCTCCTGGCGCAGATCGACCGCGATCTTTGGCAGGTCCATCGCCGACAAAAGCTCGCGTATCGCTTCCGCGCCGATCCCGGCCGTGAACGTGTCGGCGCCGTATTCCTCGATCGCCTGGTTGTACTGTTCTTCGCTCAGTAGCTGCCGCTCGGCGAACGGCGTGGTGCCGGGCTCGATGACAACGTAATTCTCGAAGTATAGAACGCGCTCGAGATCCTTGAGCGGCATGTCCATCAACAGGCCGATGCGCGACGGCAGCGATTTCAGAAACCAGATGTGTGCGACGGGCGCTGCAAGCTCGATGTGGCCCATGCGCTCGCGGCGAACCTTGGCGAGCGTCACTTCAACGCCGCACTTTTCGCAGATCAGCCCCTTGTACTTCATCCGCTTGTACTTGCCGCACAAGCACTCGTAATCCTTGATCGGCCCGAAAATACGCGCGCAGAAAAGTCCGTCGCGCTCCGGCTTGAAGGTACGGTAGTTGATCGTCTCCGGCTTCTTGATCTCGCCATAGGACCACGACAGGATGTCCTCCGGCGAAGCGATCGAAATGCGGATCTGGTCGAAGGTCGGGATCGGAGCCTGCGGTTTGAAGATGTTGGTGATTTCGTTCATCTGCTGTCTCCTCGAGGGACCGGCGGGGGTAGCCGTTCCCGTGGAAAAATAGTGCTCGCGTCAGCATGACCTCCGCCTCTTTTCAGAAGCGGAGGTTTCGTCTGTTTGTTATTCGGCCGCCGGTGGCAGTTGCGCCTGCGGTGCCGCAGGCTGATCGTTGTCGGCTTCGGCCGGCGGCAACTCGCTGTTCAAGAGCTCGACATTGAGGCCGAGTGCTCGCATTTCCTTGACGAGCACGTTGAAGCTTTCCGGCACGCCGGCTTCGAACGCGTCGTCGCCGCGCACGATGGCTTCATAGACCTTGGTACGCCCGGCAACGTCGTCCGATTTGACCGTCAGCATTTCCTGCAACGTGTACGCGGCGCCGTAAGCTTCGAGCGCCCACACTTCCATTTCGCCGAAGCGCTGGCCGCCGAACTGCGCCTTGCCGCCGAGCGGCTGTTGCGTAACGAGCGAGTAAGGACCGATCGAACGGGCATGGATCTTGTCGTCGACAAGATGGTGCAGCTTCAGGATGTACTTGTAGCCGACCGTGACCTTGCGATCGAACGGCTCGCCCGTGCGACCGTCGAACAGCGTGACCTGACCGGACGTATCGAAACCTGCAAGCTGCAGCATTTCGACGATATCCTTCTCACGCGCGCCATCGAATACCGGCGTCGCGATCGGTACGCCCGAGCGCAGATTTTCAGCGATACCCGCAAGCTCGTCGTCCTTCATCGACGCCTTGATCTCGCCCGCACCATAGACTTTCGTCATCTGATCGCGCAGCGCCTTCGCCTGCCCGCTCTCATGGAACTGATGCAGCGCATCGTCGATCAGTCGCCCGAGCCCCCGGCACGCCCATCCCATGTGCGTTTCGAGAATCTGCCCGACGTTCATGCGGCTCGGCACGCCCAACGGATTGAGCACGACGTCGACCGGCGTACCGTCCTCGAGGAACGGCATGTCTTCCGACGGCACGATCATCGAAACGACGCCCTTGTTGCCGTGACGGCCGGCCATCTTGTCGCCCGGCTGGATCTTGCGCTTCACGGCGACGAAGACTTTGACCATCTTCATGACACCGGGAGGCAACTCATCGCCGCGCTGCAGCTTGTCGACCTTGTCTGCGAAGCGTAATCCGAGGCCCTTCTTGGCATCCTCGTACTGCTTCTGGATGGCTTCGAGTTCGGCCTGCGCCTTTTCGTTTGCGAGCCCGATTTCCCACCACTGGCTGCGCGGAATATCATCGAGGATCGCATCGTCGATCTTCGTGCCCTTGCGTGCTGCCTTCGGCCCCTTGGCAACTTCCTTGCCAAGAAGCGCATCCTTCAAGCGCGCGTAGACGTTGCGATCGAGGATCTGCAATTCGTCGTCGCGGTCCTTCGCCAGACGCTCGATTTCCTCGCGCTCGATGGCCATCGCGCGCTCGTCCTTCTCGACGCCGTGGCGATTGAAGACGCGCACTTCGACGATGGTGCCC
>NZ_DATNBA010000056.1:0-61434 GCF_035572195.1 Hyphomicrobium sp. | reverse complement strand
GCGCGTCGCGCGCGTATTTCATAGCAGCGAGCGACAGCTTGACCTCGGCGGCCGTCAAATCGTCTGGACTGATTTCGCCTGTCGCGTTCGCCTTCAAATCAGGGACCTTGTAGTCGGTCCCATTGAGACCCCAGTTGTCGGCATCCTTGAAGGCCGCAATGAGGTTTTTCGCTTTGTCGTTGTAGCCGGCCTTTGTGACCCAGAGCGTCGAACCCATGCGGCTGGCGTAGAACTGCTGCAAGGTCTTGCGATCCGCATCGTCGAAGTTGCCGAGAGCCCTGCTGTTGGCCTCGAGGTAGCGCGCAGCCGGGACGTAGAGCAGATCGCCGCTCGCGACGATCGTTGGCTCAACGGAGGGGCTTGATGGTGGCTGCGTGGGAGCGCTGGTCGCCTCTACCGGCGGCGACGACGGGGTCGGCATCGCAGTTTCGGCGGGTTGCGCTGGCGCGGCGGCGGGAGCCGCATCGGCTGCCGGCTCCGGTTCAGGATTTGCAGCGTCTGCCGGGCGTTCTGCAGGCGCGGGCGCTTCAACGCCCATCTGCTGACTGTTCTGGCTATCGGGCTGTGGGGTTATGGCGTCGGAATTGGCTGCATTAGCCGCTGAAAGAGTGCCGCAAATCAGCATCAGGCTGACCGCTAGTACACACGTGGCACGCATTGAAAATTCCGCCTTATGCTCGCCCGCCCGGAGCCCGGCGGACCTATTGATATCTACGACTATAGTGCCGGACGTGTTGGATCAGGTAGGCTATTTGAATTGCATGACGCTGTGGCGAAACTGTTGCTGCTTTTCGTTGCCAAAGCGCCGGTGCGATGTACGTGGCGAGTGAAGTCTGCTGTTGCCAAAAGATGGCCCCGCGCACCCGAAGATACCAGGGCAAGCGTTGAATTTTGATTAGCCTTGCATCGAGAAACGCATTGCTGGCCTGTGGAGTTTCGCCGGTCAGGGCATGTTCGTCGCGACCTGGCCCAAATGCGCAAAAGCCCCGGATGCAGCCGGGGCTTTTGCTTTCGAGGGCGAAAGGGCTCGCTCTCTCATTGGATCCGGACGACTTTGCGCCGCCGCATCCAAAAGCAATTCTGGTGGTGGGACGGATGCTCTCCCGGCTGCGCGCGGCCGTCCCACCTGACCCGGGCACACGCACTCCGGCCTGCGCGCAATAAGGCGCGCGGGCTGGAATCTCAGTTGTCTCTTAGTTGGCTCTGGGCTCGAGCCCATATTCCTGCATTTTGCGATAGAGCGTCGAGCGGCCGATGTTGAGTCGCTTGGCGACTTCCGTCATGTGTCCGCGGTAGCGGCCGAGCGCCAAGCGGATCATGTCGGCTTCGATGGCTTCGAGCGACCGAATCTCGCCGTCTTCGGCAACGGCCTGGATGCCGAGCGAGCTGCCTGACGACGGCGATCTCATCTCAACAGTATGCGGTACGGTGTTTTCGGCGCCAAGCAGAGCCGGGCCGGTGTAGGCCGGCGGCTTCTCGACCTTCGACGGGGCGGCCGGAATTTCCGCCTCGAACCCGTTGACGTGGGCCGCAATCTGCGGGAACTCCGAAACTGACAGCTCCGGCCCATCGGCAAGGACGACGGCCCGGAACACGGCGTTCTCGAGCTGCCGGACGTTGCCCGGCCACGAATAGGCCTGCAGCATCCGCATGGCGCGTTCGGAAATCGTCGCGAGCCGCTTGCCTTCTTCCGCCGCAAACCGGGCTGCGAAGTGCCGCGCCAGTTCCGGAACGTCTTCGATACGCTCGCGCAGCGGCGGCACGAAGATCGGGAAGACGTTGAGGCGGTAATACAAGTCTTCACGGAACTTGCCGTCTTTGACCTGCTGGATCATGTCGCGGTTGGTAGCCGAGATGAGCCGGAAATTGACCTTCACCGGCTTCTTCGAACCGATCGGATCGATTTCGCCTTCCTGCAGGGCGCGGAGCAACTTGACCTGGGCGTCGAGTGGCAACTCGCCGACCTCGTCGAGGAAAAGCGTACCGCCGTCAGCCTCTTGGAATTTGCCGACGCGCTTGTCGACGGCCCCGGTGAACGACCCCTTCTCGTGGCCGAAAAGGATGCTTTCGATGAGATTTTCCGGAATGGCGCCGCAGTTTACGGTGATGAACGGTCGTCCGGCGCGTTCGCTCTCGCCTTGCACCGCGCGCGCGACAAGCTCCTTGCCGACTCCGCTCTCGCCCTCGATCAAAACCGGAATGTTGGAGGCTGCCGCCCGCTTGCCGAGCGTAATGACGCGCGCCATCGGTTCGCCGCGCATGACGAGATCGCTGAACGTCAGCGTGCCCTCGACCTTCTTCTTGATGCGATTGATCTCGCCGGCGAGCGCTTCGATTTTCAGCGCGCTCTTGATCGAAACCTCGAGCCGTTCGGGCGAGGCAGGCTTGATGACGAAGTCGACGGCACCACGGCGCATGGCGTTGATCGCCGTCTCGATGGAACCGTGCGCCGTTTGCACGATAATCGGCGGCATGCCTGGAATGTGGCCGACGCGATCGAGAACCGCCATTCCGTCGACGCCCGGCATGACGAGGTCGAGCAGCACGAGCGCGATCAGATCGCGGTCTTGGCCTTCGAGGATTTGAAGGGCCTGCTCTCCCGATCCGCAGTTCCGGGTTTCGAAACCGAAGCGCTTGATCGTCTCTTCGAGCAGACGCCGTTGAATAGGATCGTCATCGACGATCAGAACACGCTTGGACATGTGATACGCAACTTTACATTTACTGAGGCCGTCCAGGCGATTTCAAAGCTGAATTGACCCAGCTTCAAACAGTCGGTGACGGGCAACTTACACAACTGTCGGGAGAGTGCCCCAGAACAGTAAATGGAACGTTTCGAACTGATGCATAATTCAGCGATCGGGCATAAGCGATTGAAGTCGCGCGGCAGTTTCTTTGTCGCCGGACCGCTGGGAACCGCTCGCAAGTCAAAGAATTTCACCTTCGCTGCCGCCGTGCTAAGTGACGCGGCTGAAATTCGTGCTCACCTCGCCAGGAAATCTCATGCACCGCACTTTTTTGCCGTCCTTCGCCTTCGCGCCGCAATCGGCAACGCAATCCGTCCCGCAAGAGACAGGCCTCGGGTCGATGCCCGAGTGGGACTTGAGTGATCTCTACGGGGCGCCGGATGCACCGGAGGTGCAGCGCGATCTGAAGGCCGCGGCGAATGAAGCCACCCGGATTAAGTCCGCTTATCAGGGGCGGCTCGCGGATCTCGCCCGTGACGGTGGCAAGCTCGCCGGCGCCATCAAGGATTATGAGAAGCTGTCGGACCTCGTCGGTAAGCTCGGCTCGTACTCGGGGCTCTATTATGTGTTGAACCAGACCGATCCGGCGCGTGCGAAATTCAATGCCGACGTGTCTGAGGCTCTGACCAAGCTTTATACCGACCTCATTTTCTTCGAACTCGAGCTGAACCAGATCGATGACGAAACGATCGAGGCGGCAACCAGGCACGAAGAGGTCAAGCGTTATAAGCCCTGGCTCGACGATTTGAGAAAAGAAAAGCCTCACCAGCTCGACGAGAAACTCGAAACCCTCTTCACGGAAAAATCCCAGACGGGACGTGGCGCCTGGACGCGCCTTTTCAACGAAACGATGTCGGCGCTGAAGTTCGAGGTTAAAGGCGAAAAGGAGCCGCTGTCGGTCGAGCTGACGCTGAATCTCCTCTCAGACCCCGATGAAAAGAAGCGCAAGGCAGCCGCCGAGGCTTTGAGCAAAGTGTTCACGGCCAATCTGCCGCTCTTCACTCTGATCACCAACACTCTGGCGAAGGACAAAGAGATTTCCGACCGCTGGCGCAACTTCAAAGACGTTGCCGACAGCCGCAATCTGGCAAACCGCGTCGAAGCCCCGGTCGTCGATGCACTGGTGTCGAGCGTGCGCGACGCCTATCCGCTTCTGTCGCACCGCTACTACGCGATGAAGGCAAAATGGCTCGGTAAGAAGAAGCTCCCCTACTGGGATCGCAACGCACCGCTTCCCGACAAGCCCGAACGCATCATCTCTTGGAGCGAAGCCGAGAAGATCGTTCTTGGTGCCTACAACGGCTTCGCGCCGGAAATGGCGACGATCGCCAAACAGTTCTTTGACAAGAACTGGATCGATGCGCCTGTGAAACCCGGCAAGGCGCCGGGTGCGTTCTCTGCCTCGACAGTACCGTCGGTTCATCCCTACGTGATGATGAACTATCTCGGCAAACCGCGTGACGTGATGACGCTCGCGCACGAACTCGGACACGGCGTGCATCAATGGCTTGCCCGCGACCAGGGTCCGCTTCTGGCGCCAACCCCGCTGACGCTCGCCGAGACGGCGTCCGTCTTCGGCGAGATGCTGACGTTCAAGGCGCTTCTTGCAGAAACCAAGGACAAACGCGAACGCAAAGCGATGCTCGCTGGCAAGGTCGAGGACATGATCAATACGGTCGTGCGCCAGATCGCCTTCTATAGCTTCGAGCGCAAGGTGCATGAGGAGCGGCGCAACGGTGAGCTGACGTCCGACCGGATCAACACGATCTGGCTGGAGGTACAGGGGGAAAGCCTCGGCCCGGCCATCGATTTGAAGTCCGGGTACGAAGTGTTCTGGACATACATCCCACACTTCATCCACTCGCCGTTCTATGTTTACGCCTACGCCTTCGGCGACTGTCTCGTGAACTCGCTCTATGGGCTCTATGCCGAGGCGGATCCCGGCTTCGTCGCGAAATATTTTGACCTATTGAAAGCCGGGGGGTCGAAGCACCATTCTGAGCTTCTGGCGCCGTTCGGCCTCGATGCTCGCGATCCCCAGTTCTGGAACAAGGGTTTGAAGGTCATCGAAGGTATGATCGACGAACTCGAAACGATGGGCTGACGGCCTATCTGACACGCCGCGGCTAAATAGCGACGAGGCGGCGCAACGAATCCGCTGGCTCTCGCATTGTCAAGCTGCTCCGGGGCATTTGGGGCCGATTTTGCCGCTTCCCAACGGCGTGTCCGGGGAGTAGAAGCCCGCCACTTTGCTGCATTGCAGCTTCGATAATTCGAGGTGCCTGAATGGCACAGCCGCAGGCCTCGCTTCAGACCGCCGATTTCGGCGCTGGAGAGGGGCAAGACAGCAAGAACTTCTGGGCGCTGGCGTTAGGCTCGGCTGGTGTCGTCTTCGGCGACATCGGGACGAGTCCTCTCTATGCGTTCAAGGAAGCGATTACGGCGGCAACGCAACGGGGGCTGACGGCCGCCGAGGCGACGCTCGGTGTCCTGTCTCTGATTTTCTGGAGCATGACACTCGTCGTCACGATGAAGTACGTGCTGCTTCTGCTCAGAGCCGACAACAAGGGAGAGGGCGGCATGTTCGCTCTCATGGCTCTCGGCCAGACCGTCGCGAAGCGCAGCGCCCCGCTGTTGGGCGCGCTCGGCATAGCGGGCGCATCGTTCTTCTACGGCGACGCGGTCATCACACCGGCAATTTCTGTCTTATCAGCGGTCGAGGGCCTCAAGCTCGTGGCGCCGCAATTTGAACAAGCCGTCCTTCCGGTGTCGATCGTCATTCTGACGATCCTGTTTTGGATGCAGGCGCGCGGCACGGACCGGGTCGCAAAATTTTTCGGTCCCGTCATGTGCGTCTGGTTCACCGTGCTTGCCCTCGGCGGGCTGATGCACATCTCGGACAATTTTCACGTGCTGAAGGCGTTGAATCCGCTGCACGGCATCTTGTTTGTTTACCACCACGGCATGATCGGGCTGACGGTCATGGGCCTCGTGTTTCTGGCCTGTACCGGCGCCGAGGCGCTCTATGCCGACCTCGGACACTTCGGCCGCCGCCCGATTACGACGGCCTGGCTCTATTTCGTCATGCCGGCGCTGGTGCTGAATTATTTCGGCCAGGGCGCGCTGGTGATGAGCAATTCGAATGCGATCGAGAATCCCTTCTATCTGCTCTATCCCGACTTCGCGCTGATCCCGATGCTCATTCTCTCAACCTTCGCAACGGTGATCGCCAGCCAAGCCGTCATTACCGGGGCTTTCTCGCTGACGCGGCAGGCCATTCAGCTTGGCTTGGTTCCACGATTTGAAATACGCCATACCTCCGAAAGCATCGCCGGCCAGATCTATATGCCGAGGGTCAACTGGCTGCTGTACGTTGCGGTCCTCGTGGCCATCTTTTCGTTCCGCACCTCCACCAACCTTGCCGCCGCCTACGGCGTGTCGGTCACCGCGGCGATGGTCATCGATACGATGATGGCCTTCTTCGTTATCTGGAAGTGTTGGCAATGGCCGCTCTGGCGCGTCTTCGCCGTCGTCGTTCCGCTACTGTTGATTGAGCAGGCCTTCTTCGCGGCAAACATTCTGAAGTTGCTCGAAGGCGGTTGGGTGCCGCTCGTGATCGCGGGATTTCTGGCTCTCATCATGTTTACCTGGGTGCGAGGAACGCGGGTTCTCGCCAAGGTAACGAAGCGCAACGAGGCGGACCTCGACTGGCTGGTGCGTAAACTCGAGGCGAAGCCTCCGCATCGCGTGCCGGGAACAGCAGTGTTCCTCACGGGCGATCCTTATGCGGCGCCGACGTCGATGCTCCATAATCTGAAGCACAATCGCGTTATGCACGAGCGCAACGTCATCTTGTCGATTCGCACCGAAGACACCCCGCGCATCGCCCGGCATGAACGCATAACGATCGATCGCATCTCGGATCGCTTCTTGCGCATCGTGGCGCGCTACGGGTTCATGGAAACACCGAGCGTTCCGAAAATTCTCGAGCATGCGCGGCGCAAGGACTGCAATATCGACATCGGCGCGACATCGTTCTTCGTGTCACGGCGGTCGCTGCGGATGACCGCCAAGTCAGAGCTGCCCCGCTGGCAGGAACGTCTCTTTATCGCGCTTGCGGCCAGCGCCGAGGACGCCACCACGTACTTCCAGATCCCAACCGACCGTGTCGTCGAGGTTGGTACGCAGGTCGCGATCTAGCTGGCACTTCATGCCCATTGTCTATCTTGGCTCGGGTAGCGCCGAGGGTCTCCGGCCCGGTGCATCAGTGTCAAATTGACCCGGAACACGTCTTAGGATACCTAGCCGTGCAGGAATTTTCGCAAACGACCTAATGGGGAGAAACAATCGTGAGTGTCGACACGTCAAACGGGCATCCCGCCATGGACTACGCAGAGCATACGAGGACCTACGCCGGTTTTCTGCGCGTCACGAAAATCGTCATCGTTTGTCTGGTTGTCTTGCTCGTCGGCATGAAGATCTTCTTGATTTGAGGCCCGGCTGGTCCAGGCCGCATCGGTGATCTCAAGCCAGTGCACCTCCTCCGCAGGGCCTGCCTCTTTCGTTCCGCCAGCGCCCGCTGACGGAAGTCACTCAATCGGACTGAGAAATGGTCACGATAGCTGTCACCAGTGAATCGGCGGACGAACCGCGTGTCGCGGTTTCACCCGATACGGTCAAGAAGTTCACCGGGCTTGGCGCCAAGGTCCGCGTCGAATCGGGAGCCGGCCTCAGATCGCGCTTTTCCGATGAGGCTTATCGCGCCGCGGGTGCGGAAACCGTCGGCCGCGCCGAGGCCCTCGCCGGTGCCGATATCCTTTTGAAGGTTCGCCGGCCAAGTATCGATGAACTGACAGCTTTGAAGCCCGGCGCCATCGTCGCCGGCATGATCGACCCCTTCGGCGATCGCGAGGCTCTCGATGCGCTTGCTGCAACGGGAACGACGGTTTTCTCGATGGAGTTCATGCCGCGCATCTCTCGTGCGCAGTCGATGGACGTGCTCTCGAGTCAGGCAAACCTTGCAGGCTACAAAGCCGTCGTCGATGGCGCGGCTATGTTCGGACAAGCGTTGCCGATGATGATGACGCCAGCCGGAACGGTCCCGGCGGCCAGAGCCTTCATCATGGGCGTCGGCGTTGCCGGCCTCCAGGCGATTGCAACGGCGCGCCGGCTCGGCGCGCAGGTCACCGCGACCGACGTTCGCCCCGCGACGAAAGAGCAGGTGCAGTCGCTCGGTGCCAAGTTCATCGCCGTCGAGGATGATGAGTTCAAGCAGGCACAGACCGCGGCCGGCTATGCCAAGCCGATGAGCGCCGAGTATCAGGCGAAGCAGGCCGAGCTCATCGCGAACCACATCAAAACGCAGGATATCGTCATCACCACCGCGCTGATTCCCGGCCGTCCCGCGCCGAAGCTCATCACGCGCGCCATGATCGAAAGCATGAAGCCCGGCTCGGTCATCGTCGATCTGGCGGCCGAGCGCGGCGGCAACACCGAACTGACGGAGCCCGGCAAGACGGCCGAGACGCCGAACGGCGTCAAGATCTATGCCCCCCTCAACCTCGCCGGTACGATCGCCGTCAACGCCTCAAGCCTCTATGCCAAGAACCTATTGGCTTTCCTCGACACGATGATCGACAAAAAAGAAAAGACGCTGGCGGTCAACTGGGACGACGATCTGATCAAGGGCACGCTGATCGCCAAGGACGGCCGCATCGTCCATCCAAATCTCGCAACCAAGAGCCCATAAGGAGCATCGTCATGCGCTTCGTTCAGCCGCTCTCGGCAGCGCTCGCGATCTTGCTGTTCACCGCGTCGACGGCTTTTGCCGCGGATGGCGAAACGATCAGCCCCTTCGTCTACGAGTTCATGGTGTTCGTGATCGCGGTGTTCGTCGGTTATTTCGTCGTCTGGTCGGTTACGCCCGCGCTACACACGCCGCTGATGAGCGTCACGAACGCCATCTCCTCGGTCATCGTCGTCGGTGCGCTGCTGGCGGTCGGAGTGGCCCTGACATCATCCGACAGCGGCGTTGCAAAGGTCTTCGGCTTCCTGGCGCTGACGATGGCATCGGTCAACATCTTCGGCGGCTTCCTCGTCACCAACCGCATGCTCTCTATGTACAAAAAGAAGGACGCGCCGCCGAAGAAATCCGGCTGACGCGCCGCCGCGTGCCGACCCCGATTTGAGACTTCGAAGCAGAACCAAGGCCCGGGAACGATCCAATGTCCGCAAATGTCGCCGCACTGCTGTATCTCGCCGCGGGCGTGCTTTTCATCCTGGCGCTTAGAGGCTTGTCGAGCCCGGCCACCTCGCGTCGCGGCAATATCTTCGGCATGGTCGGCATGACGATCGCCATCCTGACGACACTCGGGTTGGCGCAGCCGACGGCGATGTCGTGGATATTGATCCTAGCGGGCCTCTCTATCGGTGGGTTCATCGGCGCCAAGACGGCGCGCGAAATTCCGATGACGATGATGCCGGAACTGATCGCCGCGTTTCACTCGCTCGTCGGCCTCGCAGCTGTATTTGTCGCCGCAAGCGCACTTTACGCGCCATCCGCCTTCGGCATTCTCGCCAATCCGACTGAACCGTCACTCGGGATCAAGGGCGGTAGCCTGTTTGAAATGGCGCTTGGCGTCGCCATCGGCGCCATCACGTTTACCGGCTCCGTCATCGCGTTCGCGAAGCTCTCGGGCCGGATGTCCGGCAAGCCGATCCTGCTGCCGATGCGCCACGTCATCAATGCGGCGTTGGGATTATTCCTGATCTTCCTGATCTATAGCTTCATCCAGTCCGGCGGCTCGGCGTGGCTGTTCTGGTTGATTACGCTCTGCTCGCTGGTGATCGGCGCGCTGATCATCATTCCGATCGGCGGCGCCGATATGCCGGTCGTCATTTCGATGCTGAACTCGTATTCGGGATGGGCGGCCGCCGGTATCGGCTTCACGCTCGGCAACATCGCGCTCATCATCACCGGCGCGCTCGTCGGCTCGTCTGGCGCCATTCTCTCCTACATCATGTGCAAGGGTATGAACCGCCAGTTCCTGTCGGTCATCGCAGGTGGCTTCGGCGGCGAAGCAGCGGCAGCCGCTGCCGGTGGCGGCGAGCAGAAGCCGGTCAAGCTCGGCTCTGCGGAAGATGCGGCTTACGTGCTGAAGAACGCCGCCAAGGTCATCATCGTGCCGGGTTACGGCATGGCCGTCGCACAGGCCCAGCACGCGCTTCGCGAAATGGCCGACGCGCTGAAGAAGGCCGGCGTCGAAGTGAAGTACGCCATCCATCCGGTTGCCGGCCGCATGCCCGGCCACATGAACGTGCTTTTGGCGGAAGCCAACGTCCCTTACGATGAAGTCTTCGAACTCGACGACATCAACAGCGAATTCGCCCAGGCCGATGCCGTCTATGTCATCGGCGCCAATGACGTCGTCAATCCCGCCGCCGAGGACGACAAAACCTCGCCGATCTATGGCATGCCGGTGCTGCAGGTCTGGAAGGCCGGAACGGTGTTTTTCAATAAACGCTCGCTGGCATCGGGCTACGCCGGAATCGACAACCCGGTTTTCTACCGGGACAACACCGTCATGGTGCTCGGCGATGCCAAGAAAATGACGGAAGAGATCGTTAAGGCATTGGCGAATTAGCCGTCCCGACACCCCTTTTGGGGCTCGGATGCAACAGTCGGCCAGCCATCGTTGGTCTGGCGCGCGATCCGGGGCACGGTCTGTTATAACCGCGAGACATCGTGTCGAGGATCTTCCGTGCTGGCTCCTGTCGCGTCCGCGTCTTTTGAAAATGATCTGGAACGCATCGAGATTCTGGCTGCAACGCCGGTAACGAGCACGGCGCTGCTGGTCCGCAATCTCAGCGCCATCTACGAACGCGCCGCCAAGGCACGGTTCGCCGACTACGACGTCGCGGCAGTCGCCAAAGCTGCGCCAGCCCTGATGTACCGTCTCTTCGATCTTCGGGTCGCGTTACGGGGTCAGCTTGCCCATTACGAGATGCTGGGTCTGATGACGCCCGAGGTGGCGCAGAGCTTCCGCGATGTTTTCCGCGTCCTGCGCTACGTCTCCGATATGCTGGGGGAAATAGCGAGCGGCCATCCGCTTGCAGAGGGCAGCTACCCGCTGAGGGGCTTCACGGGACGTGATCACAATACTCTGATCAACTACGCCTATTACAGGAACAGCGCCGCGTTGGCGTTTCAATCGGGTGATGTTGTCCTGGTGCGTGGCCAAGCCCACAACAGCGCCGCCATCGCCCGCATCGGCGATGTCGACAGCCAGTTCAGTCACATCGGCATAATCCATATCGACGATGCCGGTGAGCATTCGATGGTCGAAAGTCTGATCGAAGACGGCGCCATCATCAATCCGCTCGCCAAGGCGCTCGAACATGGCATCGTGCGCGCCGTGCTCTATCGCAATCGTGATCGCGAACTTGCGGCGCGGGCGGCAAAGTGCATTTTCGATTACGTCGCCGCGTCGCGCAGTAAGGGCGGCAAGCGCATCCTCTACGATTTCTCGATGTGCGCCGACGATGGCAGCCGCAATCTCTTTTGTTCGAAGCTTGTCAGGCTGGCGTATCAGCAGGCGAGCGACGGCAAATATATACTCCCGGCCTATCCGACGCGGATCCTGATGAAAAACCGTGATTTCATCGATCGGGTCGGTGTTGCGACCGAATTGACGTTTGCACCGGCCGACATCGACATGGAGCCGGGCTTCGACCTCGTCGCGGAATGGCAGGACTACCGCGAAACGGCGAACATCCGGCTGCAAGACTTCACGATGGACAAAATCTTCGATTGGATGGATCGTTACAACTACCACTTCGAGGAAACCACCGCGATCAGGCTGGTGTCAGTTCTCGGCAGGTTCGCGTCTTATTTTTCCGATAGCGCCAAGGACATGCTGTCCTCCGCGTTCCCGCGCGTGCCGAGAAACATGCCGAGGAAAACGGTCGCCGTGGTCGCGATGCTGCACAAGACGGCCGAACCGATCTATCACGAGCTGCAGCAGCTCAATCAGGACTCCGTTGCCGAGACCGGCCTGCCGATGCACGGGCTTGAAATTTTGGCGGCGCTGGAAAAAATTCGCGAGCGGGAAGGCAACCGCATCGGTTACCTCGTTCGGCATCGGCTATTGGGCAAGCAGGCAGCCTGATCTTTTGGGCGAGCGATAATCGGCGGCATCGTCGGCTCCAGCAGCACCTCACGGGCTAGATCAGTTGCTCAAGACGCTCATCATCCTTGCTGTCGTCTTCTATGCGATCGCTGTCGCCGTCATGTATTTCGCGCAGCGGCGCTTCATCTATTTCCCCGATCCGACGCGCACCACACCGCGCGCCGCCGGGCTTGCGAACGTCGTCGAGCGCATCATCGCGACGCCCGACGGCGAAAAGATCGTCGCCTGGTACGGTAAGGCGGCGGTCGGCCAGCCGACGCTGCTTTACTTTCACGGCAACGGCGGAGCGCTTGAATTGCGTGCAGGGCGTATCGCCAGATACCTCGACCGCGGGCGCGGTATATTCATGATGTCGTATCGCGGCTACAGCGGCTCGACGGGGTCGCCGTCGGAGGCCAAAAACATCGCCGACGCCAAGCTCGCATATGAGGCGCTGGTTGCGGACGGCGTCAGCCCCGATGACATCATCCTGTACGGAGAATCGCTCGGCACCGGCGTTGCGATCGAGGTTGCTGCAGAAAAGAAGGTGGCTGGTGTCATCCTCGATAGCCCGTTCACGTCGATCGTCGAGCGAGCCGCGCAGCTCTATCCGTGGTTGCCCGTCCGCCTATTGCTGCAGGATCGCTACGAGTCGATCCAACGCATCCGTGACGTTCACGCGCCACTCTTCATCCTTCATGGCGAAGCCGACAACATCGTGCCTGTCGAGATGGGACGAGAGCTGTATGAGGCTGCCAATGAGCCGAAGGAGATCAAGACGCTACCCGGCGCTGGGCACGCCGATCACAATGACTTCGGGTCGTTCGAAATTATCAATCGCTGGATCGACAGGCTTCGAGCCGCACGTTGAAACTCCCGTCGTCATCCTCGGCCGAGCGGGCCAGTGGCGCGTCGAAGGCCGGGAATCCAGCGCAAGGGTCGCCGAAGGCGCAAGCGTCTCTCTTCACCGCAACATGACGCTACGTGAGATCGCAAAACAAAAGGCCCGCGACGTTTCGCAGGCCTTTTAAAAATCTCATGAGTAGAGCTTAGCGCGAACGCCTCAGAAGCCGCTGCCGCCGCCGCTACGGAATCCGCCACCGAAGCCGCCGCCACCCGTGCTGCCGCCTGCGGCACCACCTGCGCCACCGCCCGGACCGCGACCGCCACCAGGGCCACCTCTGCCGCCGGGACCACCACGCGCAACGACCGGCTTGCTTGGCAGCAGGCCTTCACGCTGCAATTTCTTGCGAGCCAGCTTGCGGGCGCGGCGGATGGCCTCGGCCTTTTCGCGCGCTCTCTTTTCAGATGGTTTCTCGAAATGTCCGCGTAGCTTCATCTCGCGGAATACGCCCTCGCGCTGTAGCTTTTTCTTGAGCGCTTTGAGTGCCTGATCAACGTTATTGTCGCGAACGAGAACCTGCAAGCGGTTGTATCCTCTCAAAAAATCCGGTGATTTGAATGCACAAAAACACCAGCTCCGATGGCCATGCCTTCGGAGCCCGCGTTCATATCTTGCTCCGCTTGTAGCAAACACAGTGAAGATTGGCAATCGGGGGAAGATGTTAATGCGGTAGCGGTCGGCCCGATGCCGTGGACGATCACAAGCCCAGAAAGCCGAGACGCGCCGGCTCAGCGCGGTGTTTTCGTCAGAAGCCGGTTGACGTGGCCCATTTTGCGGCCGGGCCGGGCGACCTTCTTGCCATAGTGATGCAGAAACGCCCCGGGCTCCGCCGCGATTTTCTGCCAAGCCAGAATATCGTCGCCGATCAGATTTATCATTTCTGCCCCTGGCGCCTTGAGCTGCGTCGATCCCAGCGGCCAGCCGGCGACAGCGCGAATGTGCTGCTCGAATTGCGACGTCAGCGCCCCGTCCATGGTCCAGTGGCCGGAGTTGTGAACGCGCGGGGCCATCTCGTTGACGTAGAGGCGATCGCGGCCATTTTCGGGGACGACGAAAAATTCGATGGCGAAGACACCGATGTAATCGAGGCTCTCGGCGATTTTTTGCGCAGCCGCGATGGCTTCAGCCGCCACGTCGGCCGCCAACCGGGCCGGCGCGACGGAGCGGTGCAGAATATGATCGCGATGCTCGTTTTTGGTCACGTCGAAAGCTTTGAAAGTACCATCGCTCGCACGCGCCGCGACGATTGAAACTTCAGCGCGGAAATTGACGAAGCTTTCGAGGATCGAGGGTCGATCGCGCATCGCCGCCCACGCGGCCTCAGCGTCGCTGCGCTTCAGAATTTTTGCCTGACCTTTGCCGTCGTAGCCGAAGCGCCGCGTTTTCAACACTGCGGGAACTGCGAAACCGCCGTCGAGAGCTTTGATAAGTGCTTCGAGACTATCGATCGGCGCGAACTCGGCGGTCATGGCGCCGAGCTGGCGCGCCAGCATCTTTTCGTTGATCCGATCCTGCGCGCATGCGAGCGCTTTGGCGCCGGGCCGAACCGGAACCCGCTTCGACAAGAATTCAACAGTTGGGACCGGAATGTTTTCGAATTCGTAAGTCGCCACCCCGATTGCTTCCGCAAACGCCGCGAGCCGCACTTCGTCTTCGTAGGCGCCAATCGTATGCGCCGCGGCGACATCGAAGGCCGGGCTATTCGCGTCCGGCGCATAGATGTGTGATTTGAGGCCGAGTCGCGCTGCTGCCATCGCAAGCATGCGGCCGAGCTGTCCGCCACCCAGAATACCGATGGTCGAGCCGGGAGGAAGCGCCGTCATCGCCTTTTCGGTCATCCTTGAACTGGCGTTTCTGCGACTTCCGACGAATGTCGCCGTCGCCAATCCTCGAGCCGGTCGGAAAGGGCGTTGTCGGATAGCGCCAGGATTTCGGCCGCAAGCAGCCCGGCGTTCTTGGCTCCGGCTTCACCGATCGCGAGCGTGCCGACAGGTACGCCGGCCGGCATCTGTACGATCGAATAGAGGCTATCCTGACCTTTGAGGGCTTTGCTTTCGACCGGCACGCCGAGCACGGGCAGCGTCGTCATCGAAGCAGTCATGCCGGGAAGATGCGCCGCGCCGCCGGCGCCTGCGATGATGACTTTCAACCCCGAGCCCTTGGCGCCCTTGGCATAGGTATAAAGCCGCTCGGGCGTTCGGTGCGCGGAGACGATCTTGGTTTCGTAGGCGACGCCGAGCTCGGTCAAGATATCGGCCGCGTGCTTCATCGTCGGCCAATCCGACTGGCTGCCCATGATGATACCGACGAGGGGTTTGGCGGTGGCCATGTGAATCGGGCGCTTTCCCGTGAGAAACGCGGGATTTAGATGGTTGAGAGGCGAAGCGCAAGGGCGGCTTGTTCGCCTTAAGCATTATCAGTTGACGATGGATTTACTCTGGCTACGTACGAATTCATCGATCAGTCGGAGAGTTATGCGATGGGTCACGAGAAATATCGACGGCGTTTGGCTCATTGGTTGGGCGGGCTTGTTGCCTTCATTCTGCTATTTCCCTTCTTCGTCTATGCTTTGGTCACGTTGACGTGCCACCCCGGGACGGGTGCCTGCGGTGCCTTAGCCGCGGTTGTCGGCATGACCATAAAACCGCTAGGAATTGCCGTTATCTTGGTCGGACTGACAGTAATCGCTTGGAAGCGGATGCGCGCCGCCGATCTCGGCGTCCCGTGGTTCATCGCAATCGTTCTCTGGTCGATCGCATCGGTCAGCTTCCTTGTCGGTTTCGGGAATTTCTGGGGCGCGAATTTCGGCATGGGGCTCCTCTTTGGTGGCTTTCCCATCATAATTCTTTTTCTCCTCGCGTTCCTGATGCTCCTCGCAACGAATTTCGATAGCGCGCCTATTCGGGTCGAGATGACCGGGGCTGCGTGGAAGGTCGCGGCAGGCGCCGCCGCACTCGGTCTGCTGCTTTCGGTGCATCAAATCGTCATGGGGATCAGACTGCTCCCTTACGTCGGATGGTGGACTGCTGACCTGTTCTTCAGTGTGATCAGAGCCATGCCGCCAGCGGCGAGAGATTTGGTGTTCGGAATGCCCCGGGCGGATTATTCTTTGGGCCGACTTGGCAATCTTCATAGCGGCTCTATTCGCCATTAGCCGAGGTTCGTCATCTGATGCTGACGCTTGCGCCGATGTCGGCGCCCCCAATTAATCGCTTGACCGTCTCGAGCGTTTCGGCTTCCGCGGCGGGCTTGTCCCAACGGATGCGGTGGATACGTGGGAACCGCATCGCGACGCCTGACTTGTGCCGCGTCGAGGTCTGCACGGCGTCGAAGGCGACTTCGAAGACGAGGCCTGGCTCGACGGCGCGAACCGGACCGAATGTTTCGGTCGTGTGGTTCCTGATCCAGCGATCGAGCAGCAGTAGCTCTTCGTCCGTGAAGCCGGAATAGGCCTTGCCGACCGGCACAAGCTCCGGCTCGCCGCCATCGCCGGCACGCCAGACGCCGAATGTGTAATCGGAGTAGTAGGACGAGCGTTTGCCCGAGCCGCGCTGAGCGTACATCAGCACGCAGTCGAGCGTCAGCGCCGCACGTTTCCATTTGAACCATTCGCCTTTGATTCGGCCAGCCTGATAGGTGCTGTCGCGTCGCTTCAGCATCAAACCTTCAATGCCCTCGGCGCGGGCCGAAGACCAGAGCGTGCCCAGTTCGCCGAACGTCGCAAACGAAACGAGCGGCGACACGTCGGTCAACGGAGGATGATGTTCGGCGTGCCACGCCTCGAGCCGGGCGCGGCGCTCGCTGAAGGGAAGCGCGCGCAAGTCCTCGTGGTCGTCGAAAAGAAGATCGTAGAGGCGAACATGCGGCGGATATGCCGACATCATTTTCGCCGTCACCGTCTTGCGGTTGAGGCGCTGCTGCAAGTCGTTGAACGGCGCGATCTCGCCATTGCGCATAACCAGCAGCTCGCCGTCGGTAACGCAATCCGCGCCGATAAACGCCGCGCGGATTTCCGGAAAAGCCGCCGAGATATCGTCGCCCTGGCGCGAGAACATGCGCACGTCACTACCGCGCGCGGCAACCTGGACGCGGATGCCATCCCATTTCCATTCCGCCATGAAGTCTTCAGGCAAAAGCCGCGGCCAGTCATCTTCCTCGATAGGATGCGCCAGCATCACCGGTCGGAAAACGGGTTTGGAGCCTGGGTCGGGACGGTCGGACTTGCCGTCGAGCCACGCGAAAAGCTCGAGGTAGGGTGGCTCAAGCGCGTGCCAGATCTCTTCGATTTCGGAGACGTCTCGGCCGTAGCACTCGGCCAACGCAGTACGAGCGAGACGCGCCGAAACGCCGACGCGCGGCGCTCCGCCAAGAAGTTTCAAAAGTGCCCAGCGGCCAGAGGCATCGAGCTGATCGAGAAGCCGGCCCAAGCGTTCCGTGCGCTCAGCGGTGGTGCCGTCCGACATTGCGTTGATGACCCGGCCGAGGGTAAGCGCGGTCGGCTGGCACTCTCCATTGCTTATTTGCGACGGCGGGAGGGCAGGGGGGGTAAGGTCCAGGCTCAGCGTTTCGGACTTATCGCCGACGTCTTCATCGCTCCGCGTCGAGACGAGGGAAGAGACGGACGAGTCATCAGGCCAGAGCAGCGCCACGGTCTCGGCCGTGTCACCGACGTAATCACGCGACAGGCGATAAAGAACCGGATCGATGAAGCGGCTGACGAGGTCCATCAGCATGCGCCGAAGAGGCAGCCGCACCGGAACGCCGTCGGTCAACGCCGCCAGCGCCCATCCGCGATCCGGGTCCGGTGTCGCTCTGAAATAGCGGCCGAGTAGCGCCACCTTGCGATTGCGGCTTTGCGTGTAAACGAGACAGTCTAGGAGACGGGCGAAGGCACGCATCGCTATTCGCTCCCCTCGTCGCGGCCGACGAGCGCCAGCGCCCGCGCCTTGCGTCCGAGCGTCGCGAGATAGTGGACAAGCGCGTCCTCGCGCCCGTGCGTCACCCAGATTTCTTCGGCGCCGGTTTCGGAAATGGTTTGGATCAGCTCCGGCCAATCGACGTGATCGGATACCACAAGCGGCAGTTCGATGCCGCCCTGGCGGGCCCGGCCGCGAATGCGCATCCAGCCGCTGGCGAACGCGTTGACCGGATCGCCGAAGCGGCGCGACCAGCGATCGCCAAGCGCCGAAGGTGGACACATCACGATGCCGCCGAGCATCGATTTCTGGTCGGTGCCGGCAACCGGGCGCACGTCGCCGAGATCGATGCCGAGCTTCTGGTAAAGTTCAGTCAACGCCATGACGGCGCCGTGCAGATAGATCGGCTTGTCGTAACCGGCGTCGCGGATGACGCGGATCATCCGCTGGCACTTGCCGAGACCATAGGCGCCGATCAGATGCGTACGGTCCGGTTCGGCGGCCATCGAGGCCAGAAGTTTCTCAACCTCGTGGTGGGCTTTCTCGTGCCGAAAGACAGGAAGCGCAAAAGTCGCCTCGGTAACGAACACATCGCACCTCACAAGCTCGAACGGCGCGCAGGTCGGGTCGCTGGCGCGCTTGTAATCGCCGGAGACGACGGCCCGGCGGCCCGCCCACTCGATCACGACCTGGGCCGAGCCCAGAATGTGCCCGGCCGGCACGAGACGCACGCCGACGCCGTTGATCGACAGAGTTTCCCCGAGCGGCCGCTGTTCGAATGTGCCGGCGCAGTCGGCGCCATAACGCACTTTCATGATTTCGATTGTCTCGCGCGTCGCAAGCACGGCGCGGTGGCCCGATCGCGCGTGATCGCCGTGGCCATGCGTGATCACGGCGCGGTCAACCGAGCGATGCGGATCGATGTAGAAATCGCCTGGCTCGCAATAGAGTCCGGCTTCGGCCGGGTAGAGCCAGGTATCGACGGTGGGTGCCAGCGAGGTCATAGGCTACTAACGCGCAAGGTCCGGAAACGGTCTTGCGAGCCAGTGCCGCAATGCCGATCAGGCAATGATATCGGGAAGCAGCTTGTCCTCGATCTGCGTGATGCGATCTTTCAGGGCGAGTTTTTTCTTTTTAAGCCGCTTGACGAGAAGTTGGTCAGCCGAAGGGTCGGCTTCAAGAGCCACGATCTCGCAATCGAGCTGGCGATGCTGCGCCCGCAAGCTCACCAATTCGTCTCTGAACTCGCGCTCGTCGCGCCGTTCCATCGCAATGCCTACCCCACTGCCCGGCCCAGTGACCGATCGATTGCAGCGTTTTGAAAGATTGCCCTTAATCTGGCAACAGGCAAAAGCGCCATCGGCGATAACCTCTCTAATCGTATGCTATTCCTTGAAAAAGTTCTAATGCGAGCAATTTGGGCCTGCGGTGCAATGTAGCTGAAACCCGGCCAAAATGCCGTTCGGCGTGTTGGACAATGCCTTAAACGTGTGGCACGATTTCAATGTCTGCAATCTCTTTAGGAGGCAACTGATGGCAATTACGGCTCATCTTGCAGAACTCGCAGAAAAGCACCGGGCGCTGGAAGAACGGATCGGTAAAGCAGCGGCCCAACCCGGAATTGACGACATAGAGATCCGGCGGTTGAAACAAGAGAAGCTGAAGCTGAAAGACGAGATCGAGCGATTGAGGCGAGAGACGCGCCACTAGATTTTCATAGACGAAGTTCAGATCGAGAGCCCTGCCCGCGCGCATCGTGATTGCCGCAGAGCGGGGCTTTTATGTTTGCAGCTCGAGTTGCCCGGGCCGGCCATTCCCGTTTCACGTTCATTCGTTTTCATCGGCAATCGCCTCGCGAGTCGGGCTTGACTCGCCACCCCGCCGCCTGTATTTAACCAAAAGGTTATTTAACCAACGGGCTTAATTCAGATGCCAGCCGATCGTCTCAGCGAAACATTCGCCGCCCTCGCGGATCCGACGCGCCGCGCCATCCTGGCGCGACTGGCGCTTGGCGAAACGTCTGTCACCGAGCTCGCCGAGCCATTCGACATGAGCCTGCCGGCCGTCTCGAAGCATCTCAAAGTTTTGGAACGGGCCGGTCTTGTCGCGCGTGGCCGTGAGGCGCAGTGGCGGCCATGCCGCCTGGCGCCGGCGCCGCTCAAAGACGTCGACGATTGGGTCGAGCAATACCGCAAATTCTGGGAGCAGAGCTTCGATCGGCTCGAAGAGTACCTACGTGAGTTGCAGGCGAAGGAAAAAAAGCGTGGCCCAAAGAAAGGCAAGTAAAGCGCAAGCCGGTGGCGCAGCGACGCAGCTCGAAATCGTCCGTATTTTCGACGCGCCCCGCGCCCGCGTCTTCGAAATGTGGAGCACGCCGGCGCATTTGCAAATGTGGTCGGCGCCGAAGGGTTTCACGATACCCGAGGCGCGAATGGATTTTCGCGAGGGCGGAAGCTGGTACGCCCATATGCGCTCTCCTGACGGTGAGGATCACCGCGTGCAGGGCATGTATCTGGAGATCGTTGACGGCACGCGGATCGTCATGACTCACGCCTGGCTCGATGAGCACGGCGATGCCGGTCCCGAGACAACCGTGACCGTGACGTTCCAAGATCACGGCAATGAAACCTACCCGAAGACCAAAATGACGTTCCTGCAGGAAGGCTTCGCGTCGAAAGCGTCGCGCGATGGCCATGCCGGCGGTTGGAGCCAGTGCTTCGACCTTCTCGAAGCATATCTTTCAAGCGTTGCGAAATCACTCTGAGGTGCGCCGACACGTTCACCTGCCCTCGCCGACCGCTGATATTGAAAAGGACATTCGCATGGTTGCCAAAAGCACGATCGCCGACACTTCTCCGGAACTGGAATTCGCATTCACGCGCCTGATCGATGCGCCGCGCGAACTTGTCTTCGCGGCGTTCAAGGATCCGCATCACATCAGCCAATGGTGGGGGCCGAACGGCTTCACGACGACGACCTACGAGATGGACGTGCGCGTCGGTGGTCAGTGGCTCTTTACGATGCACGGGCCGGATGGCACCAACTATGAAAACCGGGTCCGATATACCGAAGTCAAAGAGGCGGAACTTCTAGCCTACGATCATGACGGCGGCGACGGCGCCGATCGCATGCACAGTTTTAAGGCGGTCATCACGTTCGCGGACGAAGCACGAAAAACCCGCGTGACCCTGCGGCTCGTCTGCTCAACGAAGGAACAGCGCGAGATGATGGCGAAGTTCGGAGCCATCGAAGGTGGCCATCAGACGCTGAGCCGGCTCGACGATTACCTCACCAACGCATGACCGCATGGACCGGCCCCGTCGAGACCAGGAGGAAACTATGTCAGCCACCGAACGAAAGCCGGCGATCGAGCCCTTCGTCATTTCGCGCGTATTCGATGCGCCGCGCGAACTCGTCTTCAAGGCGTTCACCGAGCCCGAGCGGTTGAAGCAGTGGTGGGGCCCGAAAGGCTTCAAGGTGGTTGCCCAGAGCATGGATCTGCGTCCGGGCGGCATGTACCATTTCGAGCTCCGGGCGGCGGACGGCAACACGATGTGGGCCCGGTTCGTCTATCGCGAGATCGCGGCGCCAGAGCGTATCGTCTACGTCAATTCCTTCTCCAATGAAAAGGGGGGCCTGACGCGCCATCCGATGAGCCTCGATTGGCCACTCGAAATGCTGACGACGCTTCTTTTCGAAGACGTCGGCGAAGGCCGCACCAAATTGACGGTCACATCGATCGCGATCAATGAGAGCGATGACGAGCGCGCGACGTTCGATGCGGCTCACCCCAGCTTGACGCAGGGTTGGACCGGCCAGCTGGACAAGCTGGATGTCTATCTCGCAGACGTCAAAAATCAGAAAGCAACGGTTTGAGGCTCAGCAAGAGACCCGGGACCCAGCGGTGAAACTGGGTCCCGGGTCTCGCGAGAAAGCTCGCGCGGAATGACAAGTCCCGGTTACTTGGCGCGCCGCGAAAACGACACGGCGTAAGCCTGCGAGCGCATCGGGAAGATCTTGTCGTTCTCCGGGCCTTCGATGCCATCGACGACGTTGGTCGGATCGAACACGCCGGCGTCACAGGTCGCGTTGTCTTCTAGAGCCGAAATCGAGATCGTGCCGAGCTTGACCGATTTGCGCTGGTCTTCGGGCCAAAGTGTCGTCGGATTGTCGGTCGGATCGCCGGGTTCGCCGAGGATCGCCGTCAGCGTGAATTCCGCCGGACCTTTGGCCAGCCGGTCCTTGAGTTCGGGGCTGTAAAAATCCGGCGCTTTGGCTTTGGCCTCGTCATCCGAAAGCCCGGTTTCGCCGCCGACAGGAAGCGCCTTGTATTTCACGACGTGCTTTTCGCCCTTGGCGTTCGTGAACGTGAAGGCATGAACGCCCCAATAGTTCACGCTTGTGTAGCTCGCAGGAACCGGGCGCGCATTGAGGAAATTCGCCTGCCCCGTCGATTCCGGATTGGCTTTGAAGAATGCGCCGATCTTGTCCTTGTCTTTCGTCGCGACAGCCGTCAGCAGGGCGAGAAACTGGTCTGGATCTTTGGCGACGAAAATCGGCGCTGAAATCATGACGAGATCCGTTGTGTTGTCCTTGTCGAAGTTGAAATGCAGCGCCAAGCCGCGCACGTTATCTTTCTGCGTGTTGGGCGCGGCCGGGTCACCGCCACCCATGGAGAAGCGGCCGATGACGGGAAACGGACCGGGGCGTGAAAAGTGCGGAGCTTTGGACAGGCTCGCCGCTTCTGGCGTCGGCGTGAAAGAACCTTTGACGCAAATGCCGTTGGTGTGGGCGGCGCGCACGCCCTCGTGCTTGCCGAAGACGGAGTTCAAGGCATTGATGAGGCTTTCCGCGTCGGCCTCGGCGTAGGCGCTCGAGACAGGCACGACGAAGGCAGCAGCGACGAAGGCTGCAGCAGCGATGAGCCGGGTGGGAACCATGGGCAATTCCTTCAGATGAATTGACTGACTGCCGCGAAGCTGCAGAAGCTTCAGGGGGCGCTCGTCTTTTAGCGGCTATGCCGTGGTATATTCAAATATTGCATTTGAAGACATTCAATCCACCAAAGAAAACCCTAGTGTGACGGTTAATCCATCGGTCGCCCACGCCGTCGAAGTTTGGCCGCCGAGTTGACGTGCAGCTAATTCCAGCAGTCTGCTGCCGAAACCGGCGGGTGCCGACTGTGTGACGACGGCCAGCGGCTCGTGCCAATTCAATAGAATTTGCTGATTACCGGCATAGTCCCATCTGATGGAGACGCGCCCGTCGTTTCGGAAGGCGCCGTACTTCGCGGAGTTGGTCGCCAGCTCATGCAGGAAGAGGCAGACCGGCGTGACCTGTTGGTGGCGCAAACTTATCGGCGGACCCGAGACGTCGGCAGTCGAGCCGGGTTGGCAGTAGGGCTGCAGTAGTCGCGCAGCGAGGCCTTCCAAGTCGACGTCATCACTCGTCGCGATCAGCGCGTCGTGTGCGCTGGCAAGAGCCGACAAGCGGTTGCTTGCTTTGGAGATGACATCGTCGATCGATGTCGCGTCCCTGCCGGAGAGATTGACCAGCGCCGCCGATACGGCCAGGGCATTCTTGACCCGATGATGATATTCGCGAGCCAGGACCGCATTTTCTTGGGCCAGCGTCGTCGCCTTACGCGCCTGCTCTCGCAATGCGATCTCGTCCTCGACGATGCGGGCGAGATCGATCATCAACGCGACGTCGCTCTCCGACCATTCCCTCGGCTCCAGGTTGGTGGCGCAGAGCGAGCCGATGACTTCGTCACCCGTGCCTCGCACTGGAATTCCGAGATATGAAATCACGCTCAAATCGGAGACCGCACCGTTATCCGCGAGCATCGGTATCTTGCGGGCATCGCTTACGATAAGTGGCTGCTTGGAAGAAACGACATGCTTGCAGAACGAATGAGATAAGGGCGTTTCGCGGCTGGTCGCGTAGGGTTCGCCGAGACCGCACTGGCTTTTGAAGAATTGGCGATCGGCGTCGACCAAACTCAGCAGCGTCGTCTTGCTGCAGAGCAGACGAGCCGCAAGTCGCGTGATGCGATCGAAATAGCATTCGGGGTCTGTGTCTAGGAGCGCGGCGCGTCCTAGAGCAAATAATCGAGCAGGCGAACGGATTTCGGAATCGTCGAACGCTGAAACCATGCGTGCTGTGATACTTAACTCGGGCGTTGTGGGGAGTTCACTTTGTGTTTCATAGAACAAGCACAGATTTTACGCAACGATCGCGACCTTCGGCTGTTCTTCTATCGGACGAGGAGCCCCGACATTGCGTAGATCCATCCCGGTACTGGTGGTTGAAGACGATTTGATCGTTCGAATGGACATCGTCGATAGTTTGGAAGAAGCGGGGTTTAAAAGCGTCGAGGTAGGGTCGGCCACGAAAGCCATTAGCGTGTTGGAGAGCAGATCCGACATCAGGGTCGTTTTTACCGACATCGAGATGCCGGGAAAGATGGATGGATTAGCATTGTCCCATTACGTCCGGCGTCGCTGGCCGCCGACGATCGTTGTGATCAGCTCGGGTCAGCAAAAGCCACGCCGGGATGAAATGCCCGCGAACGTCGAATTCATCTCCAAGCCTTATCATTCGACGCAACTGGCCAATATCCTGCAGGGCATCAAACGCCAGTTGGGCCAAGCATAGACGGCTGGTAACGGCGCGCTCCAAGCGCCTTCACCTCGCGCACTTCGCATCGCAGCAAATTAATTCAATCGCCGCCTCGGCGATCGCGGGCGGACTTACGCTGTCGTTGGCAGGTTCAATTCTTTTTGCGGAAGGCATCGTTTGTCTTGTCATCCAATGAGTCGCAGCTTAGCTTAATTACAAAGACGTTATCCCACGGTGAGTGCGATGACAGAAATCGCTACCCAAGAAATATCGAAGGCCGAAGTCGACAAGTTTTTATTCGGCAAACACATCACAGGCTGTCCCGTCTGCGGACGGTTTCGCTCCCAATGCGACGTTGACGTGCACACGCTGACTTGCCAGCGGACAGATCCGTCATCCACCGCGCCGGTCCACGTTCTGATGATCGTCTGCCAGAATTGCGGGGCGATCCAGTTCCACGACCGCAGCGTTATTGCCCAGTGGCTGTTGTGCCAGAAGCGCGTCTGGGTGAAGTAAGAACGCCGCCGGTCGGATCGTGATTGGCCGGCGTCGGCTTGTCTCGTGGCCGCTTGCGAACCTGCGCCGGTCACACTTCTTTCGCCATTTCACGCAGCTTGAACTTCTGAATTTTTCCCGTCGATGTTCTCGGTACATCGGCAAAAACGACATGCCGCGGAACCTTGAAACGCGCCAGCCCCGAGCGGCACCATGCGATGATGTCTTCCGCCGTCGCGCTCGTGCCGGGCTTCAACTCGATGAATGCGCAGGGGGTCTCGCCCCACTTCTCGTCGGGTTTCGCGACGACGGCGCAGAACCCGACCGAAGGATGCTTATAGAGCACCTCTTCGACCTCGATCGACGAGATGTTCTCGCCGCCGGAAATGATGATGTCCTTTGAGCGATCCTTGATCTGGATGTAGCCATCGGGATGCATGACGCCGAGGTCGCCGGAATGAAACCAGCCGCCGGCGAAGGCTTCCTCGGTCGCCGTCGGATTCTTGAGATAGCCCTTCATTACGATGTTGCCACGGAACATGACCTCGCCCAGTGTCTCGGCGTCAGCCGGAACCTCGGTCATCGACTCGGGCTCCATTACGGTCAGGCCCTCGAGCGCCACGTAGCGAATACCCTGTCGAATTCTTTTGGCGCTGCGCTCGGCGGCGGGAAGATCGTCCCATGCCGCGTCCCATTCGTTGATCGTCGCGGGACCGTACGTTTCGGTCAGACCGTAGAGATGCGTCAGGCTGAATCCCGCGTCCGTCATGGCGGCGATGACGGCTGCCGGCGGTGGGGCGGCGGCATGGTTGAACGCCACGACGTGCGAGATCGGCCGCTTCTCGTCTTCGCTGGCGTTCAAGAGGGCCGCCATCACGAACGGGGCGCCCGAAAGATGCGTGACCTTGTGGTCGACGATCGCATCGTACATGGCCTTGGCGCGCACCCAGCGAAGGCAGACGTGCGTACCGGCGGCGAGCGTCACCGACCACGGGAAGCACCAGCCGTTGCAGTGAAACATCGGCAGCGTCCAGAGGTAGACGGGAAAGCGCGTCATGCCGGTTGAGATCGTGTTCGCGTAGCACATCAGCGCGGCGCCGCGATGATGGTAGACGACGCCCTTGGGATTGCCCGTCGTGCCCGACGTATAGTTTAGCGAGATCGCTTCCCATTCGTCTTCCGGCCATCGCCAATCGAAACCTGGATCGCCGTTGGCGATGAAGGCTTCGTAGTCTGTCGATGATAGTGGCTTGCCGGTCTGCGGAAATTCCGGGTCGTTGTAATCGATGACGGCCGGCTTCACTTTTGCAAGCTCCAGCGCGGCCTTCATATTGTCCGAGAATTCGCGATCAGTGATCAGCAGCTTGGTGTCCGCGTGATCGAGCTGGAAGGCGATGACGGCCGGATCGAGACGCGTGTTGATCGTGTGCAGCACGGCGCCGGTCATCGCGACGCCGAAATGTGATTCGAGCATTGGCGGCGAATTGGCGAGCATCACCGATACGGTATCGCCCGGACCAATGCCGGCGAGGCTCAATGCCGAACCGAGCCGCCGGCTGCGGGCGTAGAATTCGGCATAGGAATAACGCGCGTTCCCATGAATGATCGCCGTGTGATCGGGTGAGGCGAGTGCCGTGCGCGAAAGGAACGACAGAGGCGTCAGAGGTTGATAATTGGCCGGGTTCTTCGCGAGGTTTTCGTCGTAAGGATTCGACACCATCGCCTTGCCTGCCTCCAGCTATCGAGCGCTCCGCCGTTTGAGCCTCCGACGCTAGCGAATGCGAACTAACCCAGCAACCGCCGATTTGATACTCGCCGATTGGCCGTTAGTCGCCCCGCGCGCCGGCATCGTTTCGCGCCGGCGCTTCGCCCCCAGGGCTGGTTGAGCCTGTGCCGGACCAGAATTCTATTTCGTCTCGCCGTCTTCGTCTTTGTCCTTGGAGGTCATACCCTTCAGCTTCGCAAGCACGCGCGCCTGTTCCTGCTCGGGCGTTTCCTCCGGAGCTTCTTGGGCGGCCTTCGGAGCCAGAATCTCGGCCATCGCCGGAGCCGCCGCCGTCGTCTCGGCAGTGGATAGCAAAGTCCCAGCCTTGTCGTGATCCTTGCCGCTTTCCTTGCGCTCACGTTCCAGGCGCCGCGCCGCTTTCTTAACCTCGGCGTCGAGGTCGGTCTGCGAGCAAAGTCCGAGTGTCACCGGATCCTGGGGCGTCAGCTGTGCCGAGTTCCAGTGCGTGCGGTCGCGAATCTGCGCGATCGTCGGCTTCGTCGTTCCAACGAGCCGCATCAGCTGGCTGTCCTTCAGCTCCGGATGATTGCGCAGCAGCCACAGCACGGCATTCGGCCGGTCATGACGACGCGAAACCGGCGTGTAGCGCGGACCCTTGCGGGTCTGCGGCAGCGGCGGCAGCTGAACTTTGCTCTCGGCCAGCTGGAGCTTCTGGGACCCGTCCTTCTCGGCGCGGGCGATCTCCTCGCGCGTCAGCTGACCGTTGGACACCGGGTCCATCCCCTTGATGCCCTGCGCGACCTCGCCATCGGCGATACCTTTGACTTCGAGTGGATGCAGTCCGCAGAACTCGGCGATCTGGTCGAAGGACAGCGCCGTATTTTCCACAAGCCAGACGGCTGTGGCTTTCGGCATCAGGGGGCGGCGATCGCTCATGGGGGTCCTCTTTCGGTCTTCGCGGGCGCGCCGCGAAAGCCACTGCAAACGATAAATTAAGGGAATAACGCCTTATAACGCGTCGACCAGTCGGTGCGCAAGGCTTAGGCGCTGGCTCATCCTGCAACTAGGCCGCAGCCGGAACCGGGTCGCTGCGGTTGCAGCCAGTTCTTATGAGGGTTTAGTGTTAAAGGTATAGGCCGGATGGCACTTCCGGCTGGGGGTGACGCATTGAGGACGACTATGCTTGCAACTGCCGGTAGGACCAAGTATTTCGAGGACTTAGAGGTAGGCCAGGAAGCCTCTATGTCGCGCATTGTCAGCGAGGCCGACATCGTCGCCTATGCAGCCCTCTCGGGTGACTACAACCCGGTGCATCTCGACTCCGAATATGCCGCCAAAACGATATTCAAAGAGCGAATTGCTCACGGCATTCTGTCCGCCGGATATATCTCGGCGATCTTCGGAATGAAGCTGCCGGGGCCCGGCGCCATCTACGTCTCGCAGACACTATTCTTCAAAGGCCCGGTCAAGATCGACGACCGCGTCGAAACGATCGTGCGGATCGTCGAACTCATTCCCGACAAGAAGCGTGCTCGGTTTGATTGCATGTGTACGGTCGTGGGCAAGCCCGTGCTGACCGGCGAAGCAGTGCTGATGGTTCCACCGCGGCCGAGATAAGCGCAACATCGGCGTAAGCGATTCTTGAAGACCGACGAGGTCCGCGCCGGCATGAATGTCATCCACGGCCACACGCACGTACCACTTGAATTTCGCGGCTCAGCCGTAGCCATTGGCAATTTTGACGGCGTCCACCGCGGTCATCGCGCCTTGATCGCGGAAGCCAAGGCGCAGAGCCGCGCAAGGCGCGTACCCTCCGCGGCCATGGTGTTCGAGCCGCACCCCCGCGAATTTTTCCAGCCCCATGAGCAGCAATTTCGATTGACGCCGTTGACGCGAAAGCTGGTGCTGTTCGAGGAACTCGGGCTCGATGTGGCGTTCGTCGAGCCGTTCAACGCCGAGCTGGCGGCCATTCCCGCGCAAGCCTTCATCGAGCGCGTGCTCGTAGCGGGGCTCGGAGTCGGACACGTCGTCATCGGCTACGATTTCTATTTCGGCAACAAGCGTGGCGGCAATCCGGAACTGATGGTGCGGGCAGGCGAAGAACTGGGCTTCGGCGTAACCGTGATGCCGCCGGTCGCCGAGAGCGGCGAAGCATTTTCATCTTCCGCCATACGCTTGCATCTTGCACAAGGCGACGTCAAAGGAGCGGCTTATATGCTTGGCGAGCCCTGGCGCGTGCGAGGCAAGGTCGTCGGCGGTGCGAAGCGTGGAACGAATCTCGGTTTTCCGACCGCAAACATCCCAATGCCGAAGGGCACGACGCTCGGGCATGGCATCTACGCTGTTCGCGCCCACTTCGACGGCAGCGCTCACGACGCCGCCGCCTACCTCGGCACGCGTCCGACGTTCGACGACGGCATGCCGGTGCTGGAAATATTCCTGTTCGATTTCACAGGCGATCTTTATGGCCGCGACATCCAGATCGAGTTCATCGACTTCATACGCGGCGACCGCAGGTTTGGCTCGGTCGAGGAACTGGTTGCGCAAATGGACAAAGACATCGCCAAAGCGCGAGCGATTTTGGCGAAGAACTAATTCACCGTCGTCATCCCGGCCAAAGCGAAGCGGAGAGCCGGGACCTAAAGGCAACGTCCCAGGATGAATCCTGGGTCCTGGGTCTCACCGCGAGCGCGGCTCGCCCGGGATGACAAGGGGGCGTCATCCCAGCCTTCGACGCACTCGACCGAGGAGGCGTCTTCTCCGGACTTTGCTAACCGACAGGGCAATTGCTAGAACGCCCCAAGATTTGAGGACGAAAGATCACCTGATGTCGAAAGACCCTAAGGCTTCGGCCAAGTCGAGCGTCGCCGAGGCTGCGCATCCGGCCGTCGCCAGTGGCCGCGACTGGAGCAAGACGCTTTTCCTGCCGCAAACGGAGTTTCCGATGCGCGCTGGATTGCCGGAACTCGAGCCAAAATTGCTGAAGCGCTGGGACGAAATCGGGCTCTACGAGAAGCTGCGAACCCAGTCGAAAGGCCGCGTGAAATTCACGCTGCATGACGGGCCGCCCTACGCCAACGGCAACATCCACATTGGGCACGCGCTGAACAAGATCCTGAAGGATCTCGTCGTCAAGTCGCAGCAGATGCTCGGGCACGATTCAAACTACGTGCCGGGCTGGGACTGCCACGGCCTGCCGATCGAATGGAAGATCGAGGAGCAGTACCGCGCCAAGGGCAAGGAGAAGCCGAACTTCCTCGATCCGGTCGCTATCAACGCGTTCCGCGACGAGTGCCGGAAGTTCGCAGGCCACTGGCTCGACGTGCAGCGCGAGGAATTCAAGCGCCTCGGCGTCATCGGCGACTGGGCGCATCCCTATTCGACGATGGACTACAATGCCGAAAGCATCATCGCGCGCGAACTGATGAAGTTTGCAGCCACGGGGCAACTCTATCGCGGCTCGAAGCCGGTCATGTGGAGCGTCGTCGAGAAGACCGCGCTGGCCGAAGCCGAGGTCGAGTACCAGGACTACCAGTCGGACATGATCTGGGTGAAGTTCCCAATCAAGAAGCTGGGAGATTTCAAGGTCCCAACGTCGATCAATAATTTTGACCTTTGGTATGATGCACTCGTGAACGCATCGGTCGTCATTTGGACCACGACGCCATGGACGATCCCCGGAAATCGCGCGATCAGCTTTTCGTCCAGGATCCAGTACGGTCTATACAAGGTCACGGCAGCGCCGGAAGGTAACTGGGCGAAGGTCGGCGACTGTTATCTACTCGCCGAAAAATTATCCGCCGACGTCTTGAAGGCCGCAAAGGTCGAAGCCGCCGAGTACCTCGGTGAAGTTTGGCACGATACGCTTTCGCAAATGGTTTGCGCGCACCCGCTCGCCGACCTTGGCTACGACTTCAATGTTCCGTTGCTCGACGGCGATCACGTTACCGACGACACGGGCACCGGCTTCGTGCACACCGCCCCCGGTCATGGTGCCGACGACTACAACATCTGGACCAAGAACCAAAAAGCGCTGCGTGACCGCGGCATCGACACGGAAGTCCCTTTCACCGTCGATGCCGACGGCGTCATGACGAAAGCCGCGCCGGGCTTTGAAGGCAAGCGTGTGCTGAAGGAGAACGGCGACAAGGGCGACGCCAATGATGCGGTCATCAAAGCGCTTGCCGCCGCCGGCAACATCATCGCGCGCGGACGCCTGAAGCATCAGTATCCGCACTCGTGGCGCTCGAAGAAGCCGGTCATCTTCCGCAACACGCCGCAATGGTTCATCAGCATGGATCGCGCGCTCGGCGGCCGGCTCCCCGCGGGGGAGTCGCCGAGCGCCAGCAAAAGAGGGGGCAATTCCCCAACTCTTCGCCACATCGCGCTCGACGAAATCAAACGCACCGAATGGGTGCCCCCAGCAGGCGAAAACCGCATCACCGGCATGATCGAAAACCGGCCCGATTGGGTCGTGTCGCGTCAGCGTGCCTGGGGCGTGCCGATCACCGTTTTCCGCAACCTCGAAACCGATCAAGTCATCCCGGGCCCGGACTTCGGCAAGTCGGAGGAACTCGCCGCGCGCATCGAAAAGGCGTTCGCCGAAAGCGGTGCCGACGTCTGGTTCGAGGCGGGTGCGCAAGAACGCTTCCTGAAAGGCATCGTGACCGACGCCGAACTTCCAAAGTGGGAGCAGGTCAAGGACGTGCTCGACGTCTGGTTCGATTCAGGCTCGACGCACGCCTTCACGATCGAAGACCCGGTCGCGTTTCCAGGCTTCAAAGGGCTTCGCCGCAAACGCGACGGCGGCCAGGATCGAGTAATGTATCTCGAAGGTTCCGATCAGCATCGCGGCTGGTTCCATTCCTCGCTGCTCGAAAGTTGCGGCACGCGCGGCGAGGCGCCCTACGATGTCGTGCTGACGCATGGCTTCGTCCTCGACGAAAAGGGGCAGAAGATGTCGAAGTCGCTCGGCAACGTCGTCGCGCCGCAGGACGTGATGGCGAAATCCGGCGCCGACATCCTGCGGCTTTGGGTGGCGGCCTCCGATTATTCCGACGATCTGAGGATCGGTGCCGAAATCCTCAAGACCTTTTCGGAAACGTACCGCAAGCTGCGTAACACGCTCCGCTGGATGCTTGGCGCACTGGCGCACTTCAAGCCGGGCGACACCGTTGCGTTCAACGATATGGGACCGTTCGAACTCGAGCGGCTGATGCTGCACCGGCTCGCCGAACTCGATCACGAAATCCGCAAAGCCTACGAGACTTACGATTATCGCAAGGTGGTCGGCCTGCTCACGCAATTCATGAACACCGAGCTCTCGGCGTTCTATTTCGACATTCGCAAAGACGCGCTTTATTGCGAACCGCCGTCGAGCGTGAAGCGTAAGGCGGCGCTGACGGTGATCGATCGGCTATGCGATGCGCTGCTGAAATGGCTCGCGCCGATCCTGTCATTCACGGCCGAAGAAGCCTGGCTGCTTTATCGTCCGGAGGATGACGACAGCGTGCATCTGACCGGGCTTCCGAAAATTCCGCACGAATGGCGCGACGACAATCTTGCGGCCAAATGGGATCGCGTGCGCGAGGTTCGCGCCGTCGTAACCGGAGCGCTCGAGATCGAGCGCGCCAACAAGAAGATCGGCTCGTCGCTTGAAGCCGCACCGGAAGTCTACATCACGGATGCCGATCTGATGGCCGGTCTCGACGGTGTCGACATGGCCGAGGTGTGCATCACGTCGGATATTTCGGTTCGTGGCGACGCCGCGCCGGCGGGCGCCTTCATGCTGCCGAACGAGCCGGGTGTCGGCGTCGTCGTCAAGCGCGCCGAGGGCATGAAGTGCGCGCGCTCGTGGCGCATCACGAAGGATGTCGGCTCTGATCCGGCCTACCCTGATTTGTCGGCGCGCGACGCCGCGGCCGTTCGCGAAATCGACGCGGCGGTGGCGGCATGATGACAATGGCAAAGCCTCGCAGCCTCGTTTGGAGCCGGTGGGCGCCGCTCGCGCTTACTATTGTTGTCGCGACCGTCGCCATCGACCAGGTGAGCAAATGGTGGATGCTGTCGGTCTACGACATTGCGAGCAAAGGGCGCGTCGAGGTCTTGCCGTTCCTCGATCTTGTGTTCGTGAAGAACATCGGCATCAGCTATTCGCTGTTCAATCAAGAGAGCGTTCTCGGCCAATATCTGTTGGCGGCCTTCGCGTTCGTCGCGAGTCTGGCGCTCTGGGCCTGGCTCAACCGGTCGAGTGCCAACCGATTGATGGCCGTCAGCCTGGCGCTGATCATCGGCGGGGCCATCGGTAACGCCATCGACCGCCTCAGAATTGGCGGCGTCGCCGACTTTTTCTCACTGCACGCCTATGGATACTATTGGTACGTCTTCAACATCGCAGATGTGGCCATCGTTGCTGGCGTTGCAGGGCTATTGTATGAGTCCCTGCTGGGCGAGTCGCAATAGCGCCGTAAATTTCGGCGTATTATCGGCTTCGGGGGCGTGTCACGTTGAAGGCACGGGGAATTTGATGTCGTTGAAAACAATCGCGAAAAGCGCGTTGCTGGCGGTTCTCGCCGTGGCATTGCCGGGGCTTGCGGGCTGCAGCATGGACGACATCCAGCTCAACGGCAAAGTTTTCGATGCCATGGGCATGAACACAACCGGCTCCGTGAAATCGGGCGATCCGAAAATGGCGGTTCGTGAGCCTCTGGTCGTACCGCCGGGCCTCGACTCGTTACCGCCTCCAGGAAGCGGCAAGGACGCACAGCCGACACTGGCCGAAATTCAGGACCCGGATCACAAGCTGAAGGTCTCAAAGGCCGAACTCGAGAAGCAGCAAGCCGAATATTGCAAAGTCCATTATGATCAGGCCTCCGCTCAAGGCGATAACAACGCCGATTTGGCAGTTGGACCGCTAGGGTCGTGCCATCCTTCGATATTCTCGGCGGTCAAGAAGTGGAACAGTGGCGACGAAGGCGAAGACGGCCAGACCGAGTGACCGCCCGGCTAATTGCCCGATAATCAAAACTTTTCGAGCACATAAAAGTGTTGATCGGCCCGCAGCTTACATGGGTCGAGATGAACGCCTTGTCATTTGACTTTTGCTTCCCACGTCCGCTGATAGCGCTGACTTCCCGCGATGGCGCTCCGGCTTGCCGAAGCGCTTTTTTAGCGAAGAGTAGTCCCCGCGCTTCGGCCTCGGGCTATCATCCCAACGGGTAGGCAGCCCAAGTGACGCTGCCTACGGTTCAAGGACCGACGACATGCGTCTCATGACGTTGACCCGACTTAGTCTTTTAACCATTTTGGCGCTCCTCATGCTCGCAGTGAACCCCCAAGCCAACGCTACCGATACGGGCGTCCGCGCCTCCGAGTTCAAGCTGTCCAACGGCATGGATGTCGTGGTCATTCCCGACCACCGCGCCCCCGTCGTCACCCACATGGTGTGGTACCGGGTCGGAGCCGCCGACGAGAAGCGCGGAAGTTCCGGCATCGCCCACTTCCTCGAACATCTGATGTTCAAGTCGACCGACAAGATCCCGGTCGGCGAATTCTCCAAAATCGTCGGACGCCTCGGCGGCCAGGACAATGCCTTCACCGGCCAGGACGCGACCGCATACTTTCAGCGCGTCGCCAAGGATCGGCTTGGCACGATGATGGAGATGGAAGCCGATCGCATGGTCAATCTGCGGCTCGACGAAAAAGAGGTGCTGACCGAGCGCGACGTCATTCTGGAAGAACGCCGTTCGCGTATCGACAATAATCCGGCCGCTTTGCTGAACGAGCAAATGAACGCGGCGCTGTATCTCAACGATCCCTACGGCGTGCCGGTCATTGGCTGGTACCACGAAATGCAGAAGCTCTCGCGCCAGGACGCGTTGACGTTCTACAAGCACTATTACGCACCGAACAACGCCATCCTCATCGTTTCTGGGGATGTCACGGCAGATGAAGTAAAAAAGCTCGCCGAAGCGACTTACGGCAAGATCCCCGCCAATCCGGATATCAGCCCGGTCCGTCACCGGCCCACCGATCCGCCGGCGATTGCTCCCCGGCGCATCGAACTCAAAGACCCGCGCGCCGGCAATTTTTCGCTGCAGCGCTATTACATCGTGCCGAGCTACGTCACCGCAAAACCGGGCCAGGCGGAAGCACTCGATCTGTTGATGAAGATCGCGGGCTCGGGCTCGACCAGCCGGCTCTATAAAAAGCTGGTGGTCGCATCGAAACTCGCATCGAGTGCCGGCGGCGACTATTCCGGATCCGGATTGGACGGCGGCAACATCTCGCTCTACGCGGTGGCCGCCGACGGTGTGCCTCTCCCCAAGGTCGAGGCGGCGATAGATGAGGTCCTCGCCGATATAGCCAAAAACGGCGTCACGGACGCAGAACTGGCTCGGGCAAAAAGCAGCTTCCTCGCCGATTACATCTACGAAAGCGACAACCAGGCGACGCTGGCTCGTCGCTATGGCTGGAGCTTGGCGGTTGGCCGCACCGTCGCCGATGTTGAATCATGGCCGGATGCGATTTCGAAAGTTACGGCGGACGACGTGAAAAAGGTCGCGGCCCAGTACTTCGATTTGCGCCTGTCGGTTACGGGCTATCTCGTTCCCGACCAGACGGGTGTGGCGCAAAGCGAAGAAGACCTGCCTCCTCCCTCATCGGACAGCGTATTGAGGTGACGTCGATGCACAGTTTTTTTTGCCGGATCGCCGCGGCGTCTAAAGTCGCGAGCCGATCGGCACTTGCCGTGACTGTAGCAGCGCTCAGTCTCATTCTCACCATTTCAACCAGCAATCCGGCCGCCGCTATGAACATTCAGAAGATCAAGACGCCCGGCGGAATTGAAGCTTGGCTCGTCGAAGAGCACAGCGTTCCGATGATGGCATTGCGATACGCTTTCGACGGCGGCAGCAGTCAGGACCCTGTCGGCAAGGAAGGCGTCGCCAACTTCCTCACCGCGATGATGGATGAGGGCGCCGGCGATCTCAAATCCGAAGACTATCAGGAGCGCATGGAAGAACTCGCCATGCGCATGCAGTACGAGGACAGCAAGGACGCCATCTACGGGTCTTTCGAAACGCTGAGCGTCAACCGCGACAAGGCGGTCGAGCTGTTGAAGCTCTCGGTGCAGAGCCCACGCTTCGATACCGACGCGGTCGTCCGCATCCGTCAGCAGCTGTTGGCAAATCTCGCCTATGCCGACAAGGACCCCGATAAAGTCGCGCAGCGCGAATGGTATGCGCAGGCCTTCGCCGGCCACCCCTACGCCCGTTCGTCGAATGGGACGATGACGACGGTCTCGAGCATCACGCACGATGATCTCGCGGCCTATCACAAGCGAACGTTTGCCCGCGATAACCTCAAAATCGTTGCCGTCGGCGATATCACGCCGGCCGAACTCGGAAAGCTCGTCGACGACGTCTTCGGCGGCCTGCCTGCAAAAGCCGATCTCATTCCCGTCACCAAAACGCAGCCGTTGACCGGCGGCGGTCAGCAGGTGATCGAGATGGGCGTGCCGCAGTCCGTGGCCGTGTTCGGTCTCGGCGCCATGCCGCGCAAGGACCCGGACTTTCTGACGGCTTTCGTCGTCAACCACATCCTCGGCGGTGGCGGGTTCTCGGCCAAGCTGATGGAGGAGGTGCGCGAGAAACGCGGCCTTGCCTATTCGGTCTACACGTACCTTCAGCCTTATCAGCACACCTCGATCATGCTCGGCAGTGTCGCGACGAAAAACTCAGCGATGGCCGAAAGCCTCGATATCATCCGCAAGGAATTGAAAAAGATGGCCGACGAGGGGCCAACAGCCGACGATCTCGCTGCCGCCAAATCGTATCTTACAGGGTCCTACGCATTGCGTTTCGATACCGACTTGAAGATCGCCGCGCAGCTCCTGGGTCTCATGCAGGAAGGCTTCGGCCCCGAATACGTCGAGAACCGCAACAAGCTGATCGATGCCGTTACGCTCGAAGACGCAAAGCGGGTGGCGGCTCGGTTGCTGAAGCCCGATAACCTGATCGTGACGATCGTCGGCAAGCCACTTGGACTGAAGTCGGCGAGGCCGGCGACGGTGCAGCCGGCGATGGCCGTACCAGGGCGCGGCTAAGCGTCTCCGGCCTGAGCTTTTCGGATCGGCCCACAGCCCTTGGCCGTTGCGGTCAAATGGGCTAGGCCGGAGCCTGGATTTTCCAGGAGCGTTTGTACGACATGCAGGACGGCCAGAAGCACGATGGCAGCGTGTTCAATCAGAATATCGACGGCTGTCTGGAATCGGCGATCGGCAAATACGGCCTGTCGCGTTCGCAATACGACGCTTGGATCGAGCGCGCCGGTCCCCACGTCGAGGCGCTGAAAGGCGATTACCGCAACAATCGTCTCGCATTGCTCCGCATCGCGGAAGAGGTTTCCGACATAGCCGAGGCGGAAGCCGCGCTGGCTCGGCTTAGCGTTGGGGCCAACACGCTTGTATTCTACGGCACCGGCGGTTCTGGCCTCGGCGGGCAAACGCTGGCGCAGATCGCCGGCTGGAAAATTCCAGGCGTCGCCAATGAGGCGCAGCGGGCCCGGCCGCGAACGCGCTTCTACGACAATCTCGATGGCGGCACGCTCGAAGGCGTGTTGAAGACGCTCGATCTTGCAGAGTCACGTTTCATCGTCACGTCCAAATCGGGCGGCACGGCGGAAACTCTCGCGCAGGTGATCGCGACGCTGTCGGCCGTCAAGGCGGCGGGCCTCGAAGCTCAAATCCCGAAACTCTTTCTCGGCATCACCGAGCCGGCGCAGCCCGGCAAAAGCAACGGCCTAAGGACGCTGTTGGCGAAGTTCGCCATCCCGATGCTCGAGCATCACACGGGCATCGGCGGCCGGTTCTCGTGCCTGACCAATGTCGGCCTGATGCCGGCACTGGCACGCGGCCTCGACGCGCGCGCAATCCGCGCCGGCGCGAAAACCGTCATCGATGCGCTTCTCGCAGCCAAGACGCCGCAAGACTTCGCTCCGGCCGTCGGCGCCGCAACGGCCGTCGCCCTCGCCAAGGAGAAGGGCATCAGCAATCTCGTGATGATGCCTTATGCCGACAAGCTGGGCCGGTTCTCTGCTTGGTTCGTGCAACTCTGGGCCGAAAGCCTCGGCAAGGGCGGCGAAGGCACGACTCCGATCGGCGCGGTCGGGCCGCTCGATCAGCACAGCCAGTTGCAGCTTTTCATGGACGGCCCGCGCCAGCACTATTTGACGATACTGCGCGTCGCCAGCGCCGGCACGGGCCCGAAGATCGACGCGGAACTGGCGGGCATCGCGGGCGCAGGGATGCTCGGCGGCCACACCGTCGGCGATGTCGTTGCAGCGCAGGCCCACGCAGTTCCGGAGGCTTTGGCGCGCGCCGGGCGTCCCGTGCGTACAATCGACGTTGCAAAACTCGACGAAAAGGCGCTGGGCGCGCTGCTGATGCACTTTATGATCGAGACGATTCTCGCGGGCCGCCTGCTCGGTGTCGATCCGTTCGACCAACCGGCGGTTGAGCTTGCGAAAGTTTTGACCCGGGAGCGCCTCGCCAAAGGCGCTTAACAGCGCTTTCAAGACGAGGAGACGGACGCCGTGGCGATCCGCCAGCTCAGCCCAGAGACGATCAATCGTATCGCAGCTGGCGAAGTCGTCGAGCGGCCGGCGAGCGTCGTCAAGGAACTCGTTGAGAACGCCATCGACGCCGGCGCGACGCAAATTGAAATCGTCGTCGTGGGCGGCGGCCTGTCGCTGATCCGGATAACCGACGACGGCTCGGGCATGAGCGCTGAGGACCTGACGCTTTCCGTCGAACGGCACGCCACTTCGAAACTCGACGAAGAAGACTTGTTCGCGATCCGCTCGCTCGGGTTTCGCGGCGAGGCGTTGCCGTCGATCGGCTCGATCGCGCATCTCGAAATCAGGTCGCGGGCGCGAGAGGCCGAGCAAGGTTTCGCCGTGCTGGTGATTCGGGGTGCGAAGTCGCCCGTTCGACCGGCCGCCGTCAATCCGGGGACCATCGTCGAGGTTCGCGATCTCTTTTCGGCGACGCCGGCGCGCCTCAAGTTTCTGAAATCCGAACGCTCCGAGGTCATGGCCGTCACCGATGTCGTGCGCCGCCTCGCCATGGCGCATCCCGATATCGGTTTCACGCTGCAGACCGGCGACAAGAAGCCCATGACCTACGCCCGTGGCGAGAGATCGTCTGCTGCGTGGCTCGAACGTATCGGCGCCATCATGGGCCGCGACTTCTTCGCGGATGCGCTGGAAGTGTCGGGCGGTGGAAGCGGCGCGTCGGCGCCGATGCGCGTCTTCGGCTTCGCAGGCCTTCCGACGCTGCACCGGCCCGACAGCACGCAGCAGTTCCTTTTCGTCAACGGACGGTCGGTGAAGGACAAGCTGCTGATCGGCGCCGTGCGGGCGGCCTACGGCGATCTTATTCCGCGCGGGCGGTCACCGCTTCTGGCGCTGTTCCTCGACGTCGCGCCGGGCGATGTCGACGTCAACGTGCATCCGGCGAAGGCCGAGGTTCGCTTTCGCGATGCTGGCCGCGTCAGGGCGCTGATGGTCGGCGCGCTGCGCCAGTCGTTGGAAGCGGCCGGGCACCGGGCATCGGCGCGCGGCGGCGTGCTGACGGTCGAAAATTTCTCAGCCGGAGTGCTGCCCAACGCCGAGGCGTCTTCGTCGTTCGGCTTCGACAGCGCTGGGCTTGTAAGCGGTTTCAGCGAGGCAGCGCAGGCGCCGTTTGCCGTTCTCGACGCGCCAAGCGGCGATGTTCGCGCGATGGAGGGGGCAGCGGCGGAGGCGAGCCTCGACCGCCCGCTGGGTGCTGTCCGCGCCCAGGTGCATGAGAACTACATCGTGGCGCAGACTCGCGACGGCCTGGTCATCGTCGATCAGCACGCTGCGCACGAGCGCCTTGTCTACGAAAAGCTGAAGGCGGCGCTGGCCAATGGTGGCGTCGCGACCCAAGGATTGCTCATCCCGGCGATCGTCACGCTCGATGCCGATGATGCCGAACTGCTTCAGGGCAGCGCTCAGGAGCTTGCCGAACTCGGGCTCGTTCTCGAAGGCTTCGGCGAAGGCGCAGTCGCGGTCAGAGCCACGCCGGCGCTGCTCGGTGAGACGGACATCGAAGGCCTCGTCAAAGACCTCGCCGCCGAATTGCGCGCTAACGGCACGGCGCGAACGCTGAAAGACCGTCTCGACAGCGTCGCCTCGCGTATGGCCTGCCACGGTAGCGTGCGCTCAGGCCGGCGCCTGACGGCCGAAGAGATGAACGCGCTGCTCCGGCAAATGGAAGCGACGCCCTATTCGGGTCAATGCAATCACGGACGCCCTACCTACGTCGCGCTGAAACTATCAGACATCGAGCGCCTGTTCGGACGGCGTTGAACGCGGCCGAGCAGGCCGTCGTCATTCTCGGCCGAGCGCGGGTGCGCGGCCGGGGATCCAGCGCAAAAAGCGCCGAGGGCTCAAAATCATCGACTCTCTCGTTGAATCCCCGAGCGGTCCCGCAGGCTCGTCCGCTCGAGGATGGCGATGTCTGTGCTCAGTGATCGTCGCCGTCGTTGGCGCTTTCGGCGTTGAGCTGGCCGTAGTTCTCGACGCCGATGCTGCCGAGAAGTTCGAGCTGCGTTTCGAGGAAATCGATGTGACCTTCCTCATCCTTCAACAGGTCTTCGAACAGCGCCATCGTCACGTAATCGCCGAGGTCGCGGCAGATTTCGCGTGACCGCTTGTAGTAGTCGCGCGCGATGTGCTCGCCCTTCAAATCGCACTCGAGAACTTCCTTGATGTGCTCGCCAATCATCAGCGGCGCGACATGCTGCAAATTCGGATGACCCTCGAGGAAGATGATGCGGTCGATCAGACGATCGGCGTGATGCATCTCTTCGATCGATTCTTTTCGCTCCTTCTTGGCGAGCTTTTTGTATCCCCAGTTGTCGAGTAGTCGAAAATGCAACCAATATTGGTTGACTGCGCCGAGTTCGAGTTTCAGTGCCTCGTTCAAGCGCGTAATAACGTCCGAATTGCCCTTCATGCGCCGCTCCAGCCTCTCATTTGCGATTGCCCCAGGCCTAAGGCCAAAGGCGGTCGAAACCAATGAGACACAACTAGCGGATTGGACAGCGGATCGCCAGGGCCCCGAGCATCATTCGGGATTCTTCTCGCAGGAATTCAGACTCTTGCGTTACGCGACGCGGCGCGCCGTACGGCTTTGACGGTTGTGCTGTGCCGCATCGATGCGGCGCTGGCGCTGCTCGCGCCGCTCCTCGATGCGCACGAGCTTGGCACGGGCTTCAGCAAGCGCAAACGGGCAGACGCGAGTGTCTTTGGCGAGCGTGTCCATGGCGGCATAAATCGCAGCCACAGTAACGGGAGCGCACGTGCAGCAGTTCATCTTTTTGTTGAGATGGCGGAAGACGACGCCCGGGGTCGGCAGCAGCCCGGGTCCGGCGCTCATGATCTCGGAAACGGCAATCTCGATATCCCGATCGGAGATAACGGCGCACTGGCAAAGAATCACGTCACGGCTCCAATCAATCGGGGTTCAAGGCCCCGGCATCGGACACTCAAGCGGGCAGGTCGGCATAGTTGTGCGAAAAAGTATACTTTCGTCAAGTGACCTTTTCGCACAATGGACATAGTACGTGCGGCAGCAAATTCCAAACCCCAGTAACGGCAATATTAATCTGCCGATTTTTGCGCGGCGATCAACCGATTTGCCGCAGTTAAACCTCAGCGGGGATATCGACCAGCGGCGGTGCCGGGCATCAGGTTAGAATTCTGAATTCGCTAGCGTTTTTCGTGAACCAAGGGTGTAAAGCGCAGGAAGCGCACTTCGGTTTCGCCCCAGGTTCGCGAATCGAGCGTGCTGAACTCGGGCGGAATGGCGCTGGTCGCACCGGCCTTTTCTTCGAAAATGGCGATCGCGCCGGGTATCAGCCAGCTGCCCGTAGCCAAGCCCGCGAGGGCCTTTTCGCCAAGCCCCTTGCCATAAGGCGGATCGAGGAACGCGAGGCCATAGGGCTCGACATTTCCGGCTGGACCGAGATCGGTCGCGTCGCGACGGAAGATGCGCGTTTCGCCGGTCAGGCCGAAGGCTTCGACGTTGCGTCGGATCAGTGCCCGGGCGTCCGCGGCTTCCTCGACGAACAGGCAGTAGCTGGCCCCGCGCGACAGCGCCTCGATTCCGAGAGCGCCCGTACCGGCAAAGAGATCGATCACCCGCCGCCCGGCGATCGAGAATTCTCCGAGGCCGTGAGCCAAAATGTTGAACACGCTCTCGCGGACACGGTCTGAAGTCGGGCGAATGCCCGCATCGTCCGGCGCTACCAGGGGGCGGCCGCGAAACCTACCGGCAACGACCCTCATGCGTCGCCGGCCTTGCTGGCGGCCTTGCCTCGGGCATGCCGCGCCTTGCGGTCGACCTGGCTCTCGGAAAGGCCGAACGTCTCGGCCGCTCGCGGGCCGAGCTGCGCGGCGAGCACGCGCCGCTTCACCGCTTCGACCGCGCCGGGTGAGAGATCGAGAAGCTGAAACGGGCCGAATGACACGCGGATCAGGCGGTTCACGACGAGGCCGAGGTGGGAGAGGACGTTACGGACTTCGCGGTTCTTGCCTTCGCGAATGGCGATGGTCAGCCACGTGTTGGCACCCTGTACGCTGTCGACGGCTGCCTCGATCGGCCCGTAGTTAACGCCGTCGATCGTGATGCCGTCCTTGAGCTTGGTGAGATCTTCCGCGGCCACCCGGCCCTTGGCTCTGACGCGGTACCGCCGTACCCAACCATTGATCGGAAGTTCGAGGTGGCGGGCCAGTTCGCCATTGTTGGTTAGCAGCAGCAAGCCTTCGGTATTGAAATCCAACCGGCCGACCGAAATGACGCGCGGCATTTCCGGCGGCATTTTTTCAAATACGGTCGGACGCCCTTGCGGGTCGGAATGCGTGGTGACGATACCTTTCGGCTTGTGGTAGCGCCAGAGCTGCGGAGGCCCGGCCGTCGGCAGCGGCTTGCCATCGACGAAGATTTTGTCACTCCCGCTGACTTCTACGGCAGGGGTTTTGAGCAGCTTGCCGTTGACGCTGACGCGGCCGTCGGCGATCCAACGCTCTGCCTCGCGGCGCGAGCAGAGGCCTGCGTGCGCCATCGCCTTGGCGATGCGCATCGGGCCGTCTCGACTTTCGGCTCGGCTTTCCAGGGCGCGCGGTTTGGAACTGACGGGTGATTTGGACATGAATGATCAGATGCCTTCGAACGACGGAGCGAGCTTATGACATCGACCGGCGCCGTAAGCCATATGGCGCTTGCGCTTGCTGAGGCCCGCGCGGCCGCGGCACGCGGCGAGGTGCCGGTCGGTGCGGTCGTCGTTTCACCCACGGGCGAGGTGCTTGCGGTCGCGGGAAACCGGACATTGGAGCTTCGCGATCCGACGGCGCACGCAGAAACGCTGGCAATCCGCGGCGCCTGCGCGGCCATCGGCTCGGAACGGCTTATCGGCTGCGACCTCTACGTCACGTTGGAGCCTTGCCCGATGTGCGCGGCGGCCATTTCATTCGCACGCCTGCGGCGTCTCTACTACGGCGCCAGCGACCCGAAGGGCGGCGGCATCGAGCAGGGCGCGCGCGTTTTCAGCCAGCCCACATGCCATCATGTGCCGGAAATCTATCCCGGTATCGCGGAGGTAGAGGCGGCATCGTTGCTCAAAACTTTTTTCGCCGAACGCCGCGAACTATGAGGCTTACTCCTGCTTGCGGCCTTTGCGTGCCCGCGCCAACAGGCCTCGCCGCCTCGGCTCTTGCGGTGGCACGTCGAGGCCGGACTGCGTGTCCGGCGACGCGAGTTGCGGCAGGGTTTCGACCGAAAGAACCCGCGCCAGCTGTTGCTTCAGCCGCTCCTTCGCCGGCTTCGACGCCGCAAGAATCTCGTCGAACTTCAGGAATTCGAGCGCCTGATATTTACTCGTGCCGGCTCTGATCAGGATATCGGGCTGGGCCGACTTCAGCTTTTCCTTGACGATCGTCGCTTCAAACAGGAATGCGCTGGCGAAGAGCGCTTCGAGAACCGTCGGCGTCGAACGCCTCGGATCGGGCACGGGCGCGCCCGAAACATCGATGGCGACGATAATGTCCGCCTCGCCAATGAGCAGATCGAACGGCAAGGGATTGGTCAAGCCGCCGTCGATCAACGCTCTTCCGCCGGTGACGACGGGTTGGAAGATGACCGGCAGCGCCATACTGGCCGCGACTGCCGGCCGAAGCAGACCTTCCGTGAACACCCTCGGCTCCTGATCGTAGAAATCGGAGGCGACGATCTTCAACGGAATGTCGCATTCGGCGAAAATGGTCTTTGCGTTTTTCGGCAGGATCAAGTCCAGCACGACGGCCGGGTCCAAGATGGCGCTGCGCGCCCCGAGCACGTTCATGATCCGCTGGAACGGCTGCCCCGTTGCTGCGAACAGGTTTCGAGCCAGTCCGAAACGCTGGGAGAGAATATCCCTCGTATGCGCGCGCAGTTCGCGCCCGGAAATTCCAGAGGCATAGGCCGCGCCGTAGATCGCGCCGATCGACGTGCCGGCGATGATGCTGGGTTTGACGCCGAGTTCGTCGAAGGCCTCGAGCATCGCGATATGCGCGAGACCGCGCGCCCCCCCGCCGCCAAGGGCGAGCCCGATTGTCGGCGTCCGCGCCAACGGCTCGCTGTGGATCGGCAATCGTTGAGGCGTGCGAGCGGTCATGGCTGATCTGCAATCCGTTGTCCGCTCAAACGCAGGAACATCCGTTCAGGCTTTACTTCGTTGCAAGGCGCGCCAGCCGATGTCGTTGCGATAAAATCCGCCCGGCCAGTCGATCTTGGCGATCGCGGCATAGGCGGCGGCCCGCGCCTCGGCAACATTGCGCCCGCGGCCCGTGACATCCAATACGCGTCCGCCGTCGGCAACAAGGCGCTCGCCGTCCCGGCGCGTACCGGCGTGAAAAATTTCGACATCTGGTGTAGCCCTCGCCGCGTCCAGACCTTTGATCTCGGTGCCTTTCATCGGTTTGCCGGGATAGCCGTTGGCCGCCATCACCACCGTCAATGCCGCGTCATCGCTCCAGCGAAGATCGAAATTCGAAAGAACGCCGTCGACGGTTGCCAGTAATGCGGCAAGCAGATCGGATTTGAGGCGCATCATCAATACCTGCGTTTCCGGATCGCCGAAGCGGACGTTGAATTCGATGAGCTTCGGCCCCGACGCCGAAATCATCAAGCCCGCGAACAGGACGCCTTTGAAAGGCATGCCGCGCGCGGCCATCGCCTTCACCGTCGGTATGATGATCTCGCGCATGACTCGGTCTGCCATTTCGGGCGTGACGATCGGTGCCGGTGAATAGGCGCCCATGCCACCGGTATTCGGGCCAGTGTCGCCGTCGCCGGCGCGCTTGTGATCTTGCGCCGAGGCGAGCGGCAGCGCCGTCACGCCGTCGCAAAGCGCGAAGAAGCTCGCTTCCTCGCCCTCTAGAAATTCTTCGATGACTATCTCGTTGCCAGCCGTGCCGAAGACGCCAGAGAGACACGCTTCGACGGCGGCCTCGGCTTCTTCCCGTGTCGTCGCTATGATGACGCCCTTGCCGGCCGCCAGTCCGTCGGCCTTGACGACAATCGGCAGGCCTTGCGACGCGAGGTAGGTCTTGGCGGCTTCTGGGTCCATGAAGCGGCCGTAGGCGGCCGTCGGAATGTTGGCCGTGCGGCAGAGGTCCTTGGTAAATCCTTTCGAACCTTCGAGCTGAGCAGCGGCGCGCGTCGGGCCGAAATACTTGATGCCGGCCTCGCCGAGCGCGTCACCCAGTCCCGCAACGAGCGGCGCCTCGGGACCGATGACCACCAGCTCGATGCGTTCGTCGCGGCAAAACGTGATGATGACGTCGTGATCGGCAGGATCGATCGGGATGCACTGGGCGACCTCGGCGATCCCGGGATTACCGGGCGCGCAGAAGAGCTTGGTCAAGAGAGGGCTTGCGCTCAACGCCCAGGCGAGCGCGTGCTCGCGGCCGCCCGCGCCAATCAGCAAGACATTCATCAGGTCGCCTGTTGCAATTCGTGCTTTGGTGTAGCATCGAACGCGAAACAGACAAGTCGCTCAAACAAAACAGCAAGCCATTGAATTCAACCAACCAAGCAAGTGACAACCGGCCGGGTGCCAACGCCCCGGAATTTTCGGTGTCCGAACTTTCGGGCGCCATCAAGCGCGCGCTCGAAGACGGGTTCGGCTACGTCCGCCTGCGCGGCGAAATCTCGGGCTATCGCGGGCCGCACTCGTCCGGCCATTGCTATTTCGCTCTGAAGGACGACAAGGCCAAGATCGATGCTGTGATCTGGAAGGGCGCTTTCGGTCGGCTGCGTTTCAAGCCTGAGGAGGGCATGGAAGTCGTCGTCCACGGCCGCATCACGACGTTTCCTGGGTCTTCGAAATATCAGATCGTCATAGAGGCGCTCGATCCGGCCGGCGCCGGCGCGCTGATGGCGTTGCTCGACGAAAGAAAGCGCAAGTTCGCCGCCGAAGGGCTTTTCGAGGAGGCGCGCAAGAAGCCCCGCCCGTTCCTGCCGAAAGTCGTCGGCATCATCACATCCCCGACCGGCGCAGTGATCCGCGACATGCTGGCTGGATTCCACGAACGCTTTCCGACATGCGTGCTGCTTTGGCCGGTGCGGGTACAAGGTGAAGGCAGCGCCGCAGAAGTGGCAGCGGCGATCCGCGGCTTCAACGCGCTTCAAGCGGACGGGAAAATTCCGCGACCCGACGTACTGATCGTAGCGCGTGGCGGCGGCAGCCTCGAGGATTTGTGGAGCTTCAACGAGGAAATCGTCGTGCGTGCGGCGGCCGAGAGCCATATTCCGCTGATTTCCGCTGTCGGACACGAGACGGACTGGACGCTGCTCGATCTCGTCGCGGATGCTCGCGCCCCCACGCCGACCAAGGCCGCCGAGTGGGCAGTGCCGAAATATTCCGAACTGATCGAGACGCTCGACAAACTTCAACTGCGCAAACGGACGGCCGTGCGACGCCTGCTCGAAAGCGTTCGCACACATCTGAAGGCGGCCTCCCGCGGCCTGCCAACGCTCGATGATCTGGTCGCCATGCCGCGTCAGCGTTTCGATGCGATCGACCGGCGTCTGTCGCGGGCGCTTCTTGCCAATGCGCGGGCGCATGCGACGAAATTGGCGCGCATCTCGGGGCGTCTATCGACGGCGCCTCTGGCCCAGAGGTTGGCCCGCCTCCGCGAACGCCTCGTCGCGGTCGAGAGGCGCGCCGGGCAAGCGTTGCTCAATCGCGTGGCGGTGCGCCGCAGGGTGCTTGATGGAAAGAGCGCACTCCTCAATTCCTTGGGCTACCAAAGCGTTCTATCGCGCGGCTTCGCACTCGTGCGCGACGAGGCAGGACTTATGGTCAGGCACGCGCGATCGGTTGCTGCCGGTGCCGCGTTGAGCGTTGAGTTTTCGGACGGCCGGGTCGGCGTTGTGGCGGACGGCGGCGGAACGGCTGAGCCGGGCGAGGCGGCAACCGGCGGCGGGTCCAAAACGCCGCGCCCCAAGGAAAGTAGGCGCGGCGGACAGGGCTCTCTTTTTTAGTGATTTTGGGCTAGAAGGATAGCAATAAGCCTGCCGAGTTCTTATGCAGTGCGTGGCATGAACCGCGCATATCGGCGGGTCTAGGGAACGGCGTCCCGGGAAGCTTTATGAATCGTATTGAGAAATTTTTTGGCGTTCGTAACGAAGCCAAGCTTCGATTTTTGGATGGCGAATTCGAAGTGCTGTCGCCCGGCGAGTACGTCCGTTGCGCCGTCACCGGAGAGCCGATCGCGCTTGCGGATTTGCGCTACTGGAGTGTCGACGCGCAGGAGGCTTACGCTTCCGCTGCAATCTCGGTGCAAAGGTATTTGGATTTGCGGGCACGCCAGACGGGCTGATGCGATTAGCGCGCGATGGCGCGTGCGATCATGGTCGTCAGGATTTTCAAGTCCGCATCCTCGATCACCGTTTCAATCGCCAGCGCCGCTGATCGCTTTGCAAGTTCTGCGCGACGGCCGGATGCTCCCATAAGCCGGACGAGATCTTTTTCCGTGGTGACAAGACTTGCCTCGTTGCGGCTCGCGGCGTCGAGAAGACTCTCGGCTTCGGCATTGCTGAAGGCGTGATGATCGGCGAACGTGTGGCGCTCGACGATGTCGGCGCCGAGGTTGTTGAGCATTGAAAAAAAGCGCTGAGGGTTGGCAATCCCCGCGTAGGCGACGACCCTCCGACCTTTCATCTCGGCGGCGGCAGCCGTTGCGCGCGTCTCGGCTTTGATGAATGGAGCATCCGTCATCCCGCGCAAGGCCATGATAGCCAGCGTGTCGCCGGAGTCCGCGCGGCCGGTCGTGACGATCAGGTCGGCAAGACTAATTTGCGCCGCGAGGGGTGCACGCAGCGGCCCGGCCGGAATCACGTAGCCGTTGCCGAAGCCGCGATCCCCATCGACGACGGCGATCGAAATGCTTTTTGCAAGCGCCGGATTTTGCAGTCCGTCGTCCATGATGATGACGGCGTCACGCGGGGCGCTGGCCTCGATCGCTTCGGCGCCTTTGCGGCGGTCGCGCGAAATGACGGTCGGCGCGTGACGCGCCAGCAGCAGCGGTTCATCTCCGACCTCACCAGCGGTGTGCATCGCCGGCTGGACCCGCAGCGGACCTTCGTGCGTTCCGCCATATCCGCGAGACAGAAACCAGGGCTCTCGTCCGAGGCCGGAAACGAAGCGGGCGATCAAGATGGCGAGCGGCGTTTTTCCCGATCCGCCGGCCGTGAAATTTCCGACGCATATGACCGGGACCAGCGCGCGATAGGGCTTCGCACGGCGCAATCTCGCCTTTGCGATCTCTCCGACGAGCGCCCCGATCGGGGAAAGTAGCGTCGCCTGCCAGTGCGGCGCGGTGCCATACCACCAATCGGGTTCGCGACTACGCAAGCTCACATCCTTTTCTTCTCGAGCAGCGGCTGGATGGCGTTGAGCGTTTTTTCGAGCGCGCCTCCGAGCGATTGCAACGCGCGTTCGGCCCCGGCGCGCATGCGCTTCGCGGCGATCTGATCCCTGAGAAGCATCGTGACGTGCCGCGCAATATCGTCGGACGAACGGACCTCGATGGCTCCGCCTTCGCGAAACAGCGCGGCATAGGCTTCGCGAAAGTTGTGAGTGAACGGTCCGGTCAATACGCAGGCGCCGTGACCGACAGCCTCAATGGGGTTTTGTCCGCCGTGCTCGACGAGCGATCCACCAACGAGGGCGACGGGTGCAATCGCATAAAACGTTCCGAGTTCGCCGATGCTGTCGGCGACATAAATTTCCGTCTCGGGTTCGGGGTCTGGCGACTTGGACCGCAGCTGCGTCTTGAGTCCAAGGCCCCCGAGCGTTGCGGCAAGCCCGCCGCCGCGTTCGGGATGGCGCGGCACGATGATCGTCAACAGGCCTTCGATGTTGCTGCGCATCAGCGTGTGTGCCGCCGCGATCACCGTGTCTTCGCCGGGATGCGTGCTGGCAGCCAGAAAGACGGGGCGTGCTCCGACCGCGCTCTTCAGGCGCGCGAGCACGGCATGATCGACGGGCGGTGGCGGGGAATCGATCTTGATGTTGCCCGCGATGATGATGTTCGGTGCACCGAGGCGTTTGATGGCACGCGCCACCTGGGCATTCTGCGCAAGCACGGCCGCAAAGCGCGAAAACAACGGACGGCCGAATTTCGCGAACTTGCGCCAGCGGCCGATGCTCCGCGGCGACATTCTGGCATTGACGAGCACAAGCGGAATTTGCCGCTCGGCAGTCCCGAGAACCAGGTTCGGCCAGATGTCGGACTCGGTGAATATCGAAAGCGCCGGCTTCCAATGATCGAGAAATCGAGAAACGTATTGCGGAATGTCGAGTGGGACGAATTGGTGAAACGCCCGATCCGGGAGACGGCTGCCCGCGACGCCAGCGGACGTTGTCGTGCCCGTCGTCAGCAGAACGTGGATGTGCGGATTGGCATCAAGCAAACCTTCGATGAGCGGAAGGATGGCGTTCGTTTCGCCGACGCTCGCCGCATGCATCCAGACGACCTGACCAGCGGGACGCGGGCGCCCCGCGAAGCCGAGGCGCTCTCCACGCCGGCTTACGTCCTCCTTGCCTTGGCGGCCGCGGACGTTGAGCAGCAGCGGCACGGCGGGCCTCAGTACGGAGGTCGCGGCGCGGTAGGTTTTGAGCGCCAGGCCCGGTTCGGGCGGAGAAATCGCTGCAAGTTGATCGAGCGGCGTGGCCCTGTGCAGATCGCCCCCAGAGAGTGCGTACGCTTTCGTGGTTGCGGTATTGAGCGCGGCTTCGAGTTCGAGACGTTTGGCCTCGAGTGTGGCGGCGTCAGCGTCGCGGGGAACCTCAATAGGATCGCCGACGACGAATGCGAGATTCGAATAGGGGAGGTTGACGGTAATCCGGCTCCACGTATCGAACGAGGCGAAATGCTTCGTAGAGACCGCCACCGGAACGATGGGCCGGCCCGACATGCGCGCGATCGTTACGATGCCGGCGCCCGCAACACGCGCTGGTCCCGGCGGAACGTCCGCGGTCATGACAAGTGAATACCCGTCCGCAAGCGCGCGGAGTGATGCGCGCAGCGCAGCTGCCCCTCCGCGATCACGTTTGCGCTTGCCCGCGCCGGCACCGCGTATCAGTTCGACGTCGATCGCCCGTAATGTTTCACTGATCAGTTCCGCGTCGCCGTGCCGAGCGACCATCGCCGCGACTTTGATGTTCTCGGGGCGAAGTTCGGAGATCATCATGAATTGGCCGTGCCAGCACCCCACGATGCAAGGATGGGCCTGGATAAGACGGTCGGCGAGATCTGGCGGGTCGTTGATGATATTGGACGAACTGGCAACATGGCGTACGAAACCCGCCAGCGCTTTTCCCCCGTATCGCAAAAGCGTCTTCTTAGTTTCGGCCATACGATGGCGCTGCCTTTTTGTAACTGTAGCAAGGCCTTGCGGCGCACGAAGCGGTCGCTATCCAAAGCCCTTGCGGCCTGTAGCTATAGTGAATACTTAGCAAGTTCAATTGGATTGGATCACGCGCTTTGGCGAACAAACCACTGAATAGCACCTTCTGCGCCCGCGCGGTCAGGCTCCGAATCGGGGCATTCTGACAGCCCCAAATGGCCAGCCTCATTAAACAAGCTAAGCGCGGTCTGCGCCGGAAGAGCGGTGCTCTGCTGCACCGGGTCGTCCATTCGTCCCCGTCCTGGGTGCGGTCGAGGTTCGCGCCTGTCCTATGCTATGCGGAAATGCTGTTCATAGATTACGGGTTTGTGCGGCTCGTTTATAATAACAGGCATCGCATCACGCAGGATGCCTGGCGCTCCGCTCAGCCGGCGCCTCATCACGTCCGCTGGCTCGCCAGACACGGCATCAAAACGATCGTCAACCTTCGCGGCGAACAAACGTTCGGAACACGCTGGCTGGAGCAGCAGGCGTGCGCGCGTCATGGCGTCAAGCTCGTCGATTTGGCCCTGAGGTCTCGTGCGGCGCCGACACGTGCGCAGTTCAAGGCCATCAGGAATTTGCTGGCGAACGTTGAATATCCAATCCTTGTACATTGCAAGTCGGGCGCCGATCGCGCCGGTGTGATGGGGCTGATGGTTCGCCATGTTCGCGACGGCGTGCCGATCCACGAAGCGAGAAACCAGCTATCGTTGCGGTACGGCCATTTCCGCAATGCCGACACCGGCATCCTCGATGCGGTATTCGATCGCTACCTGGAAGATTCGGCTATGACGGGCATCGAATTCTGGGACTGGGTCGACAAGGTCTACGATCCCGACGAGATCGCTCATTCGTTCAAAGCGCGTGGCTGGGCAAACAGGCTGGTCAACAACTTGTTGAAACGCGAGTAGACCGCCTTTGTCTCAACTGGCGAGCGCATGGCTCGAACGGTTCAAGCGCGAATAGGGGCCGTTACGGGTGAGAAGCTCGGCATGGGTGCCGCGCTCGACGATGGAGCCTGCTTCCATGACGCAGATCATGTCGGCGCTCTGCACCGTCGACAGCCGATGAGCGATGACGAGAGTCGTACGGGTGCGCGTGAACGTGGCGAGCGCTTCCTGTACGAGTTGCTCGCTTTCATTATCGAGCGCACTCGTGGCTTCATCTAGCAGCAGAATGGGCGCGTCCTTGAGTATCGCTCGTGCCAGCGCAAGCCGCTGACGCTGGCCACCGGATAGCCGGCCGCCCCTGTCGCCGATGATCGTCTGATAGCCTTGCGGTTGGGCAAGAATGAAATCGTGCGCCGCCGCCGCCTTCGCGGCTTCGATGATGTCGCTTTCGCTGGCGCGAAGTCGTCCGAGGGCGATGTTGGCGGCAATTGTATCGTCGAAGAGCGTGATGTCCTGACTGACGATCGCAACATGGTCGCGCAGTGAGGCGAGCGTCACGTCCTGCACATTTTGGCCGTCGATGACGATCGCCCCTTCGGTCAAGTCGAAGAGTCGCGGCACCAGATTGACGATGGTCGACTTGCCGCCGCCCGAGCGGCCCACGAGCGCGACGGTGCTGCCGCCCGGCACGTCGAGCGTGAAATTGGAGACGGCGCGCTCTTTCGAGTGCTTGTCGTAGCTGAACGCGACGTCGCGGAAGGAAATCGCGCCTTTTGAGATTTGAAGCTCTTTGGCGCCGGGCTTGTCGGTAATCGAAGGCTTTTCGTCAAGAAGACCATAAAAGCTTTCTGCCGCCGCGATGCCTTCTTTGACGCGGCCTGCGAGATTTCCGAGCGCGCGGATAGGCTGTGCTGCCATCAGCAATGCCGTTATGAAACCCATGAAATCGCCTACGGTCGAAATGCCGGTCGAAATCCGTAGAAAAGCGAATCCGACGACGCCCGCGACTGCGAGGCCTCCTAATGCTTCAAGGATAGGATCCATGCGGGCGCGTGTGCGCACCGATTTCATTTTTAGCCGGTAAAGATCCTCGAAACTTTTATCGAGCCGCGCCGCAGCGTAGTCCTCGAGGCGAAACGACTTGATGAGACGCGCGCCCGATAGCTTCTCCGACAACAGCGATGTCATGTCGCCGAGGCCGCTTTGCGTGCGCTTTGCAACGCGGCGCAGACTGTCGCTGATGGTCGCGACGGGAAGGGCTGCGATCGGATAAACGCCGAGGACGATGAGTGTCATCGCCCAGTCGAGATAGAACATAGCCCCGACGAGGGCCACGACGGAAAAGAGATCCCGCAAAAACGAATTCAGCCCGGAGGACAATGCGGTTTGGATAAATCCGATGTCGTTTGTCAGCCGCGACATCAGCCGGCCCGGCGTCTCACGCGAGAGACGTGAGAAATCCGAGTTGATAAGGTGCCTGAAGGCAACCTTCTGCATGTCCGAGGTGAGCCGCAGAATGACGCGGTTCGACGCGACAGCCTGCAAATAGAGCAGTGTTGCCCGTGCCAAGGTAATGCCGATGATTGCCGCAAGAACCCACGGCAACGCCCCCGAGTGCTTGCCGCCCATAAGCAAGTCGAATGATTTCTTGATGATCGCCGGATAACTGCCGGTCACACCGGCAAGACAGACCGTCAGAAACAGCGTCCAGACGAGTTCCAGCCGCCGTGGCCAAACCCAATCCATGACGAAGCGGTGGAGCAGCGCGCGCGAGGGCGCATCGAGCCGCAGCCGTGCGCGTGGTCGCTTCTCGGCTTTATGGGGATGCGAACTCACGATGTGGGCGTCGCTTGGCGGACCGGGCTCGAACCGTTCGGTTCGAGCAGGCGATGGAGGTGGACGATGAAATACCGCATCATCGCGTTGTCGACCGAGCGCTGGGCCGCTCCCTTCCAGGCGGCGTAGGCGCTTTGGTAGTCGGGGTAGATCCCGACCACGTCAACGCTGCCGAGATTGCGAAATTCGTGGCCGTCGAGCGACTTCAGCTCACCGCCGAACACAAGGTGAAGAAGCTGCGGCTGTGAGTCCGGGGAAGAGGCGGGCCGTTGCAATTAGTCTTCTCCTGAAAGATTGCCGCTGCGCTGTTGGCAGAAAGCCCAAGCCGCGAGTGACGTCAACCGCTTGAGAGTGCGGGAACTCGACGCCGGCCGTCCGAAGTTGAAACGTCACTTTAAGCATATTTTCACGATACAATTTAAGCCTATTGGAAGACAATCCTGTTAGGAATTGAAGCCAGGCTGCACCAATAGCCGCTCGAAAAAAGTCAACAGGCGAGACGTAACGGCGCGGCGCGAGTGGTTCAAACTCGCGCCGTTGCTGTGCGGCGAACTGTCGTCGTGTGACGTGTGTTCAGCCGAGGCCCGCGAACCACGAAAGCGCCTTATCGGCCAGCAATCCCAGGAATACCGCCAATCCCACATCACGATTGGACTGAAACCGTCTGAGGCAATTGGCGGAATCGTGAATGTCGAGCGTCGCGACCTGCCAGGACATCTGCAGAAAGACCAGTGCGACGGCGAGAAAATAGACGAGGTGGGCACCGGCCAGGGCTCCGGCGATCAGCCAGAAGATGGCGGCCAGCCCGTACAATGCCCCGACAAACGAAACTGTATTGTCTCCGAATTTCAGCGCCGTCGAGCCAAGCCCAAGTAGCGCGTCGTCCTCTTTGTCCTGATGGGCGTAGATCGTGTCGTAGCCGATGGTCCAGAGCACGCATCCAGTGAAAAGCACCAGCGCCGGCAAGCCGAGCGAGCCCTTGACCGCAGCCCAACCGACAAGCGCACCCCAGCTGAATGCGAACCCGAGGACCAGTTGCGGGTAGGGGATCAACCGCTTGGCAAAGGGATAAGCGGCGACGACCAGCAGGGACGAAATGGCCAGCCAGATCGTGAACCAGTTGAAATTGAGGACGACGGCAAGACCGACACAGGCCGTCGCTGCGACGAAAACTAGCGCCGCTTCCGGCGATACCTGTCCTGAAGGGATAGGCCGATTCGCAGTTCGGTAGACCTGCGCATCGATGTCGCGGTCGATATAGTCATTGTAAGCGCATCCCGAGGCGCGCATGGCCAGAGCGCCGATGGCAAACAGGACGAGATAACCGAAGTTGAGAAAAGTCTGGCCCAAATCGATCTGGGCGAGCGTTTGCGACCACCAGCACGGGAAAAGCAACAGCCAGGCGCCGATTGGCCGGTCGAAGCGGCCGAGCCTCAGATAGGGACGCCATGATTCGGGCGCCCACCGGTCGACCCAGTTCGACGGCGGCGCATCGGCAATCGGCGAAACCTCTATCTCCATAGTGGCGGACGTTCCTCGGCGGTTTATCGAAAACGCTATCCTGCGGTGCAGCGCTGTGCAACGCCGACCATCTCCAGCAAAGCCGTTTGACTGGATACAAAGCTCCGATAAGACCGGAACATGGCAATTCGCGACCTAGCATCGGAACGGCTCTTTGTAGAGAGCGGCCTTTCCGCCGGCCAAACAGTTGAGCTCACCGAGGCTCAGGCTCGCTATCTGACCACCGTACTGCGCCTCAGACAGGGCGCCGAGGTCCTCGTTTTCAATAGCCGGGACGGCGAATGGCTTGCGGCTCTCGGCGAAGTCAAAAAGCGTGGTGCGACGCTGCGGCTTGAGCGTCAGGTTCGCCCGCAGGAGGGCGGCCCTGACATTGACTATGTCTTTGCGCCGCTCAAGCGGTCACGCCTCGATTACATGGTGCAGAAGGTGACGGAAATGGGCGTCCGTCGTCTGCGGCCCGTCATCACGGAACGAACGATCGCGGAGAGGGTCAACACCGAACGGATGCGGGCCAACGTCGTCGAGGCGGCCGAGCAATGCGGCGTTCTTCGAGTCCCTGAGGTACATGAGCCCGTCCGGCTGCAGGATGCCCTGACCGGCTGGGATGCGACCCGAAAGCTCATCTATTGCGACGAACACGAAGACAACGCCGATCCCGTCGAATCGCTGGGCCGGATAGAGCCGGGCCCGCTCGCCGTCCTGATCGGGCCCGAGGGCGGGTTCTCGGCAGGCGAACGCCAGCGACTTCTCGGCAAGCCGTTCGTCGTTCCCATATCGCTCGGCCCGCGAATCATGCGCGCCGACACGGCGGCGGTCGCGGTGCTGGCGCTGACAAATGCCGTTCTTGGCGACTGGCGGCGGCGCTGAGGCGCACCGCCCTTGCCGTCGATGTCATGCCCCGCCATAAGGCTGAAGCCGTGCGGGCGCCGCCGCGGGTGCAATCAGGAATGGGCCGGGCCGGTCAAGCATGTCAACGCGAGAACAAGGGTCGCAAAGCGCGACGATCGAAACGCGCGATGATCTCGTGCGCTGGATCGCGGCCGGCGAGAAGCCCAGATCCGAATGGCGGATCGGCACCGAGCACGAGAAGTTCGTCTTCCGGACGGGATCGCTTGCTCCGGTTTCCTATGATGGCCCGGACGGCATCCGCGCGCTGATGCAAGAGCTGATCCGGCGTTATGGCTGGATCGCCATCCGCGAAGGCGACAACGTCATCGCGCTAAGACGGCCGGATGGAGAAAAAGGCGGCACGATCAGTCTCGAACCGGGCGGACAGTTCGAACTCTCGGGAGCGCCGCTCGAAACGCTGCACGAGACGGCGGCCGAGACGGACGAACACCTGCGCGAGGTCATCGACGTCGGCGAAGATCTCGCGATCGGCTTCCTCGGCATCGGATTTTCGCCGAAGTGGCGTCTCGACGAAGTGCCGCGAATGCCGAAAAAGCGTTATCAGGTGATGACGCGCTACATGCCGACCGTCGGCAGCCGCGGCCTCGACATGATGTACCGAACGGCGACGGTACAGGTGAACCTGGACTATGGTTCCGAAGCCGACATGGTCAAAAAGCTGCGCGTCTCGTTGGCATTGCAGCCGATTGCGACGGCGCTGTTCGCCTCCTCGCCATTTACGGAAGGCAAGCCGAACGGTTTTCAATCGATGCGCAGCGAAGTCTGGCGCGATACGGATAAGCGTCGAACGGGAATGCTTCCGTTCGTATTCGAACCGGGGATGGGGTACGAGCGCTACGTGGAATACGCGCTCGATGTGCCGATGTACTTCGTCTATCGCGGCGGCAACTACATCGACGTCGCGGGCGCGTCGTTCCGCGATTTTCTAAACGGACGCCTCAAGGGCTTCGAAGGCGAACGCCCAACCGCCGACGACTGGTCCGATCACCTGACAACACTTTTTCCCGAAGTTCGCCTCAAGCGATTCCTCGAAATGCGCGGCGCCGACGGCGGTCGATGGGGAACGATTACGGCGTTGCCGGCCTTCTGGACCGGCATTCTTTACGACGAGACGGCGCTCGACCAAGCCTGGGAGATGGTGCGAGACTGGACGGCCGACGAACGCGACAAGTTGCGCAACGACGTGCCGAAGTCGGGGTTCGGGACGCGCTTCCGATCGACGAGCGTTCGCGACCTCGCCCGACAGGCCCTTCGCATCTCGCGGTTGGGGCTCAAGAATCGCGGGCGCCTCAATTCGCGGAAGCAGGACGAAACGGTCTATCTGGCGCCGCTCGAACAGATTTCGGATAACGGCCGGACGTTGTCAGATGAGTTTCTGCGCCGCTATTCCGGCGACTGGAACGGCAACATTGACCATATTTTTGAGGAATTTGCCTTCTGAGTGCTTGCGAGCAGGCTGCATAGTCATGCGGTCCGGTTCAGCCATTGTTCATGGTCGAGTGGTTAGCACGCAACGTTTGACCCGGGCCCGCAGTCGGGAGTGAGGAGGCGGCACATGTCGCGCGTCGCATCGCTGTTGAAACGCGCGTCGGGTGCAGCCGTCTCCGGACTTGTCATGTTGGCCGCCTTCGGGGCGAGCCATGCGAACACCGATCCCTGCGTGGATGGGTGCCGCGGCGACCACAACTCTTGCCGAATGACGACGAAGCTCTTGTCGTCGCCAAGATGCGATGCGCAACTCCAATCCTGTATTACCCGGTGCTTCCGCCGAAGCGGACCTTCATCCCGTCGTGAGCCGATGGGCCGCGAGCCCATGGGTCATGAACCGCAGGGCCATCAACCATCCGGCCGCGATCGCGGTCGCCACTAGCGAGATTTTCGTAAGAAGGCGATGCAACGGCCTCGGCCCGTATTGCGGGCCACCACCGCACATGCGAAAATGCTTAACGGCAGCGGTCCTCTGCCGCGACCCGCGTCCGGGCCCTTTGTCTGGCGGTTCCGTCGAGCCGTTCTGAAATCGAGAGAGACCTGGGACGCAAGGTCAATACCGGGCGACCGGCGCTAAGAGGTCGGGCGATGCCGTACATTGAATTCCCTGAGCCCGAAGTCGGCGTTCTTCGCCGGCGGCCACTCATCATCGAGGGACTGCGGAACCGTGTCGGCATGGATGTGCTGATCGTCGACGAGGATGGCCGGCGCGCCTACGAGACGGATGCGTTCACGGCCTACAGCTGCATGCCGATGCTGGTCGTCCTTCCGCGTACGACCGAAGAAGTCTCGAAGATCCTCAAATACTGCCACGAGAACGATGTGAAGGTCATTCCGCGCGGAGCCGGAACGTCGCTCTGCGGCGGAGCGCTGCCGAGCGAGGACGCGGTCGTCCTTTGCATTTCGAAAATGAACCGCGTGCTCGAGATAGACTTCGCCAATCGGTTCGCACGTGTCGAAGCCGGCATCACAAATTTGGAGATTACGGCGCGCGTCGCGGTGCAGGGCTTTTTCTACGCGCCCGATCCATCCTCGCAGCTAGCCTGCACACTTGCGGGTAATCTCGCGATGAATTCGGGCGGCGCCCACTGCCTCAAGTACGGCGTGACGACTCACAACGTTCTCGCCGTGAAGATGGTGTTGATGGATGGCACTATCGTCGAAATCGGGGGAACGACACTTGATCGTGGCGGATACGACCTCCTGAGCTTTGTCATTGGGTCGGAGGGCCAACTCGGCGTCATCACCGAGGCGACCGTCAAGATCATCCGGTCCGCCGAAGCCGCAAGGCCGATGCTGATCGGCTTCCGGTCGCCGGAGGCTGCCGGCAGCTGCGTCGCGGCGATCATTGCGGCCGGCATCATTCCCGTTGCCATCGAATACATGGATCGCGCCGCGACCGAAGTCTGTGAGGCGTTTGCCGGCGCCGGATATCCGCTCGACGCTGAAGCCTTGCTGATTGTCGAGGTTGAAGGCTCTGAAAACGAAATCGGCGTTCTGCTCGGTCGCATCGCGGAAATTGCTGCGAGGTTCGATCCGAAAACCGTGTCGATCAGCTCGAACGCGGAACAAAGCGCGCGCATTTGGGCCGGGCGCAAGGCCGCGTTCGGAGCCATTGGCCGTATTTCAGATTATCTCTGCATGGACGGCGTCATTCCGCTGAGCCAGCTGCCGCACGCGCTGACGCGCATAAGCCAGATCTGCGCCGAGCACGGCCTGAGAGTTGCGAACATCTTCCACGCCGGCGACGGCAATCTCCACCCGCTCGTTCTCTACGATGCCAACAGCCCCGATGAAGCCGACCGGGCGGAAATTGCGGGCGCCGCTATTTTGCGGCTCTGCGTCGAGCTTGGTGGCTGTCTCACCGGCGAGCACGGCGTCGGCATCGAGAAACGCGAGCTGATGGCGACGCAATTTACGGCAACCGACCTCGACGTGCAGATGCGCATCAAGAGCGTGTTCGATCCGGGATGGCGGCTGAACCCGGCCAAAGTTTTTCCACTAGACGCTAGCGAGAGCCTGCGCGCCGGGCTCGCCGCACGTGCACCCGAGGCGGCGTAACGCATGGTGCAATCGTGACGGAACTCTTGCGACCCGCAGCCGAATGGGAGCTGCAGTCGATGATTGCCAAGCTCGCCAGTCAGAAGCGGGACATGGAGGTCGTCGGCCACGGCGCGTTGCGCAATGCCGGCCGCACCTCCAAGGCCGATGTCGTGTTGTCGACGTCCGGGCTCAAAGGCGTGACGCTTTATGAGCCGACCGAAATCGTCATGTCGGCGCGTGCTGGAACCGCCGTCTACGAGATCGAGGCCATACTCGCGGCCCGTGGACAGATGCTCGCCTTCGAACCGGTCGATCTCGGACCGGCGACCGGTGCTCCGGGTGGCGCGTTGTCGATCGGCGGCGTCTTTGCGACGAATTTTTCGGGCTCCAGACGCATCGCGGCGGGAAGCGCGCGGGATAATTTTCTGGGCGTCAGGGCGGTCAACGGCCGTGGCGAGCTTTTCAAATCAGGCGGGCGCGTGATGAAGAACGTCACCGGCCTCGACGTAGCACGCGGCTTGACCGGCAGCTGGGGAACACTTGCGGTGATGACCGAGGTGACATTTAAGGTCGCGCCTTTGCCGCAAACGATGGTGACGCTTGCGTATACCGGACTGCCGGACGACCTTGGCATCGAAGCCTTGACTGTGGCGATGGGAACGCCGCTTGAAGTCTCGGGCGCCGTGCATCTGCCGAAGAACTGCGCATCCCGACTGAGGCAGGCGAAGCTCAAAGGCATAGATGAGCCGGTGACACTATTGCGGCTCGAAAATTTTTCGGCGGCCGTCGATGAGCGCAAAGAGAAGCTGAAAGCCGCGCTGAAAGTTTACGGACATCCGATTGAACTCGATGCGGAGCAAACCTGGAGTTTGTGGAGCGAGTTCAGGGCGCTTTCTGTCATGCCCTTTTCCAACGAAACGAGCCTGTGGCGAATTTCGGCGCTACCGACAAAAGCGGCCGAGATCGTTTTCGCGATCCAGAAGTTCATGGACGTCGTTGCGTTCTACGACTGGGCGGGAGCGCTGATATGGCTTGAAGTTCCGGTAGCGGCCGATGCCGGGGCCGCCGACGTGCGCCGAGCTGTATCGGTCCGCGGAGGTCATGCAACCTTGATCCGGGCGCAGCCGGAGGTCAGAGCCAGCGTCGACGTCTTTGAGCCGTTGAAGCCGGAAATCGAACGATTGACACGCGGTATCAAGTCCGCGTTCGATCCGGACGGACTTTTGAACCGCGGGCGTATGTACGCCAACATCTAGACGTAAGGCCCGCAGGCAACGAACCCGCACAGTTAGGCGCGATGCACACCAGCTTTTCCAAAGCGCAGCTCGAAGATCCGCAGATAGCGGAGGCAGACAGCATTTTGCGCCGCTGCGTTCATTGCGGACTGTGCACGGCGACGTGCCCGACCTACGTCGTCCTCGGCGATGAGCGCGACAGTCCGCGCGGTCGCATCTATGCCATCAAGGACATGCTCGAGCGGGGACTGGATTCCAAGCCCGAAGTCTCGACGCATATCGATCGCTGCCTTTCGTGCTTCTCTTGCATGACGACATGCCCGTCCGGCGTCGACTACATGCACCTGGTCGAGATCGCGCGCGAGCACATCGAAAAGACCGGCAGCCGTAGTCTCAAGGATCGTATGATCCGACGGGCGCTGACGGCGATCGTGCCCCATCCGCGCCGCTTCCGATTGGCTATGCGGGCGGCGCCGCTTGGACGGCGACTGTCCAAGACACTACGGGCCCTGAAGCTTCCGGAACTCGCCGCGATGATCGACTTGGCACCGATCGAGGGGCCGCACGCGGGGCGTTTTCGCGGACCGGGTACGGCAAAGCCGACAGGAGTACGCACGGGCCGTGTCATACTGCTCGCGGGTTGCGCGCAACAGGTTCTGAGACCGGAGATCAACGACGCGACGATCCGACTCTTCGCCCGTGGCGGCATCGATGTTGTTGTCGCGGCGGGCGCCGGCTGTTGCGGAGCTTTGAGCCAGCACATGGGCCGCGGGGCCGAGGCGATCAAGGCCGCGAAGATTAACGTCGACGCCTGGAGCAAGGAAATTGCCAAGGGCGGCATCGACGCCGTCATCATCAACACGTCGGGTTGCGGCACGACGGTCAAGGACTACGGCCATCTTCTGGCGCATGAT
>NZ_DATNBA010000055.1:0-37416 GCF_035572195.1 Hyphomicrobium sp. | reverse complement strand
ACGATCAAGGACCTGATCGAAGGCGCCAAGGCCGCCGCCGCGATCAAGGACAACAAGGAATGGAAAGCGGCGCGTCCGGCGCAGTTTGCCGTCGCGGAAGCGAACCTCGTCGACGAAGTCAAAAAACTCATCGCGCGGCATCAGGATTAAACGACGATGGCCGCTGTCTCTACGCGAAGTCTCGAAGAGCTTGAAGCGCAGGCGCGCGTTCTCTTGTCCGTCTTTACGAATGCGGACTATGAAACCGTTGCGCCGGCGATCATCCAGCCTGCCGACGTGTTTCTCGATGTCGTCGGCGAGAGCCTGCGCGCGCGAACCTACGTGTTCACCGATCCCGACGGTGCCGAGCTTTGTCTCAGACCCGATCTTACCGTGCCGACGTGCCGGCTGCACTTGGCGCGATATGCCGATCCCGGAACGCCCGCCAGATACTGCTACAACGGCGCCGCCTTCCGGTTCCAACCGCAAGCGGCGGACGCTCGTCACCCGCGCGAATTTCGCCAGGCCGGCATCGAACGTTTCGGCGATCGGGCGCGCGAAGAGGCGGAGGCGGAAACCGTCGCAATCGTGATCAAGGCTATCGAGTCGGCCGGACTGAAGGACTGGTCGATCCGTCTTGGCGATCTCGGTCTCTTTTCGAGCGTTCTTGATGTCGCGGGCTTGAGCCCGCGCTGGAAAAAGCGACTCGACGATGCATTCCTCAAGCCGTTGTCATTCCGCGAGGCGCTGAAGACATTCGCCGTCAGCGCCCGTTCGGCCTCCGCATCCGTGCCGGACGCGCTGCTGTCATCGCTTCGCCGCGACGACCGCGCTGCGAGCGAGGCCGCGGTCGCAGCCTACCTCGACGAAAAATCCATCGAGCTCATCGGCACGCGGGCGCTCGCCGATATCACCGCGCACTTGATAGGCATTGCGGAGGATCGCGAGGAGAAGCCGCTCGACGCGGCGGCCGTCGATCTCATCAAACGCTACGTTGGCGTATCGGGGCCGGCCACGAAGGCGGGGGCGATCATCGACAAGTTGCTGAACGGCTTGGGCCGTGGATCCGGCACCGCGCTTGAGGCCTATGACCGCCGCCTGGCGCTGCTCGCCAACTCCGGCATCGATCTCGACCGCGTGACGTTCTCGGCCGAGTTCGGAAGAACGCTCGCGTACTACACCGGGCTCGTCTTCGAAGTTCACTTGAAAGCGCATGGGCCCGAAAGTCCCATCGCGGCCGGGGGCCGTTACGACGGATTGATGCGAGCCGCGGGCGCCGGAATCGATGTTCCGGCCGTCGGCGCCGCCATTCATACCGAGCGTCTTTGGGATGCCGTTCGGGGAGGGGCGCAATGAGCAAGCTGACGCTCGCTATCCCTTCCAAGGGCCGGCTGATGGAGCAAACGACCGACATGTTCGGCCGCGCCGGTCTCGTCGTGCGCAAGGCCGGTCACGCGCGCGGCTATCGCGGTGAGATCGACGGTCTCGCCGATGTCGACGTTGTCTATATGTCGTCCGCCGAAATTGCAGAGGCGCTGAGGGCGGGAAGCATTCACCTCGGCATCACGGGCGAGGATCTCATACGCGAAAGCATTTCCGACGCCGAGACGCGGATACGTTTCGTGCAAAAGCTCGGCTTCGGCTTTGCCGACGTCGTCGTGGCGGTGCCGGAATGCTGGATCGACGTCACAACCGTTGCCGACCTCGAGGACATCGCCTTTCCATTCCGGCGGCGGCATGGGCGATGGCCGCGCGTCGCGACGAAGTACACGAACATGACGCGCCGGTTTTTTGCCACGAAGGGCTTTGGCGACTACCGGATCATCGAAAGCGCCGGAGCGACGGAGGGTGCACCCGCCGCGGGAACGGCCGAGCTGATCGTCGACATCACGACGACCGGCGAAACGCTCAAGGCTAACGGGCTCAGGATTTTGGATGATGGCGTCATCCTGAAGTCGCAAGCCAATCTCTTTGCCTCGAACGTCGCGGCTTGGACTCCGGCGCTCGAAAATTTGCGTGGTGCAATCGCCGATCAAATTGCCCATTCGATTCCTGGCAGTGTACGATCGAAGTAAGCAACCATTAAGATTGCCGGATAATATCCGCGCTGATGATCAGTGTTCATCAGATTTCGGCCGTTGTGGCGGGCGAATATCGCGACAACGGCGTGTTTGCTGAACCTGGTCAAATACCGTGTCCGCATTGCGTAATCGTCCCGAGCGGCCTGCATTCGGTCGCCGCCCATCGCTCCTCAACGCCGTTGTCTTGATGGAAGGCGGAGCGCCGCTCAGATGCTTTGTCGTCGATATCGGTGAAGGCGGCGCAGTTCTCGAGTTCTGGAAACCGTTGGCACTACGACCGCATTTTCGCCTGCAGTGGGAAGCGCTGGGCATCGGTGCCGAATGCATGGTGCATTATACCGAGGGCTCACAGGTCGAAGTGCGATTTACATCAGACGAAGGCCCGGCCATTGCGCGCCGGTTTGGTGCTCGCGTTGATGCTCCCGCGATCGAGGCGGCTAATTGCGTTCCTACGCTGCCGAAAGCGGCAGAGCATACGTACAAAAGAAGCGCTGGCGCCGATTTGGTGCGGAGATTACGCGACGCGCGGTGAAGCAGACTCCGCCGTCTCTCACGCGGAATCCGCAAGCAGGCATTTGAGAACGCCGTAGTCGTAACGTCCCCCGAGCGCGGCGAATGCCGGGCCGAGCTTACCCGTGTCGCGCGTTTCACAGCGTTCGAAGGCCGCCTCGATTTCATCGCGCTCTGCCGAGTCGAGCTGCACCGCGTCCGCTGACGCGATCAATCCGGCTTCGATCGCCTCGGCCAAATGCCCGTAAATCGTCGTCACTTCCAGGCTTCTCTCGGCGGCGATAGCCTCCGGGTCGAGCCCGCGCAGATGGCCGGCGAGCGTCGCATTGACGCTCGGCGACAGGCGGTTGACGAGCAGCGGGTGCTTCTTGAAATGCGAGATGGTTTCGAGAAAAGCCGAGCCGTAACGCGCGATCTTGCTGGCGCCGAGGCCGAGAATGTCGTGCAGCGCCGCGGTCGTCGTGGGCCGCTTTTCCGCGAGTTCGATCAGCGTTCGGTCCTGCGCCACGACATAGGGCGGTAGTTTTGCAGCCCCGGCGAGCTTCAGCCGCAGCGCTCTCAGCGCATCGAACAGCGGCTGGTTCTCGCGCGCAACTTTTGAGGAAACGGACGCGGCGCGTTTCGACGTCTTTGCGGCCTGCCGCGTCACGCGCATCAGAAAACGCTCTTCGCCGCGCAGCAGCGGCCTCGCGCGCTCGGTCAGAATGAGCGTGCCCATGCCCTCATCATCGCCGGTCAGATAGCCGGCCGCCGTCAACTGGCGAAAGAGCCCTTTCCACGTTGTCTGCGGCACATCCTTGCCGATGCCGAACACCGACAGGCGATCATGGCCATTGCGCAGCACGCGCTCATCGGCCTTGCCGGCAAGAATGTCGGCGAGATACGTGACGCCGAAACGCTGGCCGGTGCGATAGACCGCCGAGAGCGCCTTTTGCGCGATGACGGTGCCGTCTTCCGTGCGAGGCGGGGCGAGGCAATTATCGCAGTTGCCGCAAGGCGGCGAGTTCAGCTCGCCGAAGTAGGCGAGAAGCGCCTGCCGCCGGCATCCTGGCATTTCGGCCAACCCGACGAGCGCGTCGAGCTTTTGCCGTTGGACGTGCTTGAAAGCGTCGGCGCCATCGGATTGGGCGATCCATTGCCGGAGCTGCACGATGTCCTGCAGACCATAGGCCATCCAGGCGTTAGCCGGTTCTCCATCGCGACCGGCGCGTCCCGTTTCCTGATAATAGGACTCGATCGATTTCGGCAGGTTGAGGTGGGCGACGAAGCGTACGTCCGGCTTATCGATGCCCATGCCGAAAGCGATGGTCGCCACGATGATGATGCCGTCATCGCTCAGGAATTTCGTCTGGGCGGCGGCCCTCACCGGCGCATCGAGCCCGGCGTGATAGGCCAGAGCCTTGCGGCCTTTCGACGATAGCCACGCCGCCGTTTCGTCGACGGATTTGCGCGACAGGCAATAGACGATGCCCGCGTCGGTCGAATGTTCCGTCTCGATGAATTGCCAAAGCCGCTCGCGGGCGCTGGTGCTGCCAAGCTCGGCAATCGTGTAGCGGATGTTCGGCCGGTCGAAACTCGCGATGAACGTCGCAGCGTTCTCGAGCGACAGTTCCGAAATGATGTCCTGCCGCGTGCGCTCGTCCGCCGTGGCCGTCAGCGCGATGCGCGGCACGTTCGGGAACCGTTTTGCGAGAATCTTGAGCTGACGATATTCGGGCCGGAAGTCGTGACCCCATTGCGAGACGCAGTGCGCCTCGTCGATTGCAAAAAGCGCAATGTCGCTGCGTTCAAAAAGTCCCAGCGTCCGGTCTTGCACGAGGCGCTCGGGCGCGACGTAGAGAAGGTCGAGGCCGCCCGCCGCGAACTGCCGTTCGATTTTATCTTGCGTGCTGCGATCCTGAGTCGAATTCAGGTAGGCAGCTTTGACGCCAAGATCGTTTAGCGCGTCGACCTGATCCTGCATCAGCGCGATAAGCGGCGATACGACAATGCCGGTACCGCGCCGGACGAGCGCCGGAATCTGGTAGCACAACGATTTGCCGCCGCCGGTCGGCATCAGCGCCAGGCAATCGCCGCCATCGAGCACAGTAGCGATGATATCGCCCTGCAACGGCCGAAAGCCCTTGTAGCCGAAGACCCCTTCGAGCTTCGAACGCGCCGCGTCGAGAGGAGTCTCGGCGGAGGGCTCAAATCTGAGGGGAAGCGGCGCGGCGCGAGCCGGCATCGATGGAACCTATGCGCATGACATCAAGAACCGGACGCTAGTCCGATTCGCGCATTCCGCCCCACCGCGAGCGACAAAAATAAAAGCTAAAGTCTCTGATTTTGCGGGGATATTGCCGAACGGTGAGGTTTAAGTCGCTTTTCGGCACGCCTGTTCAGGATGGGTTCACGTTTGCCGGGCTAATGTCAAAACCAAGCTGGTGTCACATCCCCCCGTGCGCACCAGATGCTGCTGCGCCCGGCCAAGTCCCCGACCCCCCAGTCTCCCACTTGGCCGGGCTGCGGCGCGCTTCAAACCCTAAATTAGACCGCGACGTTGCCGCTAAGCTGGATGCGCTGGTTCGCGCCCGGTTCACGAACGAGGTCTGGCCCTACCATTTTGCCGAATTGCATTTCGCGGATGGCGCCATCTTTGGCGTTCGAAATCAAGTTGTTGGCGATCAGGCATTTCCCCGCTTCCGGCGCCCCCGTGACGGAGATGCCGACGCGCGCGCGTCGTATGACGTTGCCGGTCGCCGAAACGTCGCGCATGAACGTCCCCCAGCCGATCTGGATACCAACGGTAGGAGCATTTTCGATCGTGTTGCCGATGACGACCGCGTCGGCCTCGACGCCGATGCCTTCGCCGCGCTTATCATCCTTCTCGTGCTCTCGGCGAAAGAGGTTGCGGATCAGATTGCCTTGAATGACGGCGAGGCGGCCGCCTTCGTTGAAGTTGGTCACCGAAATGCCCGTGGCCGCCGCATCGACGAGATTGTTGGCGATCAATGCACCTTCAAAACCGAATTCGGCATAAAGCGCGACTTCACCGAGCCGTTCGCAGCTGTTTGCGATGATCTGGATGTTGGATGCCGCGTTGCCCCGCACCGCCGTGTAAACGCAATCGAAAATCCGGTTGCCGGTGACGAGAACGCTGCCGGCGCGGAAGACGTTGATGCCGTTGCCGTACTCGCCCGTGCCGCCGGCCGCATTGCGGATTTTCGAAATGCGGTTGCTGGAGACGATGGTGCCGTCCTCCTCGGCGCGCGACCGCCAGACGAGAATGCCGTTGTTGCCGCAATCGGTCACGATATTGCCGGTGATGTCGAGCCCGTGCGAGTCGAGGCTCTTCAGCCCGGCGTCGAGCGCATTGCTGATCGAAATGCCCTTGATGCACCCGCCGCACTCGACGAGCGAAAGCCCGATGCCGAAACTGTTTCGGATATCGAGATCGGCGAGATGCACATTTTTGCACCGCGATAGGTTGATGAGACCGTCGCCGCGCGATACGTCGAACGCTTTGTAGGCTCCGTCTAGCGAAATGCCGTCGAGCACCAGTCCGTCGGTCTTGTCGGCCGTCACGAACGCCGCTCCGCCCGCGAAGACCAGCGTTGTCGTCCGTGCGGTTCCGATAAGCCGCGTGCCGGCCCGCAGCCGCAGATCGCTGACAATGAATTTGCCCGGCGGCAGAACGAGCGGAATGTCCTTCTCGGCCGCCGTATCGATGGCGGCCTGCAAGGCGGCGGTCTGATCGCGATTGTCGTCTGGAGCAAGGTCTAGCGACACAGCGGACGCGGCGCGAGGAGCCGGTCCGCTTTCCGTTGCGCGCGCAGCGGTCGCGACGGCACCGAGGCCGAGGCCTACACCGATAAGGGAACGGCGATCGAGAGTCATTCAGCTGCTCCGGTTTTTGCCTTTTCAGAAGCAAACTTCGAGCCAGCGCGCCAGACGTTAAGTCGAGGTTAAGGTCGCGAAGCGGACACGGGTCCGAGCGCAAATTTTATGATTTCGAGGGCACCTGCAACGGCCTCGGCCAACGTGAACGGGGGCGTCATCAAGTCGGTAGGGATATGCACGAACCCGACCCTGCAATCGTCGCCCCGGCGCTCGGCGAGCGCAAGTGAATGATAAAGCGCGACATTGCAGAGATAGCCACCGGCGTCGTTCGAAAGGGATACGGGGTAGCCTTTGCTCTCCAGCGTTGCAGCGATCGAAGGGGCCGCAATGGTGACTGCGCGGACAGTCGGGCCGTTGTCTTCAAGGCTTGGCGAGCGCGGCACGCATCCCGCCGCATCGGGTGACGCTCGGCAGAAATTTTTGGCTTCAGTTTCAACGCGAAATCCGAGAGCTCCTGCCGCGACGCCGAAGTGCAAGGCCAGTCGCGGCGCGTGGCGGGCATGGAGCGACGCGATCAGCCGCGGCACGCGATCCCATTCGGTAGGCAATATGGCAGATGCGAAATGATAGCCCGGTAGATCGCGCCGGGCCCGCCGGACGACAGCTTTGACGAGATCGGCAGAAGCGTTTCGAGGCACTCCCGGGAACGAGCCGAAGCCGGTCAGCAGAACGGACGGGGGCAAGTTGGCCATGGATGGAATATAGGTCGTCAGCGCCCGCGTCTGAAAGTGATTACAGGGTCAATTTGGCGGAAGGCCCGATGAACTCTCACTGAAGTTTCATCATCGCCATGATGCGCTCGACGGCCAGAGTGGGAAGCAGCGTGCCGTCGCGGACAGAAGCTTCGATGCCCGGAAGCTCGGCCGCAATCTGCGGGTTGGCTTTCAGTGCCGCCATCAATCGGTTTTCGAGCATGTCGCGCATCCACGACACGGCCTGAGCCTGGCGGCGAGATTGGAATTCTCCCGTGGCGGTCATCTTGTTGCGATGTTCGAGGACCTTCGCCCAAAGTTCTTTCAGTCCGCGATTGTCGAGGCCCGATACGGTCACGACCGGCGGAAACCATGTCGCGCCGGCGGGTGTGAAAATCTGCAACGCCGCCTTGTAGTCGGCTGCGGCCCGTTCGGCGCGTTTGATGTTGTCGCCGTCTGCCTTGTTGATGGCGATCATGTCGGCAAGCTCGATGATGCCCTTCTTGATCCCCTGCAGGTCGTCGCCGCCGCCGGAAAGCAGCAGCACCAGGAAGAAGTCGACCATGTCGGCGACCGCGACTTCCGATTGGCCGACGCCCACCGTCTCGACGATCACCACATCGAAGCCCGCCGCCTCGACGAGCGCCATCGTCTCGCGCGTCCGCTTCGTCACGCCGCCCAATGTTCCCGAAGACGGCGAAGGCCGGATGAATGCATTCTTCTCCTGAGCCAGCGAACTCATGCGTGTCTTGTCGCCAAGGATTGAGCCGCCCGTCCGCTTTGACGTCGGATCGATGGCGAGCACGGCGACGAGGTGGCCGTCGGCAATGAGGTTCATGCCGAGCTGATCGATCGTCGTCGATTTGCCGACGCCGGGGACGCCGGTCATACCCAACCGAACGGCATTGCCGGTTTTCGGCAAGAGTTCTTGCAGCACGGCTTGCGCCAGTCGGCCGTGCTCGGGATTGGTGCTTTCGACGAGCGTGATGGCCCGGGCGAGCAGCGCGCGGTCTCCGGCGGGAATGCCGGTCACATAGTCGGCGATGGGAATACGACTGGCGCTAGCGGTGGCGATGGCCATGACTTTACGGGGAAATCCTAATTTTTGACGGCTTGAGCATGGGCAGGAACACGGCCCCCGGCAAGCCGGGATTTCGCCGCTGGCTGCTGTCATAGAGGACTGTTACGGAGAGTTTGTTGCCGGACGGGTCCGGGCCTCGTAAATTCGTTAAAATTGGTCCCGGGGGAGGGGTGGCATGGTTCCGCTTGCTGAATGTCGCTTACGACCGCTGCCTCGCACGCTATCTATTTTAGCGGCCCTGCTCGGCGCTGGACTGTTGGCCTCGGCCTGCAGCGAAGCGCCGAAGCTCGCAAAGGCGCCCACCTCGTATCCGACAACGAGCGAAGAGAAGGCCAGTCCGCCGCCGGAAGCTCCCGAAGCTAATAAATCCGACGAGGACGCTCGCCGGAAAGCAGCCGAGGCAGAGGAAGCCGAGCGGGTTCGGGAACTCAGCCGCCAGGAAAGCGCGGCCAAGCAAAAGCATTCGCGCCGCTACGAACCGGAGCCGGGCGCAGGCGCATCCGCGCCGGGAGCAGGTGCGGAGCCGAGCCTACCCGACACCAACGAGCCCTCCTACGATGCTCAGGGAGCGGCCGGAGGTGGTTCATCCGAAGTACCGCCCAATGAGTCGCGCGCAGCCGGCGAAAGTGCTTCGCCGATGCAACCCGAAATGCCATCGGGAGGCGCGGCACCGCCGAGCGACATGACACCTTCACCGCCCCCGCCGGCATCCGTCGGCCAAGGCGCGCCGCCTCCCACGATGGAACCCCCACCCGTCGCTGAAGCGCCGCCGCCACCTCCCGCCGCGGAACCTCCCGCAATGAAGCCCGGTGCTGCCGCACCGTCGCTCCCTTCACCGCAACCGAGCCTTCCGCCGCCCGTGGCGAGCCCGGCGCCGCCACCGCCCGCCGCGGCACGCGCGGCCCCGACCGCAGATCCCTCCAAGACCTATGACGTGGTGCCCGTCTTCTACGGCACGGACCGGGCGGTCGAACCCGATCCCAAGCGTCTGCAATTTGGTTCGGAGCGCGGGCACAAGCTGCAACTCGGCCGGGCTCTGATAACCGTGCCGTTGGCTCATAAAGTTCCGCATATCGAACGGCCGTGGCTGATCGAAATTCCGTACTTCAAGGTCAAGATCTACGAGGAAAAGGAAGACCCGGCGAAGCATTTCACGCTGCAGGAAATTTCGAGCCTGACGGAAGATCAGATGCTGGCGCTCGTCAAACAGCGCCTGGCGCAATCGTCGACGTTCAAGGACCACGCCTTCGTCTTCGTGCACGGCTTCAACACGTCATTCGATTGCGCGCTCTACCGCACGGCGCAGATCGCCTACGATCTGAAGTTCGACGGCGTACCGTTCGTCTACAGTTGGCCGTCGGGCGGCAAGGTCGCCAGCTATACCTACGATCACGGCAGCGTCGAGCAGGCTGAGCCGACGCTCGCTGAATTTCTCAACCTCGTCATACAAAAGAGCAGCGCCAAGTCGATCAGCCTCATCGCTCATTCGATGGGCAATGAACTTCTGCTTCGCGTACTCGAGCGGCTGAGACCTAAAATCCCGGATGGCGTCGTGATAAGCCAAGTGATCCTGGCGGCCCCGGATGTCGATCGCGACAAGTTCAACATCATCGCGCGGCAGATTACGAATTTCGCCAAGGGCGTCACGCTTTACGCCGCCTCGAACGACCGGGCGCTGGGTTACTCGGCAAAATTCTGGGGCGGCGTGCCGCGTGCCGGCGACGTCCCGATCACGGGTCCGCTCATCATTCCGGGCGTCGATACGATCGACGTGACCGCCGTTTCGACCGACGCGCTGGGACTCAATCACTCGGGGTATGCTGAAAACCCAGCCTTGCTCGATGACGTGAAGGCGCTCGTCGAATTCGGTCTGAGACCGCCCGACAAGCGGATCAAGAACGTGCTGACCGTTGAATCCGAAGCCGGCACGTTCTGGCGCTTCCAAGTCGCGAAGTGAGCGGGCAAAAGTTCAAACGCACGGGATTAAAAGCCCGCCACAAAACCTTGTGACCGGCGCGATCGCGCCGGACTTGTAAAGACTTCATTTACCCGGTTGCAGCACAGTCCTTCGTTACTCGTTAGAGTTTTCGGGGATTTTGTCATGCGTCGTCCTCTCGTGAGATCATTCGGTACTGCCTTTTTTGTGGGATGTGTGGCGCTCGTTGCGGCCGGTGCAATCGGCGAAGCCGCCGAAGGCGACAAAGTCGCGACCGCAGACTCGCAAATCGTTCCTGCCCCTGTTTCCGATTCCAAGGCAGGCGCCAGGAACCTCAACACGATCCCTGAAGATGGCCTTGGCGCCGAAGTTGGAATGGGGCCAAACAACCGTCTCGTGAGTAAGCTGATCGCGGCACGGCCCAATGAAGATCTGATCATCTGCGTCGCGGGCTGCTTCAGCGGACGCGATCGCGTCGTCTACGCGCAGCCGATCGAGAAACCCATCGCCAAGTCAGCAGCGGCCAATCCGGCCGCGCCCACCATTTTGAATGGCGATTCCGACGGTACGACCGGCAATGATGCCAATGCGGCATCGTTGATCCGGGGAAGCCAGTGAGTTCCGCCGCCGCGTCTGTCACTATTGACGCGGTGGACTGAAACCCGCGACGATCGTGCCGCACGGATCGAGCGGCGCAATACCATCATCGCATGCTAATCATGTCCTGTCGGTCGTCGACCGATCAGCTGAGCGCTTTTGCGCATATGGCTGATGAGTACGATCAATCCAGAACGCGGCACGCGATGATCTTTCGGCTCGTAATGACTGTTGCGCTCGTGTCTTCTACGAGCGCATTCGCCGTTGGCATTACGGCCAAGCAAGTCACTGAGATATTGTTTGCGGCCGACGCCGCCCGGCCCGCGGATTTTTCCGGCAAGGACCTGAGTGCGCTCGATCTCGCGGGTCTCAACTTCAAGCAGGCGCGGCTTCAAGGCGCCAACCTCTACGCGGCGGATCTATCGAGAGCCGATCTTGCGAAGACCGACCTCTCGGGCGCGCGCCTCGATGCGGCGAGCGTCACGCGCACCAATTTTTCCGGCGCAAATCTTTCGGGCGCTACGCTTCTGACGATCACGGCCTACGCATCGATCGAGCCCGATCCGGCAGATGCGCCAAACTTCGCGAATGCGAACTTATCGCGTGCGGACATTGCGGCGCGGCTCGACGGCGCCGACTTCAGCGGAGCCGATCTCAGCGGCGCGCGCCTCGGCCGGCTCGTCGCGACGTGGGGATCGTTCCGGCCGCGCGCCGTTCTCAACGGTGCCAAGTTTACCAGTGCCCGGATGCGTCGAACCGATCTCGGGGAGGCAATGTTGCGCTTCGCCGACTTTCGCGGTGCCGATCTGACCGAAGCGAATCTCAAAGGTTGCGATTTATCGAGTGCCGATTTTACCGGCGCCGACTTCACCGGAGCGGACGTTACGAACGCCGATTTCGACGGCGCCATCCTGAAAAACGTCAAAGGTTTGGCGGCTGCCACCGGTTTGCCGCAAGCCAGGAACCTCGCCAAGGCGCGCCGTTAGCTCGCCATCCCCGCGCCCCGACGGATCGCCCGGACGGCTTCGTTCTTACCTGCGACGGCCAGGCACCCTTGCTCCCCCCAACGCCTCGGCCCGCCGGATCGAAGGAGATTGTTCATGAAAAATCTATCGCGCGGCGCTTGGCTTGCGGTTGCGGCGGTCGCCGCTATTCCAGCAACCATCGCCATTGCAAAAACGGCCGACAACGCCGGTTGGCGGATGACGCCCGAGACGCGTTCGCGTCTTGAGGACGGCCGGCTTGCCATGGCCAAGGTGGCGCTGAAGCTCAACGCCGATCAGGAAAAGCTTTGGGCGCCTGTCGAACAGCAAGTGCGCGACACGTTCAAGGTGCGGGAAGAGAGACGCGCCGAACGGGCCAAGAAGCGCGAGGAACGCAAGGCCGAGAAGTCCGAAGGTGGCGAACATAAGCGCGCGGATCTCGCGGCGCGCTACGAGAAGATCAGCCAGAGAGTGTCGGAGCGCGCCGATCGGCTGAAGGCGTTCTCGTCGGCGTTCACGCCATTCTACGCGTCGCTTTCCGATGAGCAGAAAGACGTCCTGCGTCCGCTGATGCGTGAGCTATCGCCGGGCTTCGGCATGCATGGCCGTCATGGCCCGCGTTGGGCATTCGGCGGCTGGGGTCCCGGCGGCGGACCGCGCCATCACGGCTGGCACGGTGGAGACCGCGGCGGTCACGATCGCCAGGGTGCGCCGGGTATGCAGGATAACAGCCCGGATAATGACGGCGGCCCAGCCGATGTCGAGCCCGACAAAAAGGGCTGAGCCGATCATTCGTTGTCGACGTTGTCTTCTCCGCACTGGCCGGGCGCATTTGCCCGGCCTTTTTTATAGGCCGGGCTTAGTGCGGGTCGGAGTGTCAGGACGTGGGGTTGGGATTGCGGCCCGGGCGTGCGTGGCCGCGATCTTCGTCACGCCGGAGGAATTTCGGCGCGTCGTTACCTTTCCATCCGGTGCGGCTATCGCCGCCACGCTCGTTGTTACGCTTCATGGGCGCGTTACCGGCTTCACGTTTGGCGCCGGTCTCGCCGTTCCGGGGACGCCCGGTCTGTGCAGGACCGCCGCGATGCTCATCCGCGCGGCGTGCCGGGCGGTGTTCACCCGAACGATGCTCAGCGGAGCGTTCATTTTGGCCGCGCTGATCAGGAGTGCGTCGTTCGCCACGATGCGGGTTGGAAGGGGCGGGCCTATCCTGGCGGCCGGCAACTCCGAATACCGCCTTACCGCCCACATGGCCGTTGGACGGGCTCGATTGATCGGAATGACCATGGCGCGCATGTGCCGGGCCATTGTTCGGCCGATCGCCGTAGGGCCGGTCATCGTGCGAACGGGCTTTCGCGCCATCCTGCTTGGGACGTCCGCCGCCGCGATGGCCTTCGCCACCACGACCGTTACGCGGCGCGCCATCACGGCGCGGGGCGTTAGTTGCTTGATGCGGACGCCGCTCGGGCGACGGCAGGGTTTCGCCGCCGACGTCGCCGATGACCTCGATTTTCTGCTTCATCAGGCGTTCGATCGCCAGGATTTCCTTGCGCTCTGACGGATCGCAAAGCGAGATCGCGATGCCGCTGTTACCTTTGCGGGCCGTCCGGCCGACGCGGTGCACGTAGGTTTCGGGGTCGAGCGGCATGTCGAAATTGACGACATGCGTAATGTTTGAAACGTCGATGCCGCGCGCCGCAATGTCGGTCGCGACGAGAACGCGAACGTGGCCCGACATGAAGTCATTGAGCGCCCGCTGGCGGGCGTTCTGGGCTTTGTTGCCGTGGAACGCCGAAGAGCTGATGCTGGCCATCGCCAAACGCTCGGCGACGCGGTCGGCGCCGCGCTTCGTGCGCGTGAAGACGATGACGCGTTCGCAGGCCGCATCGGCAAGGATCGTGTGCAACCGGCTCTGCTTCTCCGGGGTGCGAACGATCATGACCTTCTGATCGATACGATCGACGACCATTGTCTTTGTCGACAGGTCGACGCGGAATGGGTCTTGCAGGATGTCGTAGGCGAACTTCCTGATTTCGGTCGGCATCGTCGCCGAAAACAGCGCCGTGCGGCGCTTCATCGGGATCAGCGAAACGATCTTCTTGATGTCGCGGATGAAGCCCATGTCGAACATGCGGTCGGCTTCGTCGATCACAAGCGTCTGCACGCCGGAAAGATCGCAGCTGCGCATGTTGACGTGATCGAGCAGGCGGCCGGGCGTCGCGACGAGCACATGCACGCCACGCTTCAGCGCGTTGATCTGCGGACCCTTGCTGACACCACCGAGCACGACGGCGCGGCGGATGTTCATGTTGCGCGAGAGGCTTGCCACTTCCTGATCGATCTGGATCGCGAGTTCGCGCGTCGGCGCCAAGATCAGGGTCATAACCTGCTTCCAGCCGAGCTCGACTGGATTTGCTGCAATCTTCTGCAGGATCGGGAGAAGGAACGTTGCGGTTTTGCCGGAACCTGTCTCGGCCATGCCGAGCAGGTCGCGGCCCTCAAGCTGCGGCGGCAACGCCTGCACCTGGATAGGTGTCGGCGTCGTATACCCGCACTGAGTGAGGGCACGCGAAAGAGGCTCGGCAAAACCGAATGCCTCGAAAGTCTGGATTGTCAAAGTAAAGAATTCCCAAGGGCTTCAAGCCCGTGCACTTGGTGCCGGGTCTCGTCCCATGGCCCACACCGGCGCTTTCGGGGTGTGGCCTTGTCTGAAGGATTGATCTGGATGCAGGGTCGAGCGCGGTAGGTTTAACCGCTTGAAGTGGCACGAGGACCCGAGCGCCATCGAAGAGCAATGAGCGGTGTATGAGGATGTTCGTGGGCCAAGTCAAGGCATTACGCCGTGACGTGCGGCTCTGCCGCGGTGCAAGATATCCCCTCTCACGGATTTACGTTGAGAGGGGGCTTGTCATCTCCCGCATTCTGCGATCGCTCGGCGCATCGCGGCGCTGACGCCGGGCTCAGTCATCGCGTGACCGGCGTTATCGATGATTTCGAGCCGTGCATCCGGCCAAGCCGCCGCCAGCGCGTAGGCGTTCTGAGGCGGACATAAAAGATCGTAGCGGCCCTGCACGATCGTACCCGGAATGCCTTTAAGGCTGTGGGCATCGGCCAGGATTTGGCCGGGCTGCAAGAAGAAGCTGTGGCGGATGTAATGGGCTTCGACGATCGGTGTCGGCGGCACGCGAGCACCTTCGCGGACGTCGCCGGTCAGCGTGACGTTTCGCGGCGCCAGCTCAGAGAGCGCGTGTTCGTAGGTGAACCAGGCGTGGGCCGCAGGGGCATGCACCGCCGGATCGGGATCGCCAAGCCGGGCGAGATAAGCAGCCAGCGGATCGGCCCGTTCGGCGGCCGGAAGGCGGTCTCGAAAGGCTTCGAATAGTTCGGGCCGGAACGTCTTCGGCCCGTCGATGAACGCCCACTGGACCTCGCGGTCGGTGCCAAGAAAAATTGCCCGAAGAACGAGACCCGAGACACGGTCAGGATGCTTTTGGGCATAGGCGAGCCCTAGTGTCGAGCCCCACGAGCCGCCGGCGACGAGCCATTTCGCGATACCGAAATGTTCGCGAATGATCTCGAGGTCGCCAACCAGATGACTGGTCGTGTTCGCGGTCAGCGACAAATACGGGTGACTGCGTCCGGCGCCGCGCTGATCGAGCAGAAACACGTGGTCGCGCGCCGTGTCGAATAGCGTGCGGTGCACGTGCTGCGATCCGCTGCCCGGGCCGCCGTGCAGGAACACGACCGGCCGGCCGCCTTTGGTTCCGACTTCCTCGACGTAGATCCAATGCCCGTCGCCGACATTGATCATGCGGGCGTCAAAAGGGCGGAGCGCATCGGGCAGGGGCTTCATTTTCGATCTGAGCTGCATCGCTATGTTCGGTGGGGAAAAGACTAACGGCCGCGGGCACCGCCAAGACCGTACGGGAGGCGTTATGCCACCCATCGCATGGGGAGGATAGCGCGAGCCAGTCGGCCTATGCGACGTGGAAGCACTGGCGGGTCGGCTCATTTAGGTCGAGGTTAGTAATCTCATAGTCTCCGGTAAGCGTAGTCTCGCCGGGGGACTTGGGACCGTCACATGGGTGAATTGCGTCGTCGGTAGCCTTTGGTCATTGACTCGCGGGACAGTGCCCCCAGATTACGCTGCGGCGCAAACAGACTGTTGGCGCTCGCCTGGAGCTGATCTCGGGGACGTGTCTGACGGTTCACTCTCGATCAAGATTAGAATTGATATCGGTGCGCCGATGCGCTGCTATCTTCGACTTAGCCTCATACAATTTCGGTGCATGAAATGAATGACAGGAGAACGACGATGATGAGGAGCGACCCGCCACGCGCGTCGCGTATTGTGGCCGCGGGCGCTGCCTTCGCCGCTGCGCTTGCTTTGAACTGCACCGGCCTCAGCGCCGCACGAGCAGACTCGGCGCCTCTGGTCGGCTCCTGGTCGGGCAGCGGTTCGATAGCGTTTGCGTCTGGTGCGAAGGAAAGAGCACGCTGTCGTGCCTATTACGCAAAGACCGGCGAAACGAGTTATCGAATGTCGGCGACATGCGCGACTGCTTCGGCCAAGGTCGATCAAACGGCAATGCTGACACGGACCGGCGCCCGCACCTACTCCGGAAACTTTTTCAATCAGCAGTACAATACCGGCGGCTCGATCCGCATCACGGTTTCTGGCGGCAGCCAGAGCGTGCGCTTGTCCGGCGAGGCAGGAACGGCGTCGTTCACCTTGAGGAAGCGTTAGACTTCATCAAACGCTAAGATCATCTGGCGCGGGGCTTTGTAGATACGGCCCCACGCCAGATGCTGTTCGACTAGCGGACCGTTCTTAGCGATGAGGGCGTATTGAGCTTGCGGGCATGCAATGCCATCGCGATCAGCGCTGCGCCGCCAAACAACATATTGATGCCGACCAGCAGTCCTATCGCCCACGCGGCGGAGCTCGGAAGGCCGAGAAAAATCATCCCACCCAACACCAGATCGACGATACCGCTGAAGAGCATCGCTCCCCAGCTTCCGGGCAGTTCCTGCCTGTGATCAAGCGCGAACATGATCGAGGCGATGCCTTCTATGATGAAGAAGGCGATCAGCACGAAAGTCAGCGTGATAGCGCCGCCGGCGGGTGAAGCGAGCAGTACGACGCCGGCCGCAATCGCAATAAGCGCGGAGACCAGAGACCACCAAAAGCCCGGCGCGGGACGCATTTGGAAGGTCGTGATGAGGCCGATAACTCCGCTGAAAAGCAATAGCCAACCGATCAACAGCGCGACGGTCAGGGTGGCGATCTGCGGAACAATGATTGCGGCTGCGCCCAGCAGCAAGAGAACGATGCCCTCGAATAAATATGATTTCCAATGGTCGTGAAGCGACGACGCAAGTTCTTGGCGAAAGAGGCTGATGCCGGATTGATCGATAGACATTGCCAACACTCCTTGATTGCCGATGGCGACCTTCGTCTCAACTCAAGGCCGAACCGATGCCAGGGCGGGCCCATTATTCCACTTCGGCGCAATTCGAACATTCGGATTTCAGCACTAAGCTAAACGTGTGACCGCTGGTTCAAATAGTGCCGAAGCGAGACTGCCGGTAAACCCTATTAACGAACGCCAGGACGTCGCCGCTGTGCATTAAACGTCGAGAAAGCAGTTGGTTACCGGGTTGATTAGCCTTGGGAACGGGGGGCGCCCCAAGTGCGTTAAGAAGCCGTTGTTCCTTGGAGTGAGTACGATGCATCCCTGGATGGCAGTTTGGATGTGGTCGATGACCATGTCCCAAGCCTGGCAAAGTTCCCTTTCAGGCGGAGAGTTCCTCGCAGCTAACGAGAACGATAGCGCTGAAGCCAAGCAGCTGGCGCCAATCATCATCAACGCCGGCGATTATTTGAAATCGGATGTCATCGAGCAGGTTTTGCCCGATCTCATTCTCGATCGGCTCGCCGATTTGCACTGGATGGAGCGTGAACCGGCTTTGGCCGTGTAAGTCACCGCGGATCTTGGGTGTCCCGGCCTTCGCGCGACTGCGGGATCGGCTCTGATTTCATCTCTAACGTTAAGCTTGGCGCCGACGAGCGTCGGTGCTTAGGAAATTCATAAACTGCGCCGCGCGCCGCTTCGTTCGTGCCGAAATTCGCTGTTGACGTAAGCATTCGCGCATCAAGCCATCCTGTTTCTTGCCCAATCTCAAGCATTATCCCGGCGAAGGTAGGTTGCATAATTATTTTCACAAGGTTGCCCCTGTTTTACCTTGCGACCGCCGACGAGCACTGCAACAACTTTTGTCTGTGGTCCGCCGGCGGTCGGCGAGTTGGTCAGGTGGTGATGCTGCATGAGTTCAGTCAAAAGCCGGCGCAACGACTTTTGTCAAAAGCTCGATTGGAACCTCTTCAAGATATTTTCCATCATCGTCGAGAGCGGTGGCGTTACCGCGGCGGCCGATCTATTGGGCCGCAAGCAGCCGTCGGTAAGCTTGGCGCTGAAGCGTCTCGAAGACCAGTTGAATGTGCGCCTCTGCGAAAGAGGTCCGAGCGGTTTTGAACTGACCAATGAAGGTCGCGCCCTCGCCGATACGTGTTCCGAACTCAAGTCTCTCATCGGGGGTGTTCCCGACACAATCGCCGATACGTACAACGTCGTTAGCGGCCCGGTGAGAATAAGGATGATAAGCAACGTCGTCAGTAGAATGTTCGACGATGTACTTGTTGCGTTTCATCGGAAATGCCCGAACGCCGAACTGATTGTCGATATCGCCAGCTGGTCGGACGTGATCAACTCACTGTTGCGGCAGGAAATCGATATCGGCGTCGCTCCGGCACGATCCAAACGCGCTGACCTGATTTATCATCCGCTGCTTTGCGAAATTCATCGCCCGTACTGCGGGCGCAACTTTCATCTTTACGGACAGAAAATTCAGGATCCGGGCGCCCTGAGCACCGAGCCGTTCATCCTGACCGGAGCCGATGAACCCGATGAGCTCACCGATTTTCGCTTGAAATATGGGCTTGGACAGAAGGTTGCCGGAATTTCGCAGCACCTTGAGGAAGCCCGTCGATTGGCTATCCTCGGAGTAGGTATTTGCTTCTTTCCCGAAGGCTATGCGGAACCCGACGTTGCGGCTGGGCGGCTTTGGCCCCTGCTTGGCAAACGCAATGCCCCTTCGATGGACATCTTCATCATCTCGAATCCGAACGGCCCACTGCATCTCTCGAATCTTTTCTTCCTTGATGAGTTCAAGGCATTGATTGGCGACGCCAAGCAATCAGAGGTGAGCCTCTAACGCTTTTTTTTGGCGAGAACGCGTACCGCTAGAATGGGCGGTGGAACGCTTTATGTTCGCTGCCGCAGCATTAATGCCGTCAATGCTGCACATTTGCATTTTGGACCTTTTCGCACACGGCCTGCCGACACTAACGTCCTTCCTGACAATTCAAGACTGACAAAACGTTAGATTTTGCAGTCCCTGTCGGGAGGGCTAATGTTGGAAAGCACGATAGTAAAATCGCGCGTCATTCCGTCGATCTCGCTCGCCGCCGCGTCGGCAAGCATGGATGATGCCCCATTATATATTCCACCAAAAGAAAGGTTCCTGGAGTTTCGAAGGCAACCGTCCGCGCGTCGGGCGGGATTACTTGCACTTATCGGGGCTTTGGCATTCTTCGGCGTGTGGGAGCTCGGGCATTATCTCACGCCCGTATCGGCTCGAAAGTTTCTCCCTTCGATACAAGAAGTTGGCTCGGCGCTTTACGTACTGTTTGTCGAACGCAATTTCGCTCATGACGTATACATAAGCTGTTGGCGCATTTTCATCAGCTTCGTAGCTGCCGCCGGGATCGGCGTGCCGATCGGCATACTCATGGGCAGCTTCGGCAACATCCGGGCGCTGTTCAATCCGACATTGACGGCGTGGCGCTATTTGCCTGCCGCTTCCTTTATCCCGCTGTTGCTCGTTTGGTTTGGACCAACCGACCAGGCAAAGATCGCTCTTCTCTTTATGGGTGTGATCTTCTTCCTGATTTCTCTGGTTCTCGACAATACGTCGGCTATCCAAAAGGAATTCGTCGAAGCTGGCCTGACGATGGGCGCGTCCCGCTTCCAGATACTCAGGGGCATCGTCGTTCCAGCTGCACTTCCAGCCGTCTTCGATTCAATGCGCAACATGATAGCGGTCAGTTGGACCTACCTCGTGATCGCGGAAATCGTCGGAGCTCAGGATGGCATTGGCGCAGTGATGATGCGTGCCGGTCGCTTTCTCAGCGTCGACGTGATCATGGCTGGCATTTTGACGATCGGTGCTTTGGGGGTCGCGACAGATCTCGTCTTCCGCGGCATTTGCCTGATGCTGTTCCCCTGGAACGCCGAGCGGAGGTCATAGGATGAATGTCGTGGTAACAGGACTTAGCCAAACATCAAGCGCACCGCCACTTAAGAGTTCCCGCATCAGCAAGGAATATCTCGGCGGAACGTTCAAGGCACTCGACGATGTTTCGTTCGAATTGCACGAGAACCAAATAACGGCATTCCTTGGACCGTCGGGCTGCGGAAAGACGACGATGCTTCGCATCATCGCCGGTCTCGAATATCCGACGCGCGGACGCCTGCAAGTCTTCGGCAAGAATGTCGACGGGCCGGGGCCTGATCGTGGGATGATCTTTCAGGCTTACACTTCGTTTCCTTGGCTGACGGCTCTGCAAAACGTCGAGTACGGAATGAAAATTCTTGGCGTATCGGCCCAGGAGCGCCGAGAGCGCGCCATGAGTTTCTTGAAGCTGGTGCATCTCGAGAAGTTCTCAAATTCCTATCCCCGTAGTCTATCAGGCGGCATGAAACAGCGCGTCGCGCTGGCTCGAACGCTTGCGCAGAATCCCGCAATTCTCCTCATGGACGAGCCATTCGGAGCACTCGATGCTCAGGTTCGTTGGGAAATGCAGGAGCTGATGATCGAGCTAATCGAGCGCGAAAAGAAGACGGTCGTCGCGATTACCCACGACATCGAAGAAGCCATTTATTTGGCCGATCGCATCATATTCTTCTCGCGGCAACCCGGACGCATCAAAGCCGATATCCCGCTGACCTTTAAGGGCGGCCGGCGTTACAAGCGAAAAGAAGAACTCCTGGAGCTTCCCGGATACGCGGAGCTCGAGCGCGATCTATTCGCGATGATGCGCGAGGAAATTCGATAAGGCAGAGCAGTTTCGATTGTAGCCGGCGCAACATCTGAAACCGATTAGGCATGGTGGTAATGATAATGAGAAAGTTGACAACCGCTTTAATATCTCTGTGTGCTTCCACTGCTTTCTTCACGGTCGCTCACGCGGCGGAGAATGTAAGCGTTGCGATCATTTCGTTCTCTCCGTACGCGCCCTGGTACATCGTCAAGGAAAAGGGCTTGGCGAAGGACATCAACCTCGACGTCAAAATCATCGAGGGCATAACGGAAAAGAACGCGGCAATTACTTCGGGTCAAGTTCAATGCATGAACAACACCATGGATAGCATGGTATTGGCGCGCGCCGGAGATCTGCCGATCAAGGTTGTCGCCTTTTCCGATATGTCCTACGGCCTCGACAAAATGGTGGTGACGAAGGACATCAATTCGATCGACGAATTCAAGGGAAAAACGTTCGGAGCCGACTTCGGTTTTCTCAATCACATGTGGATGCTCCTCACGCTCAAGCGAGCCGGAATTGATTGGAAGGAAGTCCATCACGCCGTGATGCTGCCACAGGAAAGCGCCGCGGCCTTCGCAAGCGGCGGCCTCGACATCGATGTCAACTACGACCCATTTGCTTCGCAATCGTTGAAGCGCGAAGGCGCGAAAGTCTTCAAGTCCAGCTTAACGGACAAAACCTGGGAGCGTGGACTGATCTCTGATGCCATCGCCTGCAATCAGGACTGGCTTGCCAAAAAGCCTGAAGTTGCAAAGGAACTTATGCGCGCCTGGTTCGAGGCTGTGAATTGGTGGAAGGAAAACCCCGAGGAAGGCAACAAGATCGTTGCAGCCGGTCTTTCCTGGCCCATTCCAGATGTGAAGCTCAATCAATCCGGCGCCATCATGCTCAACATCAATCAGAACATGGGCGCATTCGGTTTGCCGGGTGGAAAGCCACTTTGCGAAAGCCTCCCTGAAGGAGCGCCACGGGCGCCGAAAGACGCCAAGGGCTGGGGTGTGCTTTTCGGCGGACCTGATTGCGTCGCCGGCTACGCGGCGCCGACCTGGGATCTGTTTAGCGAGACTTACCTTGCGGCCGGCGTTGCGCAGAAGAATGCCAAATCGGCCGAGGGACTGGATTCTTCAATCATCGGCGCACTGGTGAAGGATGGCATCCCCGACAAGTATACGTCGAACAAATGGATCGGACGGCTCGGACCGCAGTAGCGGCGACGGCGCGGCGCGTTGTTCCAGAATTTTCTCAGCATCCAACTGAAAAGGTAAACTTCGAATGGCTCGAGGTACGAAAGATGATGACCATGGGCACTCCCACGGGGGACATCATCACCACCATCACGGTACTCACGGCGTGAAGCGCGAGGAGACGGACGGCGCAAAGTCGATGGAGCGTTTGTCCCACATCTCTCAAAAGAAGCAGGACGAGGAGGTCAAGCGTTCTCTCCAATATGGTCTTGAAGCGGCATCATCGGTTGTCGATCGAAATATTTCACTCTTCAGCCGCGGGCACCAGCCGGCCTTCGCGGGCATCAATACTTTTATGAAAGCACCGTACTGCGAAGACATACGCAAAATCGGTGACTATGAAGCGGCTTTTGTCGGCGCCCCCTTTGACTCGGCAACGACATACCGGCCCGGCACGCGATTTGGGCCGCAGGCCGTACGCCGCATCTCCGCACTCTACGACGGCTATTGGTTCGATGGCGGAGTCGACATCTACGAGGAGCTCGATCTCTGCGACGCGGGCGACATTTTCGTTATCCCAGGCAACATCGAAAAGACTTTTGACCAGGTAACGAAGGCGGTCTCGCACATTTACACGTCAGGCGTCTTTCCGATCATATGCGGTGGAGATCACAGCCTCGGGTTTCCGAACGTCAGGGGGATAGCTCCGCACATCGACGGCAACGTCGGCATCATCCACATCGATCGCCATATCGACATTCAAGAAAAAGATATGGACGAGAGAATGCACACGACGCCGTGGTTCTGGACGACCAATGAGGGCACCCACACGTCGCATCGCGATCATAGCCACATGCATGATGTCGGCCTGCCGAATTGCCATCCGAAGAATCTCGTACAGGTCGGCATCGGTGGCTGGTATGGCAATCGGCCTGGAACTGCTGTGGCCCGGCGTCGTGGCACGAGCGTGCTAACGATGCATGATGTGCAAACGTTCGGCCCCAAGAAGGCTGCCGAAGTCGCATTGGAGATGGCGTGGGAAGGCTGCAAAGCCGTCTATCTGTCCTTTGACATCGACTCGATCGACCCTGGATTTGCACCGGGTACCGGCTCTCCCGAGCCCGGCGGACTTCTGCCGCGCGAAGCCTTCGAGATGATTCACACGATAGCGAAAGAGGGCCTTTGCGGTATGGAGGTCGTGGAGGTGTCGCCGCCTTACGACGTCAACGACAACACCGCACAGCTCGCCTGCCGCGTCGTTCTCGATGTTCTCGGAACGCTCATCGCCAACGATAAAATCGGTCATCGCAGTAAGGTCACGAAATAAGGAGGACTTGCCGTGGGCAAATCTTTGCACTTTGACGATCGGCCCCGTCAGTCAATCTCGCGTCAAAATGTTGATGGCAGCGCTTGCCAGAGGGAGAAAGTATCAATGTTGAGAAGAGTGTCGTCACTTGCCATCGCCGCCCTTGTCTTGACGGCAGGGCCCGCCTTCGCCCACGTGGGCGCCGGATCCGTCGACACATTCGGGCACGGATTCTTCCACCCGTTGGGCGGTATCGACCACATCCTTGCGATGGTCGCCGTCGGCCTCTTTGCTGCCAATCTCGGCGGCGTAGCGCTTTGGCTTGTGCCGTCGGCATTCGTCGGCACGATGATCTTCGGTGGAATGTTGGGCTACTACGGCTGGCCGTTGCCGATGGTCGAAGAAGGCATAGGGTTTTCCGTGGTCGTCATGGGCTTGGCCATTGCCCTTGGAGTACGGCTGCCGACGATTGGCGCGATGACGCTCGTCGGTCTCTTTGCCGTCTTCCACGGACACGCACACGGCAGCGAAGGCGCAGGCCTTGCGATCTCGTTCCTGCCCTATGCCGCCGGATTTATCGCCGCGACCGGATTGCTCCACGTCGCAGGTGTTGGGCTCGGCCTCAGCTTGAATCGTCTTGGGCCCGTTCCCTCAAGGATTCTGAATAGAGTGGCCGGAACGGCAGGTGCACTTGCTGGAGTGTCGCTGCTTACCGGTTGGCTGGCAGCCTAGTTGATGGCGTAGTTCGCACCACTGGGTACGGGCTACGGCCATCGCCGGTTAAACGCGGCGTCCATGCCAGGCGTTGCTGCAGACGGCCGCCCTGGCGCTACTCCGCCGCCGCCTTATCCACGTACCCCAACTGCTCATTCAGTTTCTCGACCAAATCGGCCGCAGCTTCGGGAATGTTCGTCCCCGGGCCAAACACGGCTTTGGCGCCGGAGCGGAAAAGTTCGTCGTAGTCGCTTGGCGGAATGACGCCGCCGACGACGATCATAATGTCACCGCGACCCTCTTTATCCAGCGCGTTTTTGAGCTCGGGAACCAGCGTCAAATGTCCCGCCGTCAGCGATGATACGCCGATGACGTGGACATCGTTTTCGACGGCCTGCCGCGCCGCTTCATCGGCGGTCGCGAACAATGGCCCGATATCGACATCGAAGCCCAAATCGGCGAACGCCGAGGCAATGACTTTCTGGCCGCGATCGTGGCCGTCCTGGCCGAGTTTCGCAATGAGGATGCGCGGCCGGCGGCCGTCGTTCTTGTCGAATTGCTCGACGAGCTTCCTGACGCGATCAACGCTCGGGTTCATCGCCGCTTCCTTCTTGTAGACGCCGGAGATGGCGCGAATTTCGGCCTTGTGCCGGGTAAAAACTTTCTCGAGCGCATAAGAGATTTCGCCGACTGTCGCCATCTTGCGCGCCGCCTTGACCGCGAGGTCGAGCAGGTTGGCGTCGCCCTTCGCGCCTTCCGTCAGCGCGTCGAGCGCGGCCTGAACCTCGGACTCGTTGCGCTCGGCCCGAAGGCGCGCCAGCTTTGCAAGCTGCTGCTCGCGCACGCTCTTGTTATCGACCTTCAGGAAATTGATATCCCGATCGCCCTTGATCTGGAACTTGTTGACGCCGGTAATCGTCTGGCGCCCGCTGTCGATGCGGGCCTGCGTGCGCGCCGCCGCTTCCTCGATGCGAAGTTTCGGGATGCCGGCGGCGATCGCCTTCGCCATGCCGCCCTGTTCTTCAATCTCGGCGATATGTGCCAGCGCCTTTTGCGCGAGGTCGTAGGTCAGACGCTCGACGTAGTGACTGCCGCCCCACGGATCGATCGTGCGGCAGGTGCCGCTTTCTTGCTGCAACAGCAACTGCGTGTTGCGTGCGATGCGGGCCGAGAAGTCAGTCGGCAGCGCGATGGCTTCATCGAGTCCGTTGGTGTGCAGCGATTGCGTGTGGCCCTGCGTCGCCGCCATCGCTTCAAGGCATGTGCGCGTTGCGTTGTTGAAGATGTCTTGCGCCGTCAGACTCCAGCCCGACGTCTGCGAGTGCGTTCTGAGCGACAGCGAGCGCTCGTTTTTCGGATTGAATTCTTCCTTCATGAGCTTCGCCCAGATCAGGCGGCCGGCCCGCATCTTTGCGATTTCCATGAAATAGTTCATGCCTATCGCCCAGAAGAACGACAGGCGCGGGGCAAACGCATCGATGTCGAGACCGGCAGCGACGCCGGCGCGCACATACTCGATGCCGTCTGCAATCGTGTAGCCGAGTTCGAGGTCCGCAGTCGCACCGGCTTCCTGCATGTGATAGCCGGAGATGGAGATCGAATTGAACTTCGGCATGTTCGCGCTCGTATAGGCGAAGATGTCCGACACGATGCGCATCGAGGGTGCAGGCGGATAGATGTAGGTGTTGCGCACCATGAACTCTTTCAGAATGTCGTTCTGAATAGTGCCGGCGAGATTCTTTGGGGAGACGCCCTGCTCCTCGCCCGCGACGATGAAGAGCGCGAGCACCGGCAGCACGGCTCCGTTCATCGTCATCGAGACGGTCATGTCCTGCAGCGGGATGCCGTCGAACAGCGTGCGCATGTCGTAAATGGAATCGATCGCCACGCCCGCCATGCCGACATCACCTTTGACGCGCGGGTGGTCCGAATCGTAGCCGCGATGGGTCGCGAGATCGAAGGCGATCGAGAGGCCCTTCTGTCCGGCCGCTATATTGCGGCGATAGAAGGCATTTGAATCTTCCGCCGTCGAGAAACCGGCGTACTGGCGGATGGTCCACGGCTGCAGCGCATACATGGCCGGGTAGGGTCCACGCACGAACGGCGCGATGCCGGGCATCGTGTCGATGAAATCGAGACCGGCCGTGTCGGCATCCGTGAAGACGGGCTTCACCGGGATGCCTTCTGGCGTTTCCCAAACCGGTGCCTCAGGAGCGGTCAGCCCGGCCGCGGGGGCTCTGCTGACGGACGATTCGAGTGACACTTGCGTGAAATCAGGAATTGAAGGCATCGATGGGTACGTATCCGATAGAGTTAGCGGCTTTTGAGGACGGTACGCAAAACCGCGGCGAACGACAATTGCCGACATGACGCGCTGCCAAAGCGAGGGTTCCTACGATTCCGGCTGGCAGGCAACATTGAGGGGGCGGGACGGCGACAACGGCCAACCACCACAACGGGCGGAAACGGTTAACACTCACGACCCGACGAAAGCTAGCGTCCGATCCTGCGCGGAGGTCTGTGCGGACCCAAACATCCGGCTGGCGGTTCGCCGGCATTTGCCTCAAAATCAGAATTTGAGACCGCATTCATTCATTGCGCCGTATATTTGGTCGGAGATCGCGGCGGTTTAGCCTCTCATTCATTTTGTGCGATCGGAAAGTATTGATGCGGGAGCATAGATTCGCATGAATAAGACATCGTATATTGCTGCGCTGGGTTCCGGTTTGACGGTGGCTCTTATGGCATGGGGGGCTTACGCCGGAAACGACGAGAGCCCCGTAGAGATTATTGCGGCCCAGATCCGCGACCAGGGCTACGTCTGCGAAAAGCCGCAGAGTGCGAAAGAGGATCGTGCGCAGTCGGCGCCAAATGAGACCGTCTGGATTCTGGATTGCGAGAGCGGCACCTACAGGGTGACGCTCGTTCCCGACCTCGCAGCCAAAGTCGAACTGCTCAAAAAGAACTGACGCGACGTTCTCCAAACATCGCCACAAGCCCGCGCCGGCGGCCGGCTCGCCGAAGGCGAGTCGCCTGCGCCAAGAAAAAAAGATCCCGCGTCGGCGGCCGGCTCGCCGAAGGCGAGTCGCCTGCGCCAAGAAAAAAGATCCCGCGCGTGCGGCCGGCTCCGCGCAGCGGAGTAGCACGCGCCAAGAAAAAACCAGCTCTCGCGAGAGAGCTGGCCAAGGCACGGGGGAGGAAGCAAGCAAGGGTGGCGGAAGTGAAAATTATTCGCGGCCTGAGATCGCCAAAACGCTCATGATCGCCAGCATTGGCAGCGAGGCCAGAACGGAAGCCGCGGCCATCGCGTATTCGTTGCCGCCTTCAGTCAGCGGCGAGAGAAGCGCCTGAGCGTCCGGAAGCGTTGTGACAACGACAGCGGCGGCAGTCGAGATAACGGCGGCGACTGATCCGATAACGATGCCTGACATGATGCGATCTCCTCTGAAGTGCGGTTCGGACCAGGTCGTTTGGTCTCTCGTCTTGAGGAGGAGAATGACTGAGCCTGTCGCGTTTCGCTGTTCCATCCGTGACAGTTTGATTGCCGCCGGCGACTTCGCAGCGTGGAGCCGGCAGCCAGCGCGGCTTTGTTGTGGCAGGCGCCGTCGAGCGGCCGCGACACCATTCCTTATGCTCGATTGATCACCATTTACGGCCTCGCTCCTGCCTTTGTTGACGGTTCAGGTTTGTTGAAGTGGCCGTTAGGGCGATCGCAAAAGTCGCCGCCACTTCTACGACCGTCGCGGTGCATGACGTTGATCCGCGCCGACGCTCGCAGCCCTATCCAAGTATCGCGTGGGGGTGAAGTTTTGAGACTTAACACAGTGACTATTCTCTTCGGTGCGCTGATGGCGTCATCATTCCCATCGAAGGTAAAACACGAAGCCATATCACTGACCGGCCCGGTGCCCGGCGCATCGAACACGCAAGAACCGGTTTCGCTCCCGGAGTTCGTGTCGCTGATCAATTTCAGCGAATTCCTACTGGCAGCCAAGGCCAACGCTACCGAGTCACCGAGTGCTCGTGAAGCTGCCGAGATTTTGAGCGCAAAGTTCGCTGGTCCTTCGACCGGTACGAATTCGGAATTTCTTCACGCCGTCGTGCAGAACGAGCCTGTTACGCCAAGCGTGCTCGACGCGCCGCCAATCGATCCGAAGACACCAGCCCTGATGGCGGCGCTGTCGGAGGGGCAGGCGCCGGAAGAGCCGAAAGCAGAACCAGTTCAGGCTGTCGTAGAGAGCGCGAAACCCGAGGCAACGGTCGAACCTCCCAAAACGGCAGAGCCAGACTCGGATGTTGGCTCGAGAGTTCGAAGTCCTCGCCACACCAAGCGCACTCTGGCAAGGTCGGCAAAACAGGGTCCCGCACGTCAGCGGCGGCTGAAGCCGGAACCGACGAGCTCTAAAAAGATTACGTCCCTTGACCGTCTGGTCGGTTTCGTTGGGCTGGCGCCGGACCCGACGCTTCCGAATTGAGTAAGGGCCGAAGTGTTCGGCACAGACGGAGCGTATGTCTAGAGATGGAGCAGACCGATGAACGCCAACACGCGCGTAGCCTCCGACATCGCCGGGCTGATTAAAATTGCACTGCTATCCCGCCGCGGTTTCATGAGCGCGTCCGCCGCGGCTGCTGCGGGGTATACGCTTGCCGCCGGTCCTGTCCGCGCCGAGGCGATCCGGACGGACATGAGCGGGATCGATACGGGTGATGCCAAGGTCCAGGTGTCCGATGGAGAAATGCCGGTCTATTTTGCCCGGCCGAAGGCCGTCCAGAATCCTCCCGTCATTCTCGTCGCGATGGAGATCTTCGGGCTGCACGAATACATCAAGGACGTGACGCGCCGCCTTGCGAAACTCGGGGCTTTCGCCATAGCACCCGACTACTATTTTCGGCTGGGCGACCTGACCCGCATCGCCGAAATCAACAAGCTGATGCCGCTGGTCAACTCCAAGTCCGATGCTGAGCTTATTTCGGACCTCGATGCAACCGTGCAATGGGCGAAGTCGCAAGGCGGCGATACGGATAGATTGGGAATCATGGGCTTTTGCCGTGGCGGCCGAACGGTCTGGGAATACTGTGCCGCCAACGCCGATGTTAAAGCTGGAGTCGCGTTCTATGGTTCGCTCGCAGATCCTGCCGCGCAGAAATCGATCTGGCCGAAAAGCCCTTTGCAGCTGGCGCCCGAAATGAAGGCGCCCGTGCTTGGGCTTTACGGTGGTGCCGATCAAGGCATTTCCGCTAGTCAAATCGAAGACATGAAGGCGTCACTCAAGTCGGCCGGCAAGACGGCTGAGTTCAAGATCTATCCCGGCGCGCCTCATGGTTTCCATGCCGACTACCGTCCAAGCTATCGCAAAGAGGCGGCCGAAGATGCTTGGCAGCAGATGACCGCGTGGTTCAAGAAATGGGGCGTGCTTCGCTGAAGCCGTCGACAGGCGTTAAGTTAAACTTGGCGACGGCACGGCGCCTATTTCCGATCCGGAATTGCTGGCGTCCGTTATGCTTATACTTAATGGCTGCTTTGCTTAACCGCGCGTTTTGAATTGCTTATGCCAGTGGCATAAGCGGTCCGGTGAAATTCCCAATGGTCTACGGATCGACAGCGCGTCACCCATTCACAATCTATCCCGAAACACTCGATCGAATTGACAGGAAGAATTGCCGGGCGCAATCTCGTAAATGCTCAAGATGGTTTATCGTTCAGCATGAGATGCCGGCATCGGCGGCCGTGCAAAGTCCAAGCAAATGAGGACAATATGGTTGGTGGAAAAAACTGCCACGCATACGCGGCGGCCGTCACAGCGGCGTTCGCGTTTTCGATACTCTCTCCAGCACTAGCACAGGAGATTGAGCACACTGCGAAGGATACAGCGGCGGGCGCGCCTGCCGTGTCGGTCACTCAAGAGCAGCTGAATAACGCGGCCAACAACGCTAACGAGTTTCTTCACACCAACGGCAATTACGACCAAACCCGTTACTTTCCGGGCAAACAGATCAACGCCTCCAACGTTGCCAAGCTTCACCCGGCTTGGATATTTCAGATGGATGTGAAGGAGTCGCTGGAGACAACGCCGATCGTAGTCGGCGATGTGATGTACGTCACGACCGCATTCGATCACGTCTACGCGGTCAACGCCAAAACCGGCGAGCAGTACTGGCACTACAAGCACAAGATGGGTCCGATCACGACCTATTGCTGCGGCCCCAACAATCGCGGTGTCGCGGTCTACGAGGATAAGGTCTATTTCGGGACGCTAGACGCAAAGCTCGTCGCGCTTGACGCAAAGACGGGCAGCCTCTTGTGGGAAACGCAGATCGCAGATCCCGAGTCCGGGTACAGCGAGACGATGGCCCCGACCGCCGTCAACGGCAAGATACTCATCGGTACGAACGGCGGCGAATACGGCATTCGCGGCTTCATGCGCGCTTACGATGCCAAGACCGGCAAACTCGTTTGGAATTTCGACACGACAGCTGAAAAGTCGGCCGGCGTGTGGGCGCCTAACGATGCAACCGGGCGCGACATGCATCGCGATATCGCGGCAGAGAAAGCTCAGTACGAAAAGGCGGGCGACCCATACAAAACACTTGGCGGGGGCGTTTGGCAAAATCCCGCGGTCGACCTCAAGCTCAATCGGATATTCTTCGTCGTCGGCAACCCGTCACCGGATCTCGACGGCGGGCTCCGTCCGGGCGACAACCTTTACACTGACTCGCTCGTTTCGCTTGATCTCGATACCGGCAAGTACGTTTGCCATCTGCAATATATTCCGCATGACGTTTGGGATCTTGACGCGGTCAGCCCTCCGATCCTCATCGACGTAAAGGACAAGGACGGCAAGACGATCCCCGGCGTAATTCACGCTGGTAAGACCGGCCACGTATACGTCCACAACCGCAACGATTGCAGCCTCATCCGCTTCTCCGAAGCGATGGTGCCGCAAGAGAACATGTGGACGCTGCCGACGAAAGAAGGCGCACGAATGCTGCCCGGTGCCAACGGCGGCGTGGAGTGGTCGCCAATGGCGGTCAATCCGGGTCTTGGCCTCAGCTACGCCGTCAACCTGCACCAGCCGATGACCTACCAGGTTCAAAGCAGCCCTTATCCCGACGGCAAGCTTTGGCTCGGCGGCGCGTTCAAGGTTATTCCAACCGAACAGCAGTCGGGCAACGTCACAGCAGTCGATTACAACACTGGAAAGATCAAGTGGCAGGTGAAGACGCCACAGCCGATGATGGGCGGCGCGCTTGCGACGGCCGGAGATCTGGTTTTCACCGGAGAGGCTAACGGCTGGTTCAGGGCCTATCAGGCTGACAGCGGCAAGATCTTGTGGTCGTTCCAGGCAGGTGCGGGCGTCAACGCACCACCGGCGTCCTACTCGGTCGATGGCAAGCAATACATTGTCGTCGGCGCGGGCGGGAATACGCAGATCGATTTCAAACGGGGCAACAATATCATTGCCTTTACGGTCGACTGAGTGCCGTGGCTTAACGCCGTTTGACGGCTGACATCATTGAAAGGAGCGCGGCTAGCGCTCCTTTCGTTTCACGGCAGCTCACTCTACCGCAGTATCGGAGTACCATCAGAATGTCCCAACATGCTCGTGGAGCCAGACTTCGGCGCGTTCCGATCATCACGGCATTATGCTTGCTGGTTTCGCCGGCGTTCGCCGCAGACAGTATCGAGGACAAGGCTCAAATCTGTGCCGGATGCCACGGCGAAAAAGGCATACCGCAAGCAAAGACGACGCCAGTCATTTGGGGACAGAACGAAGGCTATCTCTACATCGAATTACGTGACTTCAAGAGCGGCAACCGCAAGAACGATCAGATGGCTGCAGTGGTCGCAGACCTCAGCAAGGACGATTTAAAGGCGCTTGCCGCCCACTTCACCAAGCTTTCCTGGCCAAATCTGCAGCAACCGTCGGCGCCGAACGACGTGGCATCCAATGCTCAAAGCATTATCGGCTCGGTCGGCTGCACCGCTTGCCATCTCGATCAGTTCCAGGGTGACGGCACGACGGCGCGCCTCGCCGGTCAGCAGCGCGAGTATCTGCAAAAGACGATGACCGACTTCCGCGATCGCACGCGCGCCAATAATCCCGGTATGTCGGATCTTTTGAATGCGGTCGCGCCGGCCAACATAGCACCGCTCGCGCAGTATCTGTCGGGATTGCAGATTACAGGCGCAACGAACGGCCAGTAAGCCTCACTTGCCGGCGAGTTCCACACGCAGCGCATCGTTGGCCGAGAGGTCCATCGCGGTTTTGCCTTCTTTATCATGGACGCCTTTGTTGGCGCCACGTGCGAGAAGTATCTCGACCGCCTTCTCATGGCCGAGCGACGCGGCGATCATCAATGCGGTACGTCCGCGATTGTCTTGATCATCGAGGCGTGCCCCATGATCGATCAGTAACGTCAAAATATCCGCCACGTCGTTCGTTCCTGCGCCGTCCTCGTGGCCCGCCACCCACATGAGTTCGGTCAGATTGTTGCCATAGCGCGCGTTGACGTCGATGCCGTGATCGAGAAGCACGCGAACGACGGCTGTGAAACCGCGGCCACCCGCATAGCATATTGGCGTCTTGCCGCTGGAGTCGGCAATCTTGGGATCTGCGTTATTTTGCAGGAGAAGGCGGACCAGCGGTTCGTTTCCCATGTAGGCCGCCGCAGCGATTGCGGTTAAGCCGCTTCGACCCGGCAGGTTGACGTCGGCGCCATGGGCGATGAGGGTTTCGACAACGGCACCGTTGTCCTGTTCCGATGCCAGGAAAAGGGCTGTCGATCCGTCGAGGTTGCGCGAATTTATTGCCGCCCCGCGGCCAATAAAGAGATTGACGATGTCGACATGCCCTGCCGAGGCTGCATGACTGAGAGGCATGGCACCCAGACGATCGCGCGCCCCGAGGGAAGCGCCATCGTCAAGTAGACGGCGTGTGAGATCGAGGCATCCCTTGTCCGCGGCAGAAGTGAGCGCGGAGTTGATTTCAATCGGGCCCGCGGTCGCCTTGATTTGTTCGTAGTGCTGCTCCTGCTCCTGGCACACTCTCACGTTGGCGAGAGCCGCGTTGGCAAATAACAGGCAGCATGCCGCCGGCAAGAATCTCACGGCGGCAAACGCTCGATCAACGTTGGCGTAACGATTGCTGTAAATGTGCTTCACCCTTTCCGCGCATCAGGGGAGCGTACACGTCGCCGGACGGACTTTCCATATCACCTTCGCAGTGCTGCCAGCCGTAAAGAGCCGCTTCAAGCGTTTGCGCGCCGCCCCGCTGGGGTTTAAGCACCTCGTGAAGCGTGAGCGCCGAACCAAGGAGGCAATTCATGATCAAAGTTAGCGTGATGTACCCGAACGATCCTAAGGCAAGGTTCGATCACGAGTACTATCGGGATAAGCATATGCCCATGGTTAAAAGAAAAATGGGCGACAGCTGCAAGTCCTACACGATCGACAAAGGACTTGGCGGCGGGCTGCCGGGCACGCCCGCGACTTACGTTGGAATGTGCCACATATTTTGCGACTCGGTTGATGCTTTCCAAGCTGGCTTCGGTCCGCACGCCGAAGAGATTATGGCTGATATCAAAAATTACACGGATCTAACGCCCGTAATTCAGATCAGCGAAGTCGTCGTCGGATAATCCTCGGCACTTATCCCTTGATCTCGATCCCCTTCAGGCAACTCTTTCGTGCCCGATCGATCAACGGTTTTCGTAGAACTTTCATATAAAAAGGGCCGGCATCGAGTCTTGATGCCGGCCCAAGTGTCTCGCAAAATCTATGTCCCGCATACGGCAGATTCGCATGTGCAAGGCCGCCAGACTGGCCACAAACTCATTGCCCATGATCGCAAAATTGGCTCTGGTTCTCGCGACTGCGCTGATGTTCATGTAGTTCTGAGCTAATCCGCTCCCGATAAGAGTTGGAGATTTCATGACTGCTCGAATTCTTGTTTTCTACGGGTCCTATCGCAGCGATCGACTGGGCATACGATTGGCAAATTTCATTGTCTCGGGACTTCGTGCGCGCGACGTCGATGTGGAGCTGATCGACGCCAAGGTCGTAGGCCTGCCGATGCTCGATAGAATGTACAAGGAATTCGCTCCAGGCTCCGCACCACCACCCATGGAGGCGCTCGCCGGCAAAATCAAAGAGGCGGACGCGTTTATATTTGTGACTGGGGAATACAACTGGGGCATGCAGCCGGGCCTTAAGAACCTCACGGATCATTTCCTCGAGGAATGGTTTTGGCGGCCCGCCGCGATTGCCAGCTATTCAGCCGGGCGGCTATCCGGCGCCCGATCCAGTTTCACTTGGCATGGAACCTTGGCTGAGATGGGGATGGTGGTCGTCTCTAGCACTCTTGCCGTAGGCCCCATTGCTCAAACCCTCGACGCCGATAGCCAGCCGATCGGCGAATTGGGTAAGGCGCTCCAGCTGGCATTTCCACGCTTTGCCGACGATCTCGCATGGTGGACAGAGGCCTCGAAGGTTCAGCGAGCAAGCCGCCCGCCTCCGTACTGAGCGAAGAAGCTGCTCACCGAATTCTCCGCGCCTTTTATCGAAATAGATTTGACTGATCCGCCTCTAGACTGAGCAAATACGCCTTTGCTTTCAGACTGCCCGCAAAGCCCGTCAACTTACCCGAGGCGCCGATCACCCGATGGCAAGGACCGATAATGGAGATCGGATTTTTGCCGTTTGCAGCGCCCACCGCACGCACCGCTTTTGGATTTCCGATTTCTTTGGCAAGCTGACCATAGCTTCGCGTCTCGCCGAACGGGATTGCGAGCATTGACTTCCAGACCTTCTTTTGAAACGGCGTTCCAACGTAATCCAACGTCACGGAGAACGACCGACGTTTTCCCGCGAAGTATTCATTCAGCTGCTTTTCTGTCTCTAGAAGAACGGGATTGCCTGTGTCCTCCGTTCTCGGAGTAAGCCTGACCCGCTCCGGATTGTCATGTTCCCAGAGGATACCTGCTAGGCCCTTATCGCTTGCAACGAGTGTCAGCAACCCGATCGGCGATTTCATCGTTTTATAAACAAAGCTCATGAGGTGCTCTTCCTCTCCGCAATGTTACCGAAGACATGGGAGTCCTATCAGCGGACGTCCAGAGTCGTTGCAAAACAATGGATGGCAGCGACCTTTTGGACTTTCATACATCGACGATTGCGAAATTCTACACGTGAGGTCATGCGAACCGAAGAAATCACAAGGAGGCTGCCATGCGTCTCGACGGCAAACGGGTCATCATAATTGGCGGCAGCAGCGGGATCGGCCTTGAGACAGCGAGACTGGCCCTGGCTGAGGGCGCTTCAGTTTTGATCGCGGGTCGTTCTGAGGAACGGCTGCGCAAGGCCGCCGCCGACTTGAATTCCGACAAGCTGCGAACAGCGGTTGCCGATATCTCGGACGAAACATCGATTCAAACCATGTTCGCCGCCGAGAAACAGATCGATCACGTCTTTCTTCCGGCGGGCGAACTCCGGCCCGGCGGCGGTGACGTGCTCGAAACAGGCATGCGTGATCTTGAATCGCTGCTCAAAATTCGTCTGCTGGGCGTCGTCAACGTCGTCCGTCAGGTCAGGTCGAAAATGAAATCGGGCTCCATTACGCTGATGTCGGGATTGTACTCGACCCGCCCCGGCAAAGGCGGAGCGATGGGCGCTGCTGGCGTGGCGGCGATAGAGGGCATGACCCGAGCACTGGCGCTGGACTTGGCGCCCTTACGAGTCAACGCGGTTGCTCCCGGCCTGATCGATACGCCTCTGTGGAACACGTTCGGGCCGCATCGGGACGCGATCATGGCGATGGGTGCCTCCCTGCCGGTAGGGCGCATCGGAAAGCCGGAGGATGTCGCCTCCGGCGTCCTGTTCCTGATGCAAAATGATTTCGTTACCGGCTCCGTGCTGACGATCGACGGTGGCGGATCGTTGGTCTGAGGAGTGGTCAGCACGTCCAGCGTAGCGCGCCGCATAAGGACACGCGGCTTAACCGCCGGCGAGTGCGCCGACGATTAAGAATGGCTGCGACCCAGACGCGACCGCGTCCGGAAGCGGTGCGTCGGGGGCTTCGTGCGAAAGGTCTCGCTGACAGGCGAAAAATCTCAGGAACGGTCGGCGCCGCTGCGTGGCATGATCGCGAATGGCTCCTCGCAGAACAGGATAACTTTTCTCGAGTGCGTCGAGGATGGATTGCTGCGTGACCGCGCCATCGATTTCGAGCTTCACCTCGCCATTTACATTGGCGTGCATCTTGAGGTGTGAGGGCAGGACGACTCGGATCATGTCAGGGTCTGGACCTCCACTGAAAGCACGGGCGGAAGATCGCGGACGATAGCGCTCCAGGTGTCGCCGGCATCGGCTGAAGCATAGACTTGACCGCCCGTCGTGCCAAAGTACACGCCACAGGATTCGAGTGAATCCACGGCCATCGCGTCGCGTAGAACGTTGACGTAACAGTTTGATTGCGGCAGGCCCTTGGTCAAGGGCTCCCACTCGTTCCCGCCGGTGCGGCTACGCCAGACACGCAGCATGCCGTCGGTTGGAAAGTGCTCTGAATCGCTTTTGATTGGGACCACGTAAATGGTCTCCGGCTCGTGCGCGTGGACATCGATTACGAACCCGAAATCGGTCGGCAGATTGCCGCTGACTTCATGCCAGGAACTGCCGGCGTCGTTGCTGCGCATGACATCCCAGTGCTTCTGCATGAAAAGGACATCCGGGCGGGAGGCATGCATGGCCAAGCGGTGAACACAGTGGCCGACCTCGGCGGTTGGATCGGGGATGTGCTCCGACTTGAGGCCGCGGTTGATCGGCTGCCACGTCTCGCCGCCGTCGTCGGTGCGAAAGGCCCCTGCCGCCGATATGGCAATGAAGATGCGCTTCGGATCAACCGGATCGAGCAGGATCGTGTGCAGGCACATACCGCCCGCGCCGGGTGTCCAGTGAGCTCCCGATCCGTGACCGCGAAGTCCGGGGAGTTCCTGCCAGGATGTTCCGCCATCGGTGGTACGAAACAAAGCAGCATCCTCGACGCCTGCGTAAACGGTATCCGGATCGGTCAACGACGGTTCGAGATGCCAGACGCGCTTGAATTCCCAGGGATGAGGCGTGCCGTCGTACCATTGATGCGTGCCCGGAATTCCCTCGTAGGCGAAGCTGTTGCCGACCGGCTCCCACGTCTTGCCGCCGTCGCTTGAGCGTTGGATCTGCTGGCCGAACCAGCTGCTCGACTGCGAGGCATATATCCTGTCGGGATCAGCGGGCGAGCCCTTGAGATGATAGAGTTCCCAGCCGGCAAAATG
>NZ_DATNBA010000054.1:0-21638 GCF_035572195.1 Hyphomicrobium sp. | reverse complement strand
ATGAACCAGCCCGGCGTCGCAACGATGATCGGGCACGTGCGCGTCGGCGACATCGATAAGACGACGCCGGCATCCTATTCCGATGCCGTCATCAATAGCGTGTTGCGGTCGCGTTGGCAGGATGGCGACAGTCTGCTGATCACGGACGATTTCAGCATGGGCGCCGTGACGGGCTCGAAAGACGGTATCGGCGGCGCCGCGATCAAAGCCTTGAATGCCGGCGTCGATATCGTGCTTTTGCGCGATACCGCTACGTATTTCGACACCGTCATGTCAGCGCTGATCGAGGCCGACATCAACGGCGAGATCGATCAAAAGCGTCAGAGCGAGTCACGCCAGCGGCTGAGCCGCTACGTGTTCATCGACGACCGCGAACCGCCCATGCAAGCGCAGCAGTAGAGTTGTTTATTGGCGCGACTTGCGTTCCGCAAGCCGGCCGCCACGCGCGGGGGATCATCTATCTCTTCGTCATCCTCGAACGGGCGAGCCTGCGAGACCGTTTGGGGATCCAGCGTAAGAATTGCCGAAGGCTCACTATTGCGTCTTCGACGAGTCTTGCGCTGGATCCCCGGCCTTCGACGCTCCGTCGGCGCGCTCGGCCGAGGATGACAGGTGGGACGAGTGTATCTGGCATCCCCCTGTCCAAAGTCGACTATTGAATTGACGGGGAATTTCGCGTCCATATTTTGTGATTGGCCTAATGCGCAGCATGCTGACTAAGATCAGCCAAAATTGCGTGGGGGGCGTATTTCATGGATTCCGGTCAGCTCAAAGACTCATTAGTCGAACTTTTTTCAAATCCGATCGTACAAGCTCTCGGCATTGGCGGACTTCTATTCGCAATCTCGACCTTTAGTATTCAACTTTGGCGTTACGGTCCGGCGATCAAACGGTTAAATAGATTAGAAGTACTTTCGCAACTCTATCATCTCGGAGAAACACAAAAGGAAATGACGCGGGCTTTTGGTGAAGCCACCGCTGCGTCGTGCGCGATGCGTCTCACGGCTGCTCAGGTGCAGAGCGACTTAGATAATCTGCGCGAGTTCATCACAGATATTCAAGAAAAGATGTCCGAGTACAATGCGGACAGAATCACACAATCTCGTCTCGAACTTGATAACTCAGAGCTTCCAATTGGCACCTTCTTCAAACGTACGTCACCCGCGGTCACCCCGCCAAAGACGCCAGAACAGCTTTTTCAAAGCATGAGAGAAGCCTGGGATCGGTTTGCCGATGTTTTTCGCACACGTCTTGAAGAAGCGGGAATTGATCCAAAACTCAATCGGATCGGTAAAATGACCTACATGCTGTCCGATCGTCGGCGCTCAAATCCATTGCCGGTTGAGACAGCGGATCTCATTACCGCTCTGAGCAGCCAGTACAAACGACACGTGGCCCTTCAAAGAATTTCTGCGACGGAGCACGACAACTTTGTGCAGCTCGTGCAAACGGCGATTGACGAAGTGAAGAAGAAGAAGCCCCGAGTTGTCGCACCGCTTAATGGGGGCGACCCGGCGCGATTTTCGGAACCCGTGAACTAAATTCACATTTTTCGGCAATATCGCGCCAGGATTTGGATACGAAAAGATCATGTCGAAGTGCCACTCACTCCAACCCCCGCACCTCTTCCTTCACTCGGATATCCGCGATAATGCGGTCGAGGAGTAAGCAGGTGCGTTTAAATAAATCCGACCCTTTGCTGTAGTCGGCGCCGGCGTAGAAATCGCAGCGGCCGGCTTTGAAAAGCTCGACGCATTTGCCGGCGCTTTCGCTTGGGCTGTGCACGGCGATGGCATGACCGCCGTTCTTCTTCAGAAGCGCCATGCTCGGCACGTCGGTGTCGCCGTCGCCGAAGTAGATCATGTTCGAGAACGGGATCGGGCGCTGATCCTCGGGCATGTGGGCGTTGATGTTGTCGCCCAGGTCCTCGATGCCCTTATTGATGCGGAACAGGAACTGCGTCTTGCCGGTATCGGAAATGATGCGTTTCGGAAACGGCAGTTCGTAGGCTTCGAACCAGTACTCGCTCGCGAAGACGTTGGCGAAGTGCTTGCGGATTTTGGTGCCTTCGATGATCTCGATCAGCCCCGACGACACGAGGTAGTGCTTCACCGTGATGCCGGCGCCTGCCGCGTGCTTCTTCACGTAGGCGTGCATCGCGTCGAACCATTTCTCGACACCGGGATAAAGCTCGACGTGCTGGCCCTGCGCCACGAGATCGGCGCGGTCGATGCGGACACCTTTCTCCTTCGCCTTTTTGTAGAGCAAGTGCATGTAGGTGATCAGCGCGTCGGCGCGTTCGGCCTTCGAGACACGCGCGCACTCGGCCCAGAACTCTTCCGGCTTGATGCCGAGTTGCGGCAGGAAGGCGTATTCCTGCATCGGCTTCGGCGACAGCGTGCCGTCGAAGTCATAGACGAGGGCGATGACTCTTTTGTTGGGCGCTGGCGACTCGCGTTCCGCGAGCCGGCGGCCAGCGCCGGAGCTTCGGGCAGGCGGTCGCGAGCCGGAAGCGCCAGCTTTGTCCTTCGCGCCGCGTTCCTGTTTCCCTACCCGCTCGACCATGGCCGCCTCTTTCCGCCGCTCGACTTGTAGAGGGGAGAGAAGCGCGATTCGGGTGGCGCAAGAAAGTCTTGGGCGTCAGTTGTCCGAGTGGTTGGCGTAGATTTCTTCGCGGACCTGCGCATAGCTCAGCACCGAAAACAGCACCGTGCCGCCGAATACGTTGCCTGCCAACGTCGGCAGAAAGAAGCGGAATACCGCCGTGTCGAGCCCGATGAGCCCCGTCACCACGCCATAAAGCGCCTCGACGCTGCCGGCGACGATGTGCGTGAAGCCGAAGAGCGCGATCAAATACGTGAGTAGCGTGATGACCAGAAAATCAACGCCCTCGGTGGACGCCAGAATCCACACCACCGCAGCGATCAGCCAGCCGGCACCGATGCCTTTGGCGAACATTTCCCAAGGCGTGTTGCTCATGACGCCATTCACGATGTTGGCGAGTGCCGGTGCCACATCGGCCGGGATGATCGGCAGGAACGCCGTGGCGAGCGCGAAAATCAAACAGCCCGCAATGTTGGCGGCGAGCACGATGCCCCAAAGGCGCAGCATCTTGTTGAGCCAGTGGACCTGTTTGCGCGCCATGACCGGCAGCACCGCCGTCAACACGTTCTCGGTGAACAGCTGCTGATGCCCGAGGATGACGATCAGAAAGCCGACCGCGTAACCGAGCTTGGCAACGATCGGGCTCCAGTCCGACGCGGGCAGATGCGCGGCAAGGGCGGCTTCCGTCAGGAATGAAAATCCGATCGAGATGCCGGCCGCGATGCCGGACCACCATAGTGCCGAAACCGGACGGCGCAGTTCGGCCTCGCCTTGAGCGCGAATGATTTCATAGACGACGGCCGGGCGGGGACGGGTCGAGTCGCGAACCTGCTGACGCTCCTTGCGGCTTAGTCCGGAGCCCGGCGTCGGGTCTGGTGCGGTCGACGACTGTCCTTCGTTCTTGACCGGCTTGGCTGCGTCTTTGCCAGGCTTTTCCGCCATCTCAGTGCTTGCAATCCGGGCCGTGGACATGGCCCGGCTCGCCATGATCGTGCTCGTGATCGTGGTGATGATGATCGTGATCGTGATCGTGACCATGGTCGTGGCTGTGATCGTGGCCGCAGCCGCAGGCGTCGCCATGCTCATGGTCATGGCCGTGCGCCTCGGGATCGACGAGGGCCGCTGCGAGCTTGCTCTCGATCGCAATCGACATCTCGCGCGGCGAGCCTTTATCCTCGATCAGCAGAGCCATCACTTCGGCGCCGATGCGCAGATCATCGACGGCGCCTAGATAATGCCGGCGCAGACGCCCCTGCCTGTCGAAAATCAGCATCGCCGGCGTGCCCTGAAGTTCATAGGCCCGCATCGTTTCGGGCAGGTTCTCGCCGTCGGGCTTATCGAGCGCCACCGGAATAGTGATGTCGTTTTCGGCAAGGTAGGCTTCGACCTTTTCCGGCGACTGCTCGGCGAATTTCTCGAACGCCATGTGCAGGCCGAAAACAGCGACTTCCCGTTCATCGAACGCTCGACGCAGCCGCATGGCCTGCGGCAGTCCATATTTTTGCGAACCGGGGCAAGTCAGCTGCCAGATCGCGACAACGACGACTTTGCCCTGCTCAGCTTTGAGCGTGCGTTTCTTGTCGGAGTTGAGCCAGCGCTGCGCGGAAATTTCGGGCGGGCGTTCGGGATTGAACATCGGCAGACGATCCTCGGTCACTTGGCCTTATATAGCATCGGGCACTCAAATATGCAGTGCCGGCCTCAATCGCAATTACCGGGTTTTTGCGGACCAGCTGGCCGCGGATGGCCGGTGCATGCGAGAGCGGCCGGTAAGGCGCACGGCTGAGCCGTTCCCGTTTCGAATATTCGAAATTGCAGCGGACAGCCGCGCATCACATTGTAGGCCGTGACGCAGCCGCTCGCCGGCGGCAGCGGGCTTTGCGATTTCGCGGCAAGAGCGGCGTTGGCGCGCATCAGCCAGCGGTCCTCGATGATTGAGAACCTGGGCGTATTGTCGGCGATGCCTGCGGCCAGTCCGTCGAGCGTCTGCCGGCCGGGCGGAACACCCAACACAAAACGACCGGACGGCTCGCGGAAACCAACGAGATCGATTTTAGTTGCCGGACAGGCGGCAATCGCGTGGCGAAGCTGCTCGGCCGGCCAGATCTTGTCGATCGACGGCAGCACACCGCCGAGCAGTGTGATCGCGAACAGAGCCAGCGCCGCAACACCTGTCGCGGCCCAGCGCCTGAGACCGCCTTCGCGCCCTTGCCGGCCGCTCCAGATGAACAGCGCAACAATGAGCAGGATAATGAGGGCCGAAAAGGGCGACGGCCATTCGCCGGCAAACGCATAAACGGCGCCGAATATTGCGAGCGGCAACACGGCCAAGCTCGTTGGCCAAAACGGGAATGCGTGCCATTTCGGCGGCTTGCCGTGGCCGTTCTCAGCGACGACGACGCTTGCGACCGCCAGCGCCAACGCCGGAAACATCGTTTGCACCATGTAAGTGCCGGGCTTCGACGACAGCGCCTCGAGATAGACGAGGTAGCCGATCACCCAAGCCAGCAAAAATCGCGCGAGCTTTTGTTCGCGTCCGTCCCATAGCCGCGTAAACGCCGAACCGATCAACGCCGTGCCGGGAAGAAAGCCGAGCACGAGCGCAAGCACGAACGTTCCCGGCAGGGCGCGGAGCTTCATATCCTGCGCCCCGCCGAGTGCGCCCAAGAATTCGCGCCAGCTCATTCCTGAAAATGGGGTGCCATCTTGGTGGGCGCGCACGATGAGCCAGGGAGCGGCGATCACAAGAGCAAGCGGAATACCTGCGAGCGGCCGCAGCCGCTTCAGCCAGGACAGATCGCGGTCCATTGTGAATAGTGCGATCAACGTCGCGATGACGAGGATCGGGACGAGCAACGCGTTGATCAGGATGCCGAAGCCGAGCGCCGCCCAGAATAAAAGGGGAATCCAGCGGCGTTCGTTATCGTTCGTGTAGACGCGGAGCAGCGCCAGCATCGCGACCGTCGCAGGCAGCAGAGACAGACCTTCGGCTATGGCGAGTTGAGACACGAGGACCGTCAACGGCGCCACGGCGAACAGAGCCGACGCGATCAGCGCGGCCTCGGCGCCGACGATGGCGCTCCCAAGCCAGAACAGCGCCAGCACCGCAAGCGTCACGGCGATCAACGAGGGGACGCGATAAATCCTGATGTCGCGGGCTAGCGCATCACCCGCCAGCCAGCGACTCGCGCCTTGTGCCCAGAACGTTCCGATCGGCCGATATTGCTGCACGGCATCGCCGTAACGCGGGTCAGTCCAGTCGCCACGCGCGACCATATCCCGTGTCGATTCGGCGTAAATGATTTCGGTGCGGTCGACGGCCGGTAACCGGACGAAGCCCGGAAGGTAGACGGCGAGACATAACGCAAGGAGCGCCAGAGATGCGGCTTGGGGGCGCGACGCGAGTGCAGCCCAGCTTTCCGTTATCGAGCGGCCGCGCTCCACCACAATCCACCCCCATCCTTGACACGTTTCCCGATCTCGGGTGTTTGCGCATCATGAAGGCGAAAACGCAAGAGGCGCTCTTATCGCATGGCTGAAAACGCTACAGGCAGCGGTATTAACCGCGCGCGATTGATCGATCTCATCAAGGAACGCTCGTTTCAGGAGGGCCCGGCGTTCAAACTCGCGTCCGGCAAGACCTCGACGTTCTATTTCAACATGAAGCCGACGATGCTCGATAGCGAAGGGGCGTTTCTCGTCGCGTCGCTGATCCTCGACCAGATCGAAGGGATCGAAGCCGATTTGATCGGCGGTCTCGAGATGGGCGCGGTGCCGATCGCTGCCAGCGTTACCGCTATCGCCCACACGAGGGGCCGCAAACTTCCGGCGTTCTTCGTCAGAAAGCAGGTGAAGCAGCACGGCACGCAGGCGCTCGTTGAAGGTCTCGCAAAAGGCGAAAGCATGTCTGGCAAGAAAGTCGTGGTCGTCGAAGACGTAACGACGACCGGCGGCTCGGCGCTGAAAGCGGCCGAAGCGCTGAAGGCCGAAGGCGCGGAAATCGTGCGCATCATCACCATCGTCGACCGGCTCGACGGAGCTGCGGAGACGTTCGAGAATGCCGGATTTAAGTTCGTTCCACTTCTGACGCTGACCGATTTCCGGAAGTAACTGCGATCAACCAATGTGCTTTTCGAGGAAGGCGCGGGTTCGGTTCCAGGCGAGTTCGGCTGAGGCGCGGTCGTGGACGGAGCGCTGCTCGTTCATGAACGCATGGCCCGCATCGTAGCGGAAGATTTCAGCGCTCTTGCCGGCGGCCTGCAGACCTTTTTCGAAAGCGTTGACGGCCGCAGGCGTGACCCAGTCGTCGCTGTTTGCGAAATGGCCCTGCAATGGCACCTTGACGTCGGAGGGCTTCGCTACGGACTCGGGCGGCAGGCCATAAAAGCAAATCGCAGCGGAAAATTCCGGGACGCGGCAGGCGCCGAGCATGGCGACAGCACCGCCGAGGCAGAAACCCGCGATTGCGACCTTGGGGCTCGACCGCAGCAAAAACTGCGCCGCGCCGCGCACGAGTTGATCGGTCGCCTCAAGGAAATTGAGCGAGTTCATCTCGCGGCCTGCGGCGTCGGTATCGTGATACGGGATGACTTTGCCGTTGAAGAGGTCGGGCGCCAGCGCATCGTAACCGGCAAGGGCGAAGCGGTCGCAGATGCCTTTGATCTGATCCTGCAGGCCCCACCATTCCTGGATGACGACGACGCCGGGCGCGTTGGCCTTTCCGGCTTTGGCTAGATAGCCTTCGGCCGGCTTGCCGTCAGGCCGTTCGAATGGAATGCGGGTGCCCATAGTCTGCTGTCTCCGATTTCGATCGTGTGCGCGCCAGTTCTATTCGTCACGCAGCCGCCAATCAACGCTGTTGCGCGACCAGCAAATCGGAGCCGCTCGAGGCTTCAGGGTAAATGGGGCCGCTACTCGGCAGCGGCGGCGGCGCGGCCGATCGACGGACCTGCCCGCAGGACGTCGGCATCGACATACGGCACGAACTTCGCGAAATTTTCGTGGAACATATCGGCGAGTTTGGCCGCCGCCTTGTCATAGGCGTTGGGATCACCCCAGGTCTCGCGCGGAGTCATGACTTTAGAATCGATGCCGGGCAACACGACCGGAACCTTGAAGCCGAAGACCGGATCGGTGCGCATCGTTTGGCCTTTGAGTTCGCCTGAGAGCGCGGCCTCGAGCAGGGCGCGCGTCACCTTGATCGGCATGCGCGTGCCTATTCCATACTTGCCGCCCGTCCATCCGGTGTTGACAAGCCAGCAATCGACATTGTGCTCGGCGATCAACCGGCGCAGCAGGTTGCCGTAGACGCTCGGATGGCGCGGCATGAACGGCGCGCCGAAGCAGGTCGAGAATGTCGGCGCCGGCTCGGCACCCATGCCTTTCTCGGTGCCGGCAACTTTCGCCGTAAAGCCCGAGAGGAAATGATACATCGCCTGACTTGGCGTGAGTTTCGCAATCGGCGGCAGCACGCCGAAAGCGTCGGCCGTCAGCATCACGATATTTTTGGGATGCCCGGACGTGCCGGTTAGACTGGCGTTGGCGATCGCTTCCAGCGGATAGGCGGAGCGTGAATTTTCAGCGAGCCGGTTGTCGTCGAAATCGGGAACGCGCGTAACGGGTTCGATGACGACGTTTTCAAGCACCGTTGAGAAACGGTTGGTGGCGTGCCAGATCTGAGGTTCGGCCGATTTCGACAGGCGGATCGTCTTGGCGTAGCAGCCGCCCTCGAAATTGAAGATTCCGTCTTCCGACCAGCCATGCTCGTCGTCGCCCAAGAGTTCGCGTGTGGGATCGGCCGAAAGCGTCGTCTTGCCAGTGCCCGATAGCCCGAAAAAGACAGCAGAGTTACCGTCCTTGCCGACGTTGGCGGAACAGTGCATCGGCATCACGTTCCGGGCCGGCAAAATATAATTCAGGAAAGAGAAGACGCTTTTCTTGATCTCACCGGCATAGCTCGTTCCGCCGATCAGCACGATGCGCTTCGAGAAGTTGCACGCGATGACCGTTTCGCTTCGTGTGCCGTGATAGAGGGGCGCGGCGCGGAAGCTCGGCAGATCGACGACTGTGAATTCCGGAACGAAATTCGCAAGCTCTGCGCCGGCGGGCCGGCGAAGCAGATGGCGAATGAATAGAGCATGCCACGCATATTCCGTCACAATGCGCGCATTGAGCCGATGGGCGGCATCGGCTCCGGCATAAAGGTCCTGGACGAAGAGTTGCTTGTGCCGCGCAAAGCTGACGAAATCGGCGAGCATCCGCTCGAACTGCTCTTCCGACATTTCCTTGGCGTTGTCCCACCAGACCGCGCGATCGGTTTCCGCATCGCGTACGATGTACTTGTCTTCCGCCGAACGTCCCGTGTGCTGGCCCGTCTCGACCGCGATCGCGCCACCGTCCGCGAGACGGCCTTCGCCGCGCCGAATCGCGTACTCGATCAGCTCGGCCTCGCGCACATTGCGGAGAATCTTGGGCGACGTCTCAAGCGGAAACAGCTGAATGGTCATTCGAAAAATTCACCCCTAACAGGCTGGCGTATCGGCAGATCACCTAACGAACCGAACATGCTGCAAATAAATATGCGCGCCGCTTATGACCCCGCACACCGCGCAATTTTCAGGTGCGGCTCAGTGCTTATGGAATGCACTGCGACGGCTCAAGCTGTGCGTTGGTCCTAATAGTAGGCAACAACGAGGCCATGATAAAAATTGGTAACAGTATGTTACCGCTCAAATTTTCTTTCGCACATAGCAGCAATGATAGAGCCCAATGCGGGCTGCGGACAAGCGAAACGGTCGTCTTGTGCGCAGTCAATGAGCCGGCTTTGCTTGCCGTAATGTCCTCAGTCGCCTATTCAGGTGCCATTCAGCCTCTGGCGTCCATTGGACGGACCGCCACAATTGCTTCACCGTACCGCCATAAGCGCCAAGACGGCGCGGCACGCACCCCCGCCGCACCACGGGCTTGAGAGGAAACTATGAAGGAAAAGAGCACCATCGCACTCGTCGATGACGAGCGGAACATCCTCACCTCGTTGAGGATGGCGCTCGAAGCCGAGGGTTACAAAGTTCGGACCTACGGAGACGGCGTTTCCGCACTCGAAGCATTAGCCGAAGAACCCGCCGACCTAGGTATTTTCGACATCAAGATGCCGCGTATGGACGGCATGGAGCTATTGCGTCGCGTACGCCAGCAGTCGGCGATGCCGGTTATCTTCCTCACGTCCAAGGATGAAGAAATCGACGAGCTGTTCGGCCTCAAGATGGGCGCCGACGACTACATCGCAAAGCCATTTTCGCAACGGCTCATCGTCGAGCGCGTCAAAGCCGTCTTACGGCGCGCGGCGCCGAAAGATGGAACGACGGTCGAAGACGAAGCCAAGCGCGTACTCGAGCGCGGCAAGCTGAAACTCGATCCCGAGCGTCACACCTGCCACTGGGACAGCAAGGCCGTCACGCTGACGGTCACCGAGTTTTTGATCCTGCAGGCGCTCGCAACCCGTCCCGGCGTCGTCAAAACGCGCGATGCGCTGATGGATGCCGCTTACGACGATCAGGTCTACGTGGACGATCGCACCATCGACAGCCACATCAAGCGCCTGCGTAAAAAGTTCAAGCAGGTCGATGACGACTTTGATGTGATCGAGACGCTGTACGGCGTCGGCTACCGCTTCAAAGAGTGAACGGCCCGCCGTCGATCGGAGACAGGATGGCGTTCGACAGCAACGACATCGCAGCGGAGGGGGAGTTGGCCGGCACGTCGAGCGAGGCTGCTCAGCCGCTTTCCAATGCTACGCGTCCAGTATTCAACGCCGCCGCTGCACTGTGGCGGAGCTTTATTTCCCTGACCTGGCTGACAGACGGCTGGATCGCGCGCACCATCAGGAAAAGTCTCAGACGCCGCATTCTGCTTGCCAATCTGGTTGGCTTGCTGAGCCTTCTCTGCGCCATCCTCTATCTCAGTTTGCACCACGGCTGGCTGCTCGATGCGAAGGTGGACGTCGTCAAGACCGTGTCGCGCATCACCGCTGAGGCCATCGCGTATCGTGCCGTCAACGAGCGGGCGATTTTCGATCCAAATCGCCTGCCTGAAAAGACGCTGCCGCGTGCCCAGCGCGACGATGCCTTTGCAGCGCTCGAACTTCCGATCGATCCGCATCAGGCGGCAATCGTTTTACGCAAACTCGTCGGGCCGGCGGATCTGAAGGCGCGCATCTATTCGCCGAAAGGCTCATTGATCCTCAACAGCGAGACCTTATTCGGCAAGGACGACGCGACTGAAGATACAGCCGCCGACGACAATGAGCCGGCTCCGCGATTGCGGAATTTCTGGACGCGCCTGAACTACTGGGTGATCAATAAGGAACTCAGGGTCTACCGGGAACTCGGCACGGCCAACGGTTTTCTCTACCCGGAAGTGAAAAGCGCCGCTCAGCAGGGGCGCGAAACGCCGATTCTGCTCCTCAACCGTCACGGGCAGCAGATCGTTTCGATGGCCGAGCCGATCAAGCGCGGCAACAAGATTCTCGGCGTGCTGCTGCTTTCGACCAAGCCGGGCGACATCGACGATGTTCTGTGGGACGAGCGCTGGTTGATCCTGCAGATCGCGGCGATGGCGCTTGTCTTTTCCGTCGCGAGTTCGCTCGTGCTCGAACGCACGGTCGCGGGACCGATGCGCCGGCTTTCGGAGGCGGCCAATCACGTCACGCAAAATATTTCGGCTCGCCAGGAATTGCCCGACCTGATGGATCGGCAAGACGAGGTGGGACAAACCAGCCGGGCGTTCGCCGCGATGACCAACGCCCTCTATCGGCGCATTGAAGCCAGCGAGAAATTCGCGGCCGACGTGGCGCACGAACTGAAAAATCCGCTTGCTGCGGCGAGGTCGACGGCAGAAGCCCTCACCTACGCCAAATCGGATGCCGGCAGGGATGAGCTGGTTCAGGAAATCCAAACCGAACTCAGACGGCTGAACCGCCTGATCAACGATATCTCGAGCACGTCACGGCTCGACGCGGAACTGGCGCGGCAGGAAATGCAACCAGTCGACGTCCGTGTCGTGCTCGGCAACATCACCAACCTGTTCACCGACATGCTGGCCGACGATAGCCGCAAAATTGCGTTGATCGCGGAACCGGCCACGACATCGGCTTACACGGTGCGCGGCAACGACGGCCGCCTCGGACAAGTGTTCACCAATCTCATCGACAACGCGCTGTCGTTTTCTCCCGACGGCGGCACCGTGACCGTCCGAGCCAAGCCGAATGGAAGCAAGATCGAAATCGCCATCGAGGACGAAGGGCCCGGCATCCCTTCCGATAGACTGGGCCAGATCTTCGACAGGTTCTATAGCGATCGCCCGCAGACCGACAGCAAACACGGCAAGAACTCGGGGCTCGGTCTGTCGATCTCGCGTGAGATCGTCGCCAGCCATCACGGGGAGATTTTCGCCGAGAACCGCGCATTGAACGGAACGGATCGGACGAAAGGCGCGCGTTTCACGGTTCGCCTGCCGTTGTCGACCGAACAGGGTGGCGGGCTTGCCTGGCGCGGTTGAGCGCGTCCACGCGACGGCGATTGCGGTCGGCCGCCGTGGCGTCCTGATCCGCGGCCCTTCCGGGTCCGGAAAATCCGACCTCGCTTTGCGCGCTCTGGCTCTCGGTCCGTCGGCCCTTCTCCAAGAGCCCGTAAAGCTCGTTGCCGACGATCAGGTCATATTGACGAGCGAACCCGGCGCTCTGATTGCGGCGGCGCCGTCCGTACTTCGCGGGAGGCTTGAGGTTCGCGGCGTCGGTATCCTGGAAGTTGCCGCGGCCGCCCAATCCGAGATCGTTCTCGTTGCCGATCTCGTGCGGGAAGGACCGATCGAAAGGCTGCCTGATCCCTGGCCGGTAGTCCATATACTGGGGTATGACGTACCCGTTATACACCTTCTTCCATTCGAGGACTCGGCGCCCTCAAAACTCGTCGCGGCGCTCTTATTGGCGGCTCTGCCACGAATTAAATCAAAGGCTTGATCTTAGACTAGAAACCTCTTGCACCTGCCGCGAACACTTGCCACCTTCCGCGCGGCGCGGCAACCGTGCACGGCGATCGCCGCATAAAAACAAATTGGCCCGGCGCACATGATCGGACTTCTAATCGTCACGCATGGCGGGCTTGCTCAAGAATTCCGAAATGCGCTCGAGCACGTCGTCGGAGCGCAACCGGCGCTCGAGGCGATTGCGATCGGCCCGGACGACGATATGGAGGCGCGCCGGATCGATATTCTGGAAGCCGTGAAACGGGTCGACAGCGGTCAAGGCGTGATCATTTTGACCGACATGTTCGGCGGCACGCCTTCCAATCTCGCTATTTCGGTGATGGATGAGTCGAAGGCCGAAGTCATCGCCGGCATCAGTTTGCCGATCCTCGTCAAGTTGGCGAGCATCCGCACCGAAGTACCTTTGGCCGAGGCCGTTATCATGGCACGCGATGCCGGCAAGAAATACATCAAGGTCGCAAGCCAAGAACTTTCCGGCGGCTGAGGGCTTGGCGCAATCATGCCTGAACTAACCAACAGTCTGAAACCGGAGGCGGTGGTCGTCGTCCGCAACATCAAGGGACTGCATGCGCGCGCCTCTGCGAAATTCGTCAAATGCGCAGAGAGCTTCGACGCGACCGTGACGGTCACGCGCGAGGGGCACTCTGTCGGAGGAACGTCGATCATGGGTCTGATGATGCTCGCTGCGGGACCCGGCGCGGAGCTTCACATTTCGGCGATGGGTCCGCAGGGACCAGAGGCGCTGGCGGCTCTCGTTCGCCTCGTCGAAGCGGGTTTCGACGAGGATTGCGTCGGCGACGCCTAGCTATTTCAGTCACTTGTTCGGCAGTTGCGATCCTGGCCCTGGACGGCCGGGTCAAGCCCAGCCATGGCGTGGGGGGAATATCTAGCCCGAACACCGCTGACTAGGCATCGCAAGATGCGCTGTCCGACGCTTCACTGCTGACGCCGCACGAAAATGGGGACGCTCGCGAAAGCATCCCCATTCCGAGTAGGCTCAGAGAGTCCAAGCTTATTGGGCGAGGTAAAGCGTCGAAATCTTCAGCGCGATGTCGCGGAAAGCTGCCTTCAGCGCGTCGCCGGTCGTCGAGTTGTAGAAATGCGCTGTGTCGGTTGCACAATTTGACAGTGTGCTGATCGCTGTCTGGTTGCCGCCGAGCTGGAAGCCGACGGTATAGACCTCGATACCGTTCTTCTTCATGTCGGAGCAGACTGCCTTCGCCTGAGTGGGCGAATCCGTTCCGTTGACCGAGCTGCCTGCACCGTTTTGTCCCGTCTCGACGCCTTTGCTGTCATGCACGCTGTTGTATTCGCCGTCGGTCATCAGGATTGCGATCTTGTTCGTGTTCGCCGTACCATAGGCGACAGGCTTACTGCCGCTTGGAAGAGCGGAAGCCCACTTCGGAGAGAGCATGTAATAGGTCCACGCCGTACCGATGTGCCCACCGGTATTTCCTCCGTCCACCAGCCCGTTGATCTTGTCGTGCAAGTTCGACTTATCACTGGTCATCGGCAACAATTCGCCTTTGGAGTTGATGCCGCATTTGCCGTTGGAGGTGAATTCGCGGAGGACATAATGGTTGTTGCCGGGCGCAGTATCGGAATAGTCCTTGCCCGGTCTTTCCGCGACGCACGTCGTTGCAGGGTATTCGTAGTCAGTCGTCTTCTTCTTCTTGCCGCTGCCGGTAGTTACCGAGTACACGACAGACGCAGGCTTAGGAGTGGCGTTCTGGCCCGTCGCGGCCTTAAAAAGGTCAGACGTTGGCAGCACGTCGCTCGAGAACGGCACGATGGCCACGCGCGACGTATATTTGCTCTGATCGGCCCAGACGACGATGTCGACGAGATCGTTCGCGGCATCCTTCATGTCGTCGAGCTTGGTGCCATCGCCCATCGAGCCCGAAACGTCGAGCATCATGGAGATTTCGAGGTTCGTTTCGGCATTGCCACCGACTGCGAGAACGGCCTTCGAATAGTCGCTGCCGTCGGAGTGGAGCAACGGCAGGGTCTTCGTTCCGCCTAGGCCCATGAACGGTGTCGATATCGCGGCGTTGCCCGTGGCGATGACGGACGTGGCGTTATCGCCGATAGCGAACCCGATGCCATCATTGATCACGTGAAGACGAGATTGGACCGCCTGATCATAGTACGTCTTAGCAAGAGTAAGAGCCGCCTGCTGATCTCCGCTGTTGGTCTGCAGTGCGCGCGCGGCTGCAAGGACCGCCGCGTCTGTTGCCGCCAACGTTTGATTACGTGCGCTGAGAAATCGGGCGTAATCGACCGCGAGACCGATCATCATGAAAAGCGCGAGGGCCATTAGGCCGAAGAGAATTGCCACGTCGCCGCGCGTATCGCGCGAAAACCGGCCCAACACTGAGGTGAGCCTCTTCCCGTTCTTCGCATCCGCGGAACCCTGCCGGCTGCCCGGCCACAGCTTCCCACAATCGACCCGCATCGCCGCCTCCTGCGCGCTATACTTAAGCGGCACAATAGCGGGAGATGTATTTAAGACGAATTAAGACGGCAATTTCTAATTATCTTCAAAATAAACGAACATTCTACGACATATACTGCATTTTATGCAAATTGTATACATATAATCTACGGTATATTAATAAGAAATACTTGGTAATACCAGATAAATCTGAACCTCTCATCGTCTGCGCTGGTGGGCAGAAGCCCTCGGCTTCTCCCGCGACATAAAGAGTTGTTTATATCTTGTTGCCTGCTTGCCGCCTGTTCGTTATAGCGTGGGGCGACTGCAGGAAAACGCGCATTGCGGCGCTTTGGCCGCCTCGACCGTCGGCGTGCCTGACGCCGCCGATGCGGCCGTGGTTGATCACGACTCGTCCCTCAGGAGCAAACATGAGCGCCAAGTTCACCGATTACATCGTCAAGGATCTCGCTCTGGCGGAGTGGGGCAGGAAAGAAATATCGATCGCCGAGACCGAGATGCCGGGCCTCATGGCGACGAGGGCCGAATACGGAGCCAAAAAGCCGCTCAAGGGCGCCCGTATTGCGGGTTCTCTGCATATGACCATCCAAACGGCCGTGCTGATCGAGACGCTCACCGCGCTCGGCGCCGACGTACGCTGGGTGTCGTGCAACATTTATTCGACGCAGGACCACGCCGCAGCGGCGATCGCCGCCGCCGGCATCCCGGTCTTCGCTTGGAAGGGTGAGAGCCTCGTCGACTACTGGGATTACACCCGCAAGCTTTTCGAGTGGGGCGACGGCGGCGTGCCGAATTTGATCCTCGACGACGGAGGCGATGCGACGCTGTTCGTGCATTTGGGATTGCGCGCCGAGAACGGCGACACCGGCTTTCTCGAAAAGGCAGGCTCGGAAGAGGAAGAAGTTCTCTTTGCGCTGCTCAAGAAGACACTGAAGGAGAAGCCGAAAGGCTGGTTCGCGGGACTTGCGAAGAGCATCAAGGGCGTTTCGGAAGAGACGACGACCGGCGTGCATCGCCTCTATGAGATGCAGAAAAAGGGGACGCTGCTGTTCCCTGCCATCAACGTCAATGATTCCGTCACCAAGTCCAAGTTCGACAATCTCTATGGCTGCCGCGAGAGCCTCGTCGACGGCATTCGCCGTGGCACCGACGTGATGATGGCCGGCAAGATCGCGTTCGTCGCCGGCTTCGGCGACGTCGGAAAAGGTTCGGCTGCCTCGCTGAGGAACGCCGGCTGCCGCGTACTGGTCGCCGAAATCGATCCGATCTGCGCCCTGCAGGCGGCGATGGAAGGCTACGAAGTCGTGACGATGGACGATGCCGCCCCGCGCGCCGACATTTTCGTGACGGCAACCGGCAACAAGGACGTGGTGACGATCGACAACATGCGCGCCATGAAGGATCGCGCCATCGTTTGCAACATCGGCCACTTCGACAACGAAATTCAGGTCGCCGGACTCAAGAATTTCAAGTGGAACAACATCAAGCCGCAAGTCGATGAAATCGAGTTTCCGGACGGTAAGCGCATCATCCTTCTGTCGGAAGGCCGCCTCGTGAACCTTGGCAACGCCATGGGCCACCCCTCGTTCGTGATGTCGGCGTCCTTCACCAATCAGACGCTGGCGCAGATCGAGCTTTGGAACAACATCGGCAAATACGAGAAGAAGGTCTACACGTTGCCGAAGCATCTCGATGAGAAGGTCGCGATGCTGCACCTTTCAAAGATCGGCGCCAAGCTGACCAAGCTGCGCGCCGATCAGGCCGATTATATCGGCGTGAAGCCGGAAGGCCCGTTCAAGTCGGATCACTACCGTTATTGAGACGGAACGCATTCGCGCGAGAGCACGGACCAAGTGCTCTCGCGCAGCTCCACAGCCCTCAATCCGCAGAGCTTTAAGTTCTGCGCCACGCTAACCCTATGGAACGGCGCATCGATCGGGCTTGAGCTCGCTGTGGCGCCGCTTGGCGTGAAGATGCCAACACAAACAGCAAAAATACGCCAATCACCGAAAAATCGATCATCAGTATACCCCCGCAACTCATACAAATAGAATATAACGTGTAGCTACTATACGAGCGACATTGGCAAACGCTCGCATTTGCAACAAGAGGCTGGCGCGTAGAGCAAGAAGCTTTCTTGTGGAAGAGGTGTGTGATTGTCACACGGGGCGCGCTGGCTGCGAAGCGGTACCAGCGACCGCGCCTGGCGCCAAGACCTGCGGACACAATCGATTTTCGGCATTCGACGGTATCGGCCATCGCCAATCGGCAAAGCCGGACCTGCCGCCCCGCGGCGCCAGGGGAACACCCAGGCGCCGTTTGATTTCAAGATGGCCGGCGTGCTGGCGAGACAGGTGAAGGCATCCCATACTTCGTGAGTGATTCGCGCGGCTTAGCGCGGAATCCGAGCTGACGTGCGTGCGCGTCGGTACAACAGCGGCCCCTCAGATTGCAACGGACTTGATGCGCGCCATATCTCCGCAAGGCTCTCGAATGACGACGCGCTGGCAGCTCGCGCTGCTGCTGCTTGCGGCGATGGCCTGCGTCGCGACGATGCTCGCAAGTTTCGTGGCCGGACACCCCATCGAACCTGGCCAGTTGGACGTCCGGCACGTGTCGCTGATCGCGCTCGTCGCCGGAGCGGGGTTCATCGCCGCGCTCGTCATCTGGCACATGAACAGCGTCGGTCAGCGTCAGACCCGCGACGCAAAAGCTGAAAGCCTTCAGCTGCGGCGCAATCTTGCCGCCACCGACGCGATCATTCGCGCCGAGCCGCAGGTGCTCATTTTCTGGGAACAGGGTCAGGCGGTGCGTATCGTATCGCACACGTTGACCGGCATTGCAGGTTTGCCGGAGCATCACGCCGAAATACTGCGCTTCGGCCAGTGGCTCGAGGCAAGCTCCGCGCAGGCACTCAAGTCGGCGCTCGAAAAACTTTTCGTCAACGGCCGCTCGTTCAGCATCATCCTGAAGACGACGCTCGGCGGCGTGATCGAAGGCGAAGGCGGGACCGCCGGCGGGCGCGCGGTTCTGCGTTTGAAAGATGTCGCCGGCTACAAGCAGGAGATCGCCAGGATCGGCGAGAAACACGCGGCGTTCGCTCGCGACATCCGCTCGAGCCGCGCGCTTCTGAACACGCTGCCGATGCCCGTGTGGCTGCGCGCGCCGGATGGCCGGTTAATCTGGGTCAACACCGCCTACGTCAACGCCGTCGACGCCAAGAGCGAGCTTGAAGTTCTCGAACGCCAGATCGAACTGCTCGAGACCCGGCAGCGTAAGGCCGTCGCCAAATCTATTGCGGCCGGACAACGCTACAAGGCCCGCGTCCATCTGGTTGCCGGGGGTGAACGCAAACCCCACGACATCGTCGTACTCCCCGTCGACAGCATGACGGCCGGAGCCGCAATCGACGTGACCGACATCGAAACCGCACAGGGCGAACTCGAGCGGCAGATGCAGGCCTATGACCGGACGCTCGACCGGGTCGAAACGGCGGTCGCAATTTTTAACCGCGAACAGCAGCTGGTATTTTTCAATGCGGCTTTCATCAACCTGTGGTCGCTCGATACCGACTGGCTCGCCACGCGGCCAAGTGACGGCGCCATCCTCGATCGGCTCCGCGAAATCGGCGTTCTGCAGCCGGTCGTCAGTCATCGCGATTGGAAGGCGCAGGTTCTCGCTTGCTATCGGACTGGGGAGTCGCTCGAAGACACCTGGCACCTGACGGACGGCCGCATCGTGCATGTCATGGCCGAGCAACGACCCGACGGCGGCGTCACGTATCTGTTCGCCGACGAGACGGAACGCATCGCGCTCGAGAGTCGATACAATGGTCTCATCGACGTGCAGCGCGAGACAATCGACAGCCTCAAAGAGGGCGTCGTTGTTTTCGGCACGGACGGACGCCTGAAGCTCTTCAACAAAGCCTTCTGCGAGATTTGGCGGATGCCGTCTGGCAAGCTCGGCGAGATGCCGCATATCGGCGAGGTTATCGCCGCCGCGCAAACGCTGCATCCCGACAACGATACGTGGCTCCGGATCGGCAGGTCCGTGACGGCTTTTCTCGACGAGCGCGAAGACTTCACCGGCCAGATGACCCGCACCGACGGCGTCGTCATCGACTTTGCTTTGATGCCGCTATCGGACGGCGCCACGCTTCTAACGTTTGCCAATGTGACCGACGCCAAGCGCGCCGAGCAGGCGCTTGTCGAGCGCAATGAGGCCCTGGTCGCTGCGGACCGGCTGAAGACGAACTTCATCGGGCATATTTCCCGTGAGTTGCGCACCCCGCTCACCAGCATGATCGGCTTTGCCGAAATGCTGGCGAGCCCGATGTTCGGCGACCTCAACGACAAACAACGCGAGTATTTGACCGACATCATGTCGTCGTCGAAAACGCTGCGCTCCATCATTGACGATATTCTCGATCTCGCGACGATCGACGCGGGCACGCTTCAGTTGAAACTTGCTCCGGTCGGTGCGCGTGCCCTCATCGATGCGGCGATCCTGGGCATTCGCGAGCGCGCCATCCGCTCACGCCTCACGATCGACATCGCGGTAGCCGATGATGTGACGGAATTCATGGCCGATGAAGCGCGGATGCGCCAGATCCTTTACAATCTCATGTCAAATGCCGTCGGCTTCTCGAAACTCAACAGCACCGTCCGGTTGAGGAACTGGCGCGAAGACGGCTACATCATATTCTCCGTCGAAGACGAAGGAATCGGCATACCTAAGGATCAGATTCCCGGAGTCTTCCAACGGTTCGAAAGCCACAGCCGCGGCTCCGACCATCGCGGTGCCGGGATTGGCCTCTCGATCGTCAAAAGCCTGGTCGAGCTGCATGGCGGCAGCATCGATTTCAGCTCGGAGGAGGGCTACGGCACGCGCGTCACGGTACGGATTCCCGAACGACCAGTCAGCGCGCCGGATAGCGGCGCTACCCGGCTGGCACGCGGCGACCGGGCAGCGTAAATTCAGCCGCAATGAAGAATTCCTTCCTTTACCCCGATCTCACCGAAAGCGACGTTGCGCGGCTTGCCGGCGAGGTCGCTTTTTTTCTGCAGCCGGGCGACATGCTTGGGCTCGAGGGCGACCTTGGTGCCGGAAAATCGACGTTCGCACGGGCTCTGATCCGCGCCTTGTCGAGCGATCCGGCGCTCGAGGTCCCGAGCCCGACGTTCACGCTGATGCAAACCTACGAAACGCCACGTTTCGACATTGCGCATTTCGATCTCTATCGCGTGACCGACCCCAGCGAACTCGACGAGCTGGGGCTCGAAGCTGCGCTCAAGGATGGTGTCGCGGTGATCGAGTGGCCGTCGCGGGCGGGAACTCGGCTCGCGGAGCACTTCACACTGCTGTTTGAAGAAGCGAACGGTGCCGATCGGCGGACGGTGACGTTCAGTGCGCCTTCGGCGCTGACGCCGCGACTGCACCGCTTTGCGACCATCCGTAAATTTCTTGCCGATGCCGGTTGGGGCGATGCAGCGACGCATCTGGAATATCTGCAGGGCGACGCCTCGCCGCGCCGATATGCGCGCCTCACCAAACCCGACGGAACACGCGCGCTGCTGATGGACTCGGTTAGACGCCCCGACGGTCCGCCGATCCGAGACGGCAAGCCCTACAGCGCCATCGCACACCTCGCCGAAGATGTCCGCGCGTTTGTCGCGATCGGCGGCGTATTGCAAAAGGCGGGGCTTTCGACGCCGCGCCTGTTCGCCGAAGACCTTGATCAAGGTTTGCTGATCATCGAAGATTTCGGGGATCGCGTTTTTGCCGCCGAGATTGCACGCGGCCGCGATCAAGAACCCCTAGCGCGGCGCGCCACCGAAACGTTGCTTGCTCTGCAGGGGATATCGCCACCGGCGCGCATTGCACTTTCGGATGGTTCGGCATTCGAGATTCCCGAAGCCGACGCGAGTGTCCTCGACATCGAAACGCAATTGCTTCTCGACTGGTACTGGCCAGCGCTACATGGCCACCCTGCTCCGCAATCGGAGCGCGATAGTTTCGAGGCGGAGTGGTATCGGGTCTTCGAACGCGTCTTGAAGCAGCCGAGGGCGTGGCTGCTGCGCGATTACCATTCGCCGAACCTCATTGCCCTCGACGATCGCGCCTGCCCGCGCGACATCGGCATCATCGACTTTCAGGATGCAATGGTCGGGCCCGCAGCTTACGATCTCGTCTCGCTGCTGCAGGACGCCCGCGTCGACGTGGACGCCTCGCTGGAGACAAGCCTGCTCGATCACTACATTTCCCGCATTTTGCAACGCGACCCGGCGTTCGACACGGATGAATTCCGGTTCGCTTATGCGGCGCTCGGGGCGCAGCGGAATACGAAAATCCTCGGGATATTCGCGCGCCTCGCGATGCGCGACGGCAAGCGCCAATATCTGGCGCATATGCCACGGATCTGGGGGTATCTCGAACGCGATCTCAAACACGAGGGTCTTGCCGGGCTCGCGGCGTGGTATGACCGCAACCTGCCTCGGAGCCTGCGCGCGCAAGCCCTGAGGATCTGACGACTTTCCGG
>NZ_DATNBA010000053.1:0-7654 GCF_035572195.1 Hyphomicrobium sp. | reverse complement strand
TCAATCCATATCCACCTTCCGGCTACGCAGTTTCTTCACATGCCCGCGCGTCGTCTTGGCATCGACACGCCGCTGCTTGGCCCCGCGCGAGGGCTTCGTCTTGATGCGCTTCTTCGGAACGATCAGCGCTTCCGCAATTAGGTCTTTCAGCCGCTCGCGCGCATCGGATCTATTCTGCTCCTGACTGCGGAAGCGATCGGCCTGGATAATGATCACGCCATCCAACGTCAGCCGCCGCCCTGCAAGTCGTTTCAGCTTTGCGCGTGCGTATTCCGGAACTGAGCTGTTCGCTCTCAGATCGAAGCGCAACTCCACCGCCGTCGACACCTTGTTGACGTTTTGCCCGCCGGGTCCCGAGGAGCGCACGAAGCGCTCTTCGAGTTCGGCTTCATCGATGTCGATCGCCGGAGTGATGCGCATGGGATCAGCCGTTGCCTTCGACACGTTGAACAAAAACAAGCCGATTGCCCGAGGGGTCGATCAGCGTCAACTCCGTGCCGCCCCACGGCGGCGTCTGAATTCCGGGGCGCAGGAAGTTGTAGGTCCTACCCGCCAATTCCGCATGCAGCCCGAGAACATCATCGCAATCGATGCGGACGGCGCTCCCCGGACAACAATCGCCGTGATGCTGCGTCAGGTGCAAGCGGCAGCCACCGCGCGAGACCTGCATGTAGAGCGGCAGTTCCGGCTCGAAGCGGTGTTCGAAGTCGACGCCGAAGCCGAGATAATCGTTGTAGAACGCGCGCGTCGCCGGAATGTCGAACATGCGAAGCAGCGGAACGATCGAGCCGAATTCCATTTCCCGCCTCACCATCGTTTACGGCGACGTTTCAGATCCTTCGCGATCTCGCGCGCCGCATTCATGCCGGGCACGCCGGTGACGCCACCGCCCGGATGCGCACCCGAGCCGCAGAGATACAGCCCTTTGACCGGCATCCGGTAATTTCCGTAACCCAGAACCGGGCGTGCCGAAAAGAGCTGACCGAGTCCGAGCTGACCGTGGAAGATATCGCCGTCGATGAGACCAAAACGGGTTTCGAGATCGAGCGGCGAAAGCACCTGCCGGTGGAGCACCGCCGCCTTGAAATTCGGCGCATGGCGCGACACGGTCTCGATGACGAGATCGGCGAAAGCCGCCTTCTCATTTGTGTCGGACCAGCTTCGCCCGCCGGGAAGATGCGGCGCCACATGCTGCACGAAAAGGCTGGCCACGTGCTTGCCGGGCGGCGCCAGCGACGGATCGAGCGTCGAAGAAATCATCATTTCGACGATCGGCTCGCGCGACCAGCCGTTGGCGCGCGCATCGAGATAGGCACGTTCGAGATAATCCATCGTCGGACCGATCACGATCCCCGAGCGATGATGCAGCCCAATCTCTCTGCCCGGCAGACAGGTGAAATCGGGAAGCTCGGCGAGAGCAACGTTCATGCGGAACGATCCGGAGCCGGTCTTGATCGCCAGGAATGGCGCGCGAACGGTTGCATCGAGATCGGCTTCGGCGACGAGATCGCGGAACAGAAGCTTCGGACCGACGTTGGCCGCGACGGCGCGCGTTTTAATCGTCTCGCCGGTCGCGAGAACGACGCCGCTGGCACGCCCGCCCTCGACGAGCACGCACCCGACGGCCGCGTTCGTGCGGATGACAGCGCCGCTCGCAACCGCTGACTGAGCCATCGCCTGCGTGATGGCGCCCATGCCGCCTTTCGCGTGCCCCCACTGTCCCGCCTTACCGTTCACCTCGCCAAAACAGTGATGCAGCAAGACGTAGGCCGTGCCTGGGGTCGACGGCGCCGCATAGGATCCGACGATACCGTCGAACGCGAATGAGGCTTTGACCGTGTCGTCTTCGAACCGGCGATCGAGGAAGTCGGCAGCGCTCGCGGTGAACAGCTCGACAAGAAGCCGCTGATCGGCGAGCGAGAGATTAAGAAGACGCCGGCCGACGCCGCCGGCCTTGATCAACTCGAGTATGCCGCCGCCGGCGTTCGGCGGAGTCCGCGTGATGAGATCTCGCAGCACGCTGACGGCGCGGCCAAGTTCGGCATCGTAAGCGTCGAGGCGCGCCGCATCCTTTTTGGAAAATCTCGCGTAGGCCTCGCGTCGTGACGCCGCCCCATAGGGCACAAGCAATCCGCGCCGATCGTCAATCGGCCAGAAGTTGGCGGCCGGCCGCTCGATGATGTCCAGGCCGTGCCGCACCAGTTCGAGATCGGCGATGACCTTCGGATTGAGAAGGCTCACCGTGTATGAGGCGACCGAATTCGAAAAGCCCGGCGCGAACTCCTCGGTTATTGCAGCCCCACCAACGACAGAATTCTTTTCGAGCACAATGACCGAAAGTCCGGCCCGCGCGAGATAGGCGGCCGCAGTCAGCCCGTTATGGCCGCCGCCGATAATCGCAACGTCGAAATTGGCGTGGTTCACTGGGCTTCTCTAAACGACTTCCATTCGGGAAATTTTTTCTGATTCGCTGCGCCGCAGCGCGAAAATTTTAATCGCATTGGGAACAAGGCGCTGCGCGTTTCGTTGAACGGTAGTAGAATTTTCCGATTGCAGATCGTTCCAATTTCCCCGTAGTTGTTAACCAATCGTTTAGAGCACCTTCTTACGCTGACTTTGACCACAACCGCGTCAGCCTTTGTATTCCGACTTCGTATCCGGGCTGATTGCAAAACCAGAACGAACTCCGCGAGCAATCATGCGTGCTGTAATGACCAGCGCCATTTCCAGACCCGGCACCATCGCGGTGCGGCGTGCGGATGGATCACGTGTCGCGCGCCTTGCGGGCCTCGCGATCGCTTCTTTCGTGCCTGCCGCATTTTGGAGTATGCTGATCGAAGTGGCGGCGATCTGGATCGGTGCGCCGCTGGCTCCGCTCACCCTCGCATTCACGTGCGCTGCGATAACGCTGTTTCTGGCCGCCGTTTGCGCGCCGCTCATCCTGCGCGGTTCGATCTAGCGCGCGATTTGGTCCGCCAATAATAAGGGTTTGGCCTAAGTCCCGTTCCAGCCGCATGTCAGCTGACGGCAAACACGCCCCTTGCCGCCGACTATCGAGCACGGCGCCGACACGAAGCGGCACTTGCGGCATGAATAGGATGAAACGCAGCCGCGCCAGCGGCCACCCCTCTGGAAATTGCAGGTCATGAGTGTCTGACAATCGCGCGTCGGATTGATCGCGCCGCCCGGCCCTTCCTGAGCATAGCCAGGGACGGCGCTTGCCAAAGTGGCGCCCCACAACATCAGAACGGCCAGCACGACTTTCGACATCTGAGGACGTCCGATCGCCACCGATGACCGGAGCTTCGACCACTCCTCGCCCCGAGGCAAGCCCGGGAGATGCAAATAAACAGGCGTGGTTACTCTGCGGCCACGCGTTCCTTCGGCTTAACCAGGGCCATGAAATCGCTAAACAGCGTCTCGGTGATTTTACCCGGCTTATAGCGATGTTCGCCGATCTCGGAGACGGGCGTCACCTCGGCAGCCGTGCCGGTAATGAAGCATTCCGAGAACGTTCCGAGTTCTTCGGGCATGATTGCACGGTCGATCACCTCGATGCCGCGCGCCTTTGCGAGCTCGATGACCGAGCGCCGCGTGATCCCGTCCAGGAAACAATCGGGATCCGGGGAGTGAATCACGCCGTCCTTGATGAAAAAAATGTTGGCCCCCGTACATTCCGCGACCCGGCCACGATAATCGAGCATCAGCGCATCGGAATAGCCGGCGCGCTCGGCGCGGTGCTTTTCAATCGTGCAGATCATGTAGAGGCCCGCCGCCTTGGCTTTGGTCGGCGCGCACGCGGGGTCCGGCCGCCGGTATTTCGCGTACGTGATACGAATGCCCTTGAGACGCTGCTCCATCGGGAAATATGAGCCCCAATTCCACGCCGCAATTGCGAGATGGATCTTGGTTGCCTGCGCCGAAACACCCATCTGTTCGCTGCCGCGCCAGGCAATGGGACGCACGTAGCAGTCCGACAACTTGTTGGCCGCGATCGTATCGCGGCAAGCCTGATCGATTTCCGCGACGGTATACGGTATCTCGAAATCCAGAATTCTGCCGCTTGCGACGAGACGCTCGGAATGCTCGGTGAGCTTGAAGATCTTTCCGTCATAGGCCCGCTCGCCTTCGAATACCGAGCTGGCGTAGTGCAGAGCGTGGGTCAGGACGTGAACTTTGGCATCGCGCCAGGGAACCAGCGTCCCATCCAACCAGATCAGCCCATCACGATCGTGATAAGGAACGAGGTCAGCCATGCCAGTCTATGTCCTTCGCTAGTCTTGATAGTTGGAGAATTTGAACACCGGTGGTTGGGTCGCGAGCGCCGCCAATCCGGGTATCGTGCAGCCGAAGCGCTTGAGACGCTTAGCGCCTGGGCGAGCCGGCCGCAAGGGCATGAAGGTGGCGAGCGATCTAACAATTTGTCTTGAAATAGAAGACGATCAAGGCCAATAAGTCAACATGACTGACATAACGTCAGAAGGTGCGTCGGGAAGACGGGCAGTGCCCCAAAATTCCCCAGGATCGCCGCCGTTGGCCGACGATGGCCGAAGGCCCGCCGGCATCGATCTCATCGCCTGCGTCGAACTTTTCTATTTCGCTTATCGCGATTTCACCGGCGATCCCGATGCTTTTCTCGCGCAGTACGGTTTCGGCCGCGCCCACCACCGGGTCCTGCATTTCGTGCATCGAAATCCCGGCCTAAAGGTCGCTGAGCTGCTTGATATCCTGAAGATTACCAAACAAAGTCTGGCCCGCGTTCTGAAGCAGCTCGTGGACGAAGGCTTCATCATCCAACGCGCCGGAAACGAAGATCGTCGCGAGCGCCGCCTCTATCTCTCTGCCAAGGGCGTCCGCTTGACCGACAAACTGACACAAATTCAAGTCAAACGCATCGAGGGGGCATTGGCGAAACTCGGGCCCGGCGCCGACGCGGTCGCGGGTAAGTTTCTTTTTGCCATGATTGCCGAGAAGGACCGCCCCCAAGTCGAAAGCCTCATCAAAGGGACGCGTCCGCAGACGCCGGGCAATGTGTCAGACAGCAACGAGTGAGAGTCGCAATGATGCAGAATCGAGCCGAAGCGCTTGCCGATAACGCTCCGCACGTTCTCGTCGTCGACGATGACCAGAAAATCAGGGCACTTCTCGGCCGCTTTCTGAAAAGCAATGGCTTCCGCGTGACGGAGGCCGCCGACGCGGCCGCGGCAAGATCATTCATGCGCGGACTGACGTTCGATCTTGTGCTGCTCGACGTGATGATGCCGGGCGAATGCGGTTTGACGCTGGCGCGCGATCTCAAGGCGACGCGGCCCGTGCCGATCTGCATGTTGACGGCGCTCGCCGATGCCGAGGATCGCATTTCCGGTCTCGAAGCCGGCGTCGATGATTACGTCTCCAAACCGTTCGAGCCCCGTGAGCTGCTGCTGAGGCTGCGCAACATTCTGCGACGCGGCCAGGCGCCAAGCCCGTCGCGTGACGAAATCCGCATGGGTGGCTGCGTTTTCAGCCTGGCGCGGGGAGAGTTGAAACGCGACGAGGAGACGATCAAGCTCACCGAGCGCGAGCGCGATCTGCTGCGGCTCTTCGCGCAGCGAATTGGCGTCGCGGTGCCGCGCCACGAACTATCGAACGACGACAATACCGGCAGCGAGCGGGCAATCGACGTTCAGATCAACCGCTTGCGGCGCAAGATCGAATCCGACCCTTCGAACCCGGTTTACCTGCAGACGGTCCGGGGCAAGGGCTACATCCTCTATATCGATTGAAAGAGGCATGGGCGTTTTACCTCCGGAGCCGTCGCGGGTGGAAACTGCAACGCCGGTTGTCCGCGACATGGCATCCGGCCCGGCCGGCATCCTCGCCCGCTATCGCCGGTTTCGCGAACACCCCTACACCGCCCGGTTTCTTAGCATCATCGGCGAAGTCCTTCCTAAAGGGCTCTACGCCCGCGCCCTTCTCATCATCATCACGCCGATCGTCGTTCTCGAAGGCGTCATCGCCTTTGCGTTCATGGAGCGCCATTGGCAGGCCGTGACGCGCCGCCTTTCGGAGGCGACCGCACGCGACATCGCGGCCGTCATTTATGTCTACAAGGATTTGCCGAAAACCGGTGACGCGCAAAAGATCATCGAGCTGGCGCGCGACCGCTTGAGTTTGAAGATGGAGGTGCTGCCGCCCGGAGAGCTCCCGCCGCCGGGGCCAAAGCCATTCTTCCGCTTGCTCGATCGGGCGCTGTCGAACGAACTGCGCAAGCACGTGCAGTTGCCGTTTTGGATCGATACGGTCGGCGCACAAAACGTCGAGATTCGCGTAAAACTCGACGATGCCATTTTGCGCTTCGTCGCGACGCGCAGCCAGACATACGCGTCGAACTCGCATATTTTCCTGCTCTGGATGGTTGGCTCGTCGGTTATTCTGCTGACCGTCGCGATCCTGTTTCTAAGAAATCAGATCCGACCGATCTTGCGGCTCGCCGACGCCGCCGAGGACTTCGGCAAGGGCCGGTCAATCCCGGAAGATTTCCGCCCGCGCGGCGCCCGCGAGGTGCGACAGGCAGCTCTGGCCTTCCTGCAGATGCGAGATCGTATCAAACAGCACGTCGAGCAGCGCACCACGATGCTCGCCGGCGTCAGCCACGATCTCAGAACCGTGTTGACGCGGTTCAAGCTCGAACTCGCGATGCTGGACGACACGCCGGAAACGCGCTCGCTTTCAGCCGACGTCGACGAAATGCAGCACATGCTCGAAGACTATTTGGCTTTTGCCAAAGGCGATGGTGGCGAAGAAGCCAAACCAACGAATCTCGCCGAGCTCTTGGAGGAGATCGTCGACGACGCGTCGATCTACGCCAGCACGATCGATCTCAAGATCCGCAAGAGCAAGGGCGACATCGTGCTGCCGTTGAAGCGTCAGGCATTGAAGCGCGCCATCACAAATCTCGTCACGAACGCGGCGCGGTTCGGCGAACACATCATCATTCGCGTGGCGCCGGAAGGCCAATGGGTCCGCATCGAAGTCGACGACGACGGGCCCGGCATCCCGGAGCGGGAGCGCGACAACGTCTTTCGTCCGTTCTACCGGCTTGATCACGCGCGCAATCAGGACGAGGGCAACAGCGGACTCGGTCTGGCGATCGCCCGCGATATAGCGAAAAGCCACGGCGGCGAGATCGCCCTCGGCGAAAGCTCGATGGGCGGGCTCCGCGCCATTATCTCATTGCCGCAATAGATTTTTTCTTCTGAAAAACACGGCCGCGGCACAAGCTAAGGCCGGAAGAACCAGGGCACACGGTCTTGTGAATTGACCGTTATGTTATGATATTACAGTATCCGCGACATCGGTTCCGGCACTTATCTTCCCGTCCGACTTCGGCAAGGTGTCCTCCAAGCCTGCAGTCTCCGGTACCGAAAATCCCGAACGCCGTGGGTCGCCAGCCCATTCGGGATGTGAATAACGGCCGCGAGCCTTGGATTTTGACCGACCTACCCAGCCCCGGTCAGCTTCCAAGCTCGCGGCTTCGTTTTTGTGCCGCGAGCACCGCTTCGGTCATCAGCTCCTTGAGGCCATGTCCGTCTTGCATCAACACGGCAAGCGCCGCGGCCGTCGTGCCGCCAGGTGAAGTAACATTTTGCCTAAGCGTCGCGGGATCGCTCTC
>NZ_DATNBA010000052.1:0-3154 GCF_035572195.1 Hyphomicrobium sp. | reverse complement strand
GCCTCGTCACGGGCTCCGCCGTGGCCGAAGACATCGGAACGCTCGCCGCACTTCGGACAGAGGAAGTAGCTCATGTTCTCGACGATGCCGAGGATCGGAACTTCGACGCGCTTGAACATCGCGATGCCCTTGCGAGCGTCGATCAACGCCAAGTCCTGCGGCGTCGAGACGATGACGGCACCTGAGAGTGGCACGCTCTGCGAGATGCTGAGCTGAATGTCACCCGTGCCGGGCGGCATATCGATCACGAGGACATCGAGGTCGCCCGTGCTACCGGCCCAATCGGTTTCGCGCAGCATCTGGCTGAGGGCCGAGACGACCATCGGTCCGCGCCAGACGACGGGTGTGTCTTCGTCGACCAGAAAGCCCATCGACATGACTTTGAGGCCCCAGCCTTCGAGCGGCTGTATGACCTTGCCGTTCGCGACGCGCGGTTTGCCTGTAATACCGAGGAGGCGCGGCTGCGACGGTCCGTAGATGTCGGCATCGACGACGCCGACCTTCAATCCGATCGATTGCAGGCCGAGCGCCAGATTGGCAGCGACCGTCGATTTGCCGACGCCGCCTTTACCGGAGGCAACGGCAATGACGTGCTTGACGCCGGGGATGCCTTGCATCCTGGCGCCGCCTTGCGCTGCAGCGGCTGCGGCCTGACGCGGCCCTGCGCCATCGCCCGTTGCGCCTTTGGCCCGCGCTGCCTGAACACGCGGATGCTCGGCTCGCGAGGCTGGGGCTCGCGGCGCGCCAGGTGTCGCGTCCGCCGTCAGCACCGCGGTGACGCCGGCAACACCCTTGATTTCGGAAACGACTTTCTCGGAGGCCTTCCTGAGTTGGTCCAACTCCTCAGCGCGCGACGCGGGTATCGTGATCGAAAAGTAGACGCGGTCGTCCTTGATGAAGATTTCGGAGACGAGCCCGAGATCGACAATATTGCTTTCGAGATCGGGGCCCTTGACCCGGCGCAACGCCGCGAGCACCTCTGACTTTTCAACCGGCATCTCTTTGACGTCTCCTAGCTCGTAGCTCGTCGTTACCGCGGTCGTCCGCCAGATAACGTAATCGATATAAGTCCGGGCTCCGCCGGTTGGAAAGCCATCGAGGCGCGGCCAATGCGCCAGAAGGCGCGGCGTTTGCAGGACACTCAGAGGCGGCTCCAAATGCCTACGCCTTGCGGCGCTTCGAGAGGCCGCTTAATCGTGGCGCATGGCGTTCCCCAATCACATCCTCGGAGTCATCCTGGCTGGCGGACAGTCGCGGCGCTTCGGCGGCGGCGACAAGGGCTTCGCCGATCTCGATGGCCGGCCGGTGTTGTCCCACGTCATCGAGCGCTTTCGCCCGCAGATCGGCCGCCTCATCCTCAATGCCAATGGTGATCTTAGCCGCTTCGCCAGCTTCGGGCTAGAAGTTGTGGCTGACAGGGAAATTCCCGGGCAAGGCCCGCTCAGCGGTATTCTAACGGCGCTCGAATGGGCGAAACGTCATGCTCCGGATTGTACTGCCGTCGCAACGGTATCAACGGATGTTCCGTTTCTTGCGCTGAACCTCATCCAACGCCTCGAAGCGGAACGCGGTGACGGGGTCGCGATCGCTGTGTCGGCCGGTCGCCGGCATCCGACCATCGCGATATGGCCGCTAACGTCGCGCGAAGCGGTCGCCGACGCCCTTCAACGTGGTGCACTCAGCGTCGATGCCCTCGCGGCCGAGCTCAATGCTGTTGCGGTACCGTTCCCGATGGGCGAGATTGACGGCGTGACCATAGACCCTTTCTTCAACGTAAATCGGCCTGAAGACCTCGTGGCGGCGCGCGCGTTGCTCGCCAAATCCTGAGAAGGAAAATACATGCCTGCAAACGGTCAAGCCCGCGCCTGTTCAATGCCGCTTTTCGGAATTGCCGGGTGGTCGAATGCCGGCAAGACGACCCTGATCGAAAAGCTGACGCAGCATTTCGCCGAGCGCGGACTTCGTGTCGCGACGATCAAACATACGCACCACAAGTTCGATATCGACGCGCCGGGAAGCGACACCGCGCGCCATCGTGCGGCGGGAGCTGCCGAAACGGCGATCGTCTCGGGCTCTCGCGTCGCCGTCATCGAGGAAATCGAGTCGGCGGGAGAACCGGCGCTCGAAACCGTTGCGGCGCGTCTCAATCCAGCCGACATCATTTTGGTCGAGGGCTATAAAGCCGCTGCCATCCCTAAGATCGAAGTGCGACGCTCAGCCGTTGCAGCCGAGAAGTTGTTGGCCGCGAGCGATCCGCTTGTTCTCGCGATCGCGGCCGATTATGAAGTCGAAGCGCATGGCAAACAGGTCTTCAGGCTCGACGATATTGCCGGCATCGCGTCGATGATCGAGGAGACGTGCGGCCCTTTCAAGAGGCTGCGGCAGCGTGCCTGACGCTTAAATGCCTCGCAAACCTCAGCAAACACTGGCTTGCTCTTGACCACCCGCCCCCCGATATGAAACGAGAATATACGGGGCTCAGGAGAAGCATCTATGCCGGGCGTAGCCGCCCAATCAAAAGCGTTGCATTTGGTCGATCCCTTCGGTCGAGGGATCGAGTATTTGCGCGTGTCCGTGACGGATCGTTGCGACTTCCGCTGCGTCTATTGCATGTCGGAACACATGACGTTTCTGCCAAAGCGCGATCTGCTGTCTCTCGAAGAACTCGACCGACTATGTACCGCGTTCGTTCACCGCGGCGTCAAGAAATTGCGAGTGACGGGCGGCGAGCCGCTCGTGCGCAAGAACATCATGTGGCTGTTTCGGAGCCTCGGCCGGCATCTTCAGACGGGGGCGCTCGAGGAATTAACGCTGACGACGAACGGCAGCCAGCTCGACAAGTTCGCCGTTGATCTAAAGTCAGCCGGCGTCGAGCGGATCAACGTTTCTCTCGACACGCTCGACCCGGTAAAATTCAAGGCGATCACGCGATGGGGCAATATCGAAACCGTTCTTCGCGGGATCGATGCGGCTGAAAAGGCCGGGCTCAAGGTCAAAATCAATACTGTCGCGTTGAAGGGCGTCAACGAGGACGAGATCGAACAGCTGATCCGGTTCGCGCACGGCCGCGGCGCCGACATGACGCTGATCGAGACGATGCCGCTCGGCGACATCGAAGGTGACCGCACCAGCCAGTATCTGCCGCTATCGTTGG
>NZ_DATNBA010000051.1:0-32309 GCF_035572195.1 Hyphomicrobium sp. | reverse complement strand
AAAAACAAAAAGGCCCGCCGGATGGCGGGCCTTTCGTTTCCGAGAAGCAGCGCTAGGCTGCGTCGGCGCGTAAGGCCGTCGAAGTCGTAACCTCCTCGAGTGCCATGTCGGATTTGAGTGCGATACCGATATACCGGACTCTGCCGGCCACCTTCTCCTTCTTCACGCCAAGCTCTGCGAATTCACGTGCGAAGCTCGGTAGTGCAGCGGGTTCCTTGTTCTTGGACTCACACCACGAACAATAGTCCTCGTAGAGTTCAGTAGCCGTGACGCTTGATCCGTCGCGGACCTCGATGTTCTCCTTATAGAAACGCTCCGTGTTGGTTTCAGGTGCGAGACGCCGTACGGGCGCCGCGGACCGGCTTTCCGCAACCTTTGACTCAACCTGACGCACTTCTGCGGGTTGGGCTTCGATTGCACGCGCCGCCGGAACTGGTACGTCGAGAGGTATCTCGATCGACCGGTTGTCGTTGGCGCCTGAACGCGGCTTTTTCGTTGGAACGGCCACCGGTGTACGCACCGGAGTCGCCACCGCTGCCGCAGCGGTGTTTGCTTCTGCCAGCACTCTCGGTGTGACAGGCATCGGACGGTCATAGAGCCGCCACTGGCTGAATGCGACGTACATGCCGAATCCAGAGCCAACTTCGAGCAGTAGCGCGACGAACAACGTCAAGGCCATCTGCACATTGTCGATCTTAACGCTCGGGAAGAACGCCGCCACAAGCTCGGTCAGAACCTTGGCTTGTGGATCAGCCTCCGACAGCGCAGGCGTGCCTGCGGTCGCATCGAGCTGAGATCTCAGCTGCGCAATACGAGCATCAGCGACCTTGGCTGCGCTCGCGGATGCGAGTTCAGCGTTCAGCCCTGTGTACTTATTGCAGAACGTCCGTTCGGTTTTCGTATTGACGTCCGTGCAGCTGTTCGACCACTTCCAAGCTTTCTGCATCTTCAGGCCGTCGATATCGCTCTGCACCGCCTGGTATGGGCGATGTTGCGGTATCCAGCCTGCCTCTTCTTCCGCGCGTTTGAGATCAGTCCTCAGATCCTTGTAGGTCTGAGCCTCTTGAGCACGGTGTCCGGTCGAATCGAAGCGGTTCAACGCTGCGTGACCAAGCGCCGACGTCATGGCGTAGCCCGTTACGACCACCCAGACGAGCGCCGACGCAGCCGCCTGCGACCAGATCTTGTTTCGAATTGCGGCGAAGAAATAAAACGGTACCAGTGCCTTCAAACAATCGGCAGCAGCGGAAGCTGCCCCGTAGATTTGGCCATCAAACTCGGTTCGTCCGAGACTGAAGCCAAAACGCCAGTTCATCGCAGCCGACACGGCGAGTAGTACGCCTGCTGCAAGAACCCCCAACACGCCTAAAACGTGTCTCATTCGTCTGCCCTCTCCTGTGAGGGCCGGTTTTGATTGAACGCGTACGAGACCGGCCATTTCGTGTTGTGGCCAAGCGCCAGAGGGGCGGCACCGGCCAGTGCTCTTAGAACGCGGAACGGGCATGGCTGCGATAGGCGTCCGATCCGTTCGGCTGTGAGCTCCGATGTCATCCCCATGACACCGGCAGACGAGCGATTGGGAAACCAAGCAACCACGCGAGCCAAGAGCTGCCCAAACTTCCGTCACCTTGTAGCTGCCATCGTCCGCTTCGCCGCTTAGAAGCCGGCCGGTGGAAGACTTATCCTCAAGGCTGCGTAAGGCTGGAAAACTTGTACGCGAATTAAACTCCCCTCGCTCCCAGGGGTATGTGATTCGAATTGCGTTGTTAATCGAATTCTTAGGAGAATCATTATTCTAGAAATGCTCGCCCGGCGGCCAATCCGGTTTAGCGAAGCCCCATCCACAGCCCCAGCCGGCCGGTTGATAAGGTGGTGGTTTTCCAAAAGTTTTGCACCGGTTGTCCGACGTAGCGCATGCGCCCGTGGTCGCAAAAGTGTCATCCCGAACGGCGCGCCGCCGGCATCAAATAACTGTTCACTCCAGACTTTTCTCGCGGTTGCAGATGAGAGTTTCCGCTTACCATTTTGCTGAATTTCGTGCATGCTGGCGGCTTGGCGCTTGCCCGTCAGTTGGCGCGCCGCGAGTTCTGTGGAGTTTCGGTTATGGAGCGGTTCAGCGGGTTGCTGTTGATGCTCGCCGGCTCAGCAATGGTCGGCTACGCGTGGTTGCCAACGCCCCAGGAAGACCAAGCGAACTTCACGATCGTCACACGCAGTTCTGTGTCGCCCGAAAGCCAGACAACTCGCGACGATAGTAGCAACCAAGATGAGGTTGTCCGAACATTCTCGCCGACATCGCCTGCGTTCCGCCAGCGTGATCAGCTCGAACGCGCGAACGCGGCGGTTCTCGCCGCTGGATCGAAGTCGGGCACATGGACCACGGTCGTAACGGCCACGCCGACGAGGGCCGTCGCACTCAACTCGTCGAAGCGAAACGATTGGCAAACCCGTTATGAGCTCGCACGCGACCTGCAGCGCGAACTGAAGCGCGTCGGCTGTTACGGCGGTGAGATCAATGGCACCTGGACCCGCTCCAGCAAGGCGGCGATGGTTGACTTCATGGACCGCGTCAACGCGACCCTGCCCGTCGACACGCCCGATTACGTTCTGCTGACGCTCGTGCAGAACCATCGCGAAATCGCCTGCGGAGCCGAGTGCCCATCCGGGCAAGTCAATGACGGAGGCGGCCGCTGCGTGCCGCGCGCGGTAGTTGCTCAGGCGTCGAAGAAATCGCAACGCCTACAGGAGCGACTTTTAGCGGAAGCCAGGCTTACCGCCGAACGACAACGCGATCGCATCGCCTCATCGAATAGCAGCCGTTCGTGGCAGCAGTCGCAGAAGCAGCCGCGGGCCGTGGCCTCCGCCGAACCTGAAAAATTGCCGTGGCTCGAAAATCGCAATCAGCCGGTTGCGCCTACCGCCACCACCCGCTTCTCCGAACCATTGCCCGGCCGGATGGCGATCGGCGGCCCCGTTCCTGCCGACATGCCATCCTCCAGCGTTGCGGCCTCATCGTCCGGGTGGCAGCAACTGCCGATCGAAAATTCAGATAGCCCGGACGGTAGAAACCTTGCCGCCTCGAAAGCCGGCGACACAGCTGCGGCCGTTGCGGCGCTGGCCCCGGATGGTAATGCAGACGTAGACGATGGAGCGTCGCAATTGAGCGCCGACGCGACCGCAGCACAACTGAACAACAGGGCGGCGCGCCCAGCACGGGCCCATCGGAAGGCTTCCAGGGCTTCGCGTTATCGAGACGAATTCTCGCGGTCACGGCCGAGCTACGCCTCCTCCGGCAAAAGACGCCGTGGCGAGCCGCGTCCGGGGACGATGGGGTACAACGTGGCGAGGGTTCTGGGCGGTATATATTGATCCAACGGCGGCGACATAACTCGATTGAGCGTCGCCGCTTTTCCCGAAACCATCACTTCCTCCACGGTATAACGAGACCGGTATCAAACGCGCGTGCCGCTGCGCACCCAGGCGAGATAATCGTCGCTTCCGCCGAGGACCGGCAGGACGAGCACCGCCGGAGTTTCATATGGGTGGTGCGCCAAGATATACGCGACGGCCCGCTCAACGCCCTCGCCGGCTAGCTTCAAGATCATCACCGCTTCCTCAGCCGTTTCGGTCGCGCCCTTCCACACGTAGACCGAGGTCATGGCTGGAAAAACGTTGATGCAGCCGGCGAGACCCTGCTCAACCATGCTCCGTCCGAGTGCCAGCGCGGTTTGGCGGTCCGGGAAGGTCGCGTAAATCATGGCGACGCTGGCCGCTGGCGGAATACCGTCCTCTACGCTATCTCGTGCGGGGGGCTTGTTGTTTGTGGGCACTTGAGCGAGCCTCCCTGCCTTCGTGCGACCCTGCATCAATCGCAAAGCCATACATGCCGAAAGAAAAAGCCAAATTCGAGCGCATCGCTTTCGTGGCCAGTGAGATGCCCGAAGCCATTGACGCCCAGAAAGCCCTGGTCAAGCGTTACGGAAAAATCGAGCCGGCCAAGGCCGATGCCATCGTCGCGCTCGGCGGCGACGGCCTCATGTTGCAGACGCTACACCGCTTCATCAACGACAAGATACCGACGTACGGCATGAATCGCGGCTCGGTCGGCTTCCTGATGAACGACTATAGCGAGGACGATCTGCTCGAGCGCCTCGCCGCCGCCGAGATCAGCCGCATCCACCCGCTATCGATGATCGCGACGGACAGCGCGGGCAAGGCTCACAAGAGCCTGGCAATCAACGAAATCTCGTTATTTCGTCAGCGCTATCAGGCGGCCAAGTTGCAGATCGCCATCGACGGCAAGGTGCGTCTGGAGGAGTTGATCTGCGACGGCATCCTGGTCGCAACGCCAGCCGGATCGACGGCTTACAATCTCTCCGCCCACGGGCCTATTTTGCCGATCAAGGCACCGCTTCTGGCTGTTACGCCGATCAGCCCTTTCCGGCCGCGGCGCTGGCGCGGTGCGCTCGTTCCGAACAAGGTCCACATAACGATCTCGGTTCTCGAAGCTGAGAAGCGCCCGGTCAGCGCCGTCGCCGATCATTTCGAAACGCGCGACGTTGTAAAGGTCGAGATCGAGCAGGCGCGCGCCATCGAGCTTTTCATGATGTTCGACCGCAACCACGGTCTTGAAGAGCGTGTGCTCGCCGAGCAGTTTAGATTTTAGTTGGCGCCTGCGACTCCGCTTCGCGGAGCCGGCCGCAATCGCATAAGTAAGGGCCCCTAAAACCGACTGGCCCTCCCGACCGGCGCCGGAGCGCGAGTAGAGAAGGCCATGATTTAGGTGAGTGTGCTGCTTGGCGACTTCGGCGAACGCGCGGTGCTGATACCACTGTCCGCCACGGATCCTATCCGCAAACACGCATTTCATAAGATTGCGCTTAAACCGTTAACATTGCGTTAACGTGTCAAGCGAAGCCTCGCCCGCTCTTCCAGTCCGGCGTCAGGCAGGCCAGCGCGTCAGCAGGTTTTCGATCACCGGCCTCTCCCGCTCATCGGGCTTCTCCATCGGACGGCCGATGTAGATGAAGCCCGCTATGCGTTCGTTGTCGGTCAGGCCGAGCGCTTCTCGAACTGCCGGGCTGTAGGCGATCCATTCGGTTATCCAGGATGTCCCGAAACCGAGCGCGTTGGCGGCGAGGCAAATATTGAAACACACAGCTCCCGCCGACAGTACCTGCTCCCACTCCGGAGTGCCAGGCCTGATCCTCGGCGACGAGACAACGGCGAGCACCAGCGGCGCCCGCAAGAAGCGTCCGCGCTCGAGTTCGAGGCGAACCGGCGACGGCGGCTGGCGTTCTTCCCGCTCGCAGGCTTTGGCGAAGATCTCACCCATGGCCGCCCGGGCGTCGCCCTCGAAAACGATAAATCGCCACGGATTAAGCTTCTTATGGTCCGGCACACGAGTGCCCGTCGTCAGGATCTGCCTGAATTCCTCGGCCGTCGGCCCGGGTGCGGCAAGCCGGTCGGGCTTTACGGAGCGTCTTGCCGCAAGAAATTCAAAAATCGAGGTATCCATGTCGTGTTCCGTGCCAATCTGATTGCCGCCTCGCTATCGCAGGCGACGGCCTGATACAATTGGAATCATCGACACGTGCCCGAGGGGAAGATGCGTCGCAGACTTCGATACTTTGCCGCGACTGTTGTGGCAGCCATCGGCGTAATCGCCGCTACGGACGCCGTCTCGGCTGACGATGCGCCGACCGCGGTGCTTCTGCTCGACGGATCGGGCTCGATGTGGGCACGCCTGCCACCTGACAATCGCGCCAAAATCGATATCGTGCGCGAGAAGCTCACGACGATCTTGCAGACCCCATCATCGACGCACGTCGGCCTCGTCTCTTTCGGTCACCGGCGACGCGGCGATTGCAGCGACGTCGAGGTCATCGCACCTCCCGACAGCGCCCGCGACGGCGTCGTTGGTCCGCTGGCGAAGATCAATCCGATCGGCCCTGGGCCGCTCACCGCCGGATTGAAAGCGGCCGTCGATGCGATCGGCACGGCCCGCCCGGCGCAAATCATCGTCGTCGGCGACGGAGCCGATAACTGCCATCAGGATAGCTGCGCCGCTGCGGCCGACATCGCCAAGACGTCGCCCGGCATCACAATCCAGGTCATCGAAATCGGCGTTGCCGCCGCCGATCGAGGGCGCGTCGCCTGCGTCGCCGAGGCAACGGGCGGGCACTACTACGACATCACCGATTCAAACGGTCTCAACGCGGCGCTGGATGAAGCCACGAAGCTCGCGATCCTTTCACCCGGCGCACCGCCGGAGGCCGCAACAGCCGGCGCCACAGTCGCGCCGCCGCCGCCGGCCGGCGCGTCGTTGCGAGTTTCGGCGTCGCTCGCGGAGGGCGGTACTTTGCTCGACGTGCCGGTGAGCTGGAAGATTTTCAAATCAGGTGACACGACCTCGCTCGGCGAAAGCCAAGGCTCGGGCATTTCGGCTAAGCTGCCTGCCGGAAGCTACGATGTCGAAGCGAAGCTCGGATCGCTGTCAGCCCGGCAGCAGGTCACAATCGAAGCTGGCAGCGCGCAAAGCATCATCGTGCCGCTCAACGGCGGGCATCTCAACATCCGCGCTGCGGCCATAAAGGGCGGCGAAGCCTCGCCGACAGCAATTCTGACCGTCGTCTCGGGCGACACATCGGTCGCAATCGCTCGCAATGGTGCCGCTGATCTCTATCTGCCGCCGGCGGCCTACACGGTGAACGTCTCCGATGGCGTCGCGCGCACCTCGCGATCGGTGACGCTTGCGGCGGGCGACGACAAGCCTGTCGCCATCGGACTCGGAACGGGACGCCTTGAGCTGTCGGCCACAACCGGCGATGCCGCCAAGCCGATGGAAGACATCCTCTATACGATTTTCGAAGATGACCCCGAGAGCCCCGATGGACGGCGCGAGGTGGCGCTGTCGCGGGCTCCGGATGCGAGCTTCACGCTGCCGGCCGGAACCTATTACGTCAGCGCACGCTCCGGCGCTGCAGACGTTCGCGAGCGCATCGCGGTCGGCGTCGGCGAAGTGGTGAAGCGGACGCTGACACTGGCTCTCGCGCCGCTCAAAATTTCGACCATCGTCGCGGGTGCGCCTGCGAAAGCCAAACAGGGAATTCTCTACCGCGTCGACCGGCTCGACGGCGATAAAGCGCGCGTGGCACGCGCCTTGGGCCCGACCTTCGATCTCAACCTGCCAGCCGGGCGATACAAAGTCACCGCCTCGATCGCGTCCGGCGATTTGGCGGCGTCGCGAGAGGTGACGCTGGAAGCCGGAAAGCCCGCAGCCGTGCAGCTCGAAATCCAAGGTGGAGAGGTAACCTTCAGGCCGCCGCCCGGGGAAGCGTCGGCGACAGGCGACATCTACTGGGAAGTCATCGACGCCAAAGGGGTGCCGCTGTGGCGGGCAATGGGGGTCGAGGCCAAGGCGCTGCTGGCGCCAGGACATTACACCGTCCGTCTCGAAGCCCGCAGCAAGCACAATACGGCGGCGTTCGACGTGCGCGCCGGTGAGAACCAGCAGATCGAGATCGGTCCGGGATGACACTGAACGTGAGGCGTACACCAAGGCGATTAAGGCGCGGTGCTTTCGCATCGGGCACGCGGCGGACGACCCGCGTGGCGTTCAACGCGGTCGCTGCGGCACTATTCGTCGCCGTCCTTTGTGTCTTCGCTGCATCGAACTCGCGTGCCGCGGAGCCTGTACCCGACGGCCCGCCGAGCGGCTCCTGGAGCCCAAATCTCGACGTCCACAAGTCGGCGGGCAAATCATCGAACACGACGGTCGTCGAACGCGGCGGCAAAGGCGCGAACGCCGTGAAGCTGGTGGCGCTGTTGACCGCGGACGGCCAGCAGATCGACGAGGGACTCGTCTGGCGCGTCTTTCAGATGAACGGCCCGACCGGCAAGACGAAACTCGTTTCGGAATCGCACGAGGCGAGCCCATCGATCAAGCTGCAGCCCGGCGAATATACGGTCAACGCCGCGTTCGGCCGTGCAAACCTGACGCGCAAGATCGTCGTCAAACCCGGCGGCCCGCCGTTCGAAGCCTTTGTGCTGAATGCCGGCGGCTTGCGACTGTCGGCGTTGGTCGGCGGCAAACCGGCACCACCCGGCACCGTAACCTACGCGATTTTCGTCGATGACCGCGATCAATTCGACGGCCATACGCCGGTGATGACAGGCGCCAAGCCGAGCCTCGTCATCCGGTTGAATTCCGGTATCTACCGCATCGTGTCGCAATACGGTGACGCCAACGCCAAGATCGAGGCCGACGTTACGGTTGAAGCCGGCAAGCTGACCGAAGCGACCGTGACGCATACGGGCGGCAAGGCGACGTTCAAGCTCGTGACGCATCCGGGCGGCGAGGCGACGCCTGATACCCGATGGAGCGTGCAAACGGCCGAGGGCGAGATCGTCAAGGAGAGCGTCGGCGCGCTGCCGACCCACATCCTGGCGCCCGGCAAATATGTCGTGACGGCGTCCTCGGCGGGTCATCTCTTCAAGAACAGCTTCACCATCAATGACGGCGACGTCACCAACGTCGAAGTGCTGATGACGGCGGCGAATGAAGACAACAATGGCGATGGCGCGGGGCTGACCAGCGTCGCACCGTCCGCCGCTACGCCAGGCATGCCGTTGCTCGACTTCAAAAATCCGTAAGCACCCAGTCCGTCGGGCAGCCGTTGGCGCGCATGCGCTTTTCGATGCTCGCGTGACGTTCCATCTGGCCGTCTTCCAGGTAGGCCGTGCGCGCCAGCTGCCATTGTTCGCAGGCGGTCGTCAGATCGCCCAACCGATAAGCCGCTTCTGCGAGTTCGATCCGAGCCGCGGCGTGCGATGCGTGTGGCCCATGTTTCGACCCATATGCTGCCGCCGAACGCAGCGCCGTCATGCGGGATGCCTCGTCGCCGAGCTCTGCATGACAAAATGCGAGTTCGAGATAAAGGCCCGCGAGCGGCTGCAAGTTACCGGCGGCTTGAGCCACCTCGATACGCGTGGCGATGTCTCGGGCGTCGTTCGCGAAGTCCCGCGGTGGCGTTTCGTCTGCCGGCGTTGCGACCTCCGCCGCTGACGAGTCCAGCGCACCGGCGACGCGATCGCGACGGCGCGCGGCGGCTTTCGCCCGGACGCGGCGCACCAGTAAAATGAGCAGCAGCGCCAAAACCGCAAGGGGAAGCGCAAGAGCTGCATCTCTTACCAGCGCGTCGATCGTCATCGGATTGTTCACTCGACTGACCCCGGCTCCTGCGGGACGCTCACCGGCACCTCAATTGACGGGAACTCGTCAGCGTATCGGCGCCGCGTACATCAGCCCGCCCTTGGTCCACAGATTGTTCAAGCCGCGATCGAGCTTCAACGGCGAGCCTTGCCCCAACGTACGTTCGAAAATCTCGGAGTAGTTGCCGACCTGCCTGACGATTTGATAGGCCCAGTCGCGCGGCAACCCCAACGGCGCACCGAGATCGGCTTCGAGACCCAGGAAGCGACGGATATCGTGCACCGGCGACGCCTTCATCATATCGACGTTGCTGCTGTTGATACCAAACTCTTCAGCGGCCACAAGCGCCATGAATGTCCAGCGGACGATCGAGAACCACGCATCGTGACCACTCTGCACGTAAGGTCCCAGTGGCTCTTTGTTGATGATTTCCGGCAGCAGCATGTGCTCGGCGCCGTTGGCAAGATTGCTGCGCACGTACGCCAGCAGCGACAGATTACCCGTCAAGACCGTGCACCCGCCGTTGGCGTACGTTTTGACGAGGTCGTCCCACCGCTCCGACTTGATGAGTTGGTAACGCATTTTTCGCGAACCGAAGAAATCGGCGATGGCGCTTTCGTCGCTTGATCCCGACAGCGTGCAAATCGATGCCCCGGAAAGCTCGAGCACGCTCGATATCGAATGATTACGCGGCACGATGAAGCCCTGGCCGTCGTAATACGAAACCTCGACGAAGTGGGCGCCAAGCTCGGTATCGCGCGTCAACGTCCAGGCCGTGGCGCCCATTAGAACGTCGACTTCATTGTCCTGCAGCGCCTTGAACTTATCGCCCGCGGTCAGGCTGAGGTATTTCACCGAGTCCTTGTTGCCGAGTATTCCAGCCGCGAGGGCCGAGCAGAATTCAATGTCGAACCCGCTCCATTTGCCGCTTGCGTTGACTTTGCTGAAACCGGGAGCATTCTCGGTAACTCCGCAAACGACGTAACCGCGCTTGCGAACCGCGTCGAGGATGCTTGCAGGGTCGGCCAATGCTGGAGTGCAGAATTCGACCACTGCCATCGCGATAACGATGGCCAATGTCGCGCAGCTATTTCCGATTCTCATCTGCGATCTTCCGGCGTACGCTCAACTTGTCTCTTCGGTTCTTGCGAGCAGACGAAAGCAACGGCCCTGGGGTGCGGCTGTTCTCAACGGTTGCGCGCACGCCGGCCACACATCCCGCGCCTCGGCGCCATGGTCAAGGCCTTGACCGCGCTCCAAACTTGCGCCACGAGGTCCAACTCACCCGGAGACCTTGAAAAATGGCCGGTAAAGACGACAGTTCCGAGGGTGCGCCGCGGCCCGAGACCGACGTGGTGCATCTCGGTCGAGCGCCGTTCGAACAACATGGGTTCGTCAATCCGCCGGTTTATCGGGGTTCGACTGTTCTCTATCCTAGTCTAGAAGCGCTCAAAACTCGCAAGCAGCCCTACACCTACGGCCGCCGCGCAACGCCGACGACGCGCGCCCTCGAGGACGCGATCGTCCATCTTGAAGGCGGTGCTGCGACGATACTGACATCGTCGGGCCTCGGTGCCGTCTCGACGGCCATTCTCGCATTCGTCCAGGCGGGCGATCACATTCTGATCGTCGACAGCGTCTATCAGCCGGCGCGCTCATTCGCCGACAGGATGCTGAAGCGGCTCGGTGTCGAGACGACCTATTATGATCCGGCCATCGGCGCCGGCGTCGCCAAGCACTTCAAGCCCAACACGCGCCTCATCATCGTCGAGAGCCCCGGCTCGCAGACATTCGAGATGCAGGACATTCCGGCAATCGCAGCGGCGGCCCACGCGAAAGACATCTGGGTCATCGCCGACAACACATGGGCGACGCCGCTCTACTGCAAGCCGCTGGCGCTTGGTGCCGACGTCTCGATCCAGGCGGCAACCAAATACATCGTCGGTCATGCCGATGCGATGCTTGGTGCCGTGACGGCCAACGCGCGTGCGGCGCGCCTCATCGACAACGCCAAGGAAGCACTCGGCACCTGCCCTGGATCGGAAGAAACCTATCTTGGTCTCAGAGGCTTGCGGACGCTCGACGTGCGCCTCGAGCGGCATCAACGGTCCGGCGTTGCCGTCGCGGAGTGGCTAGCGGACCGGCCCGAGGTCGACCGCGTGCTGCATCCGGCTCTTCCGAACCATCCTGGGCACTCCCTTTGGAAACGCGACTTTACGGGCTCGACGGGCCTCTTCACGATCGTTCTGAAGCCGGTGCCGGAGAAATCTCTCGCGGCATTTCTCGACGGCCTCAAATACTTCGGCATGGGGTATTCGTGGGGCGGCTTTGAGAGCCTCGTCATTCCATTCGACCCGACGAGCTATCGGACGGCGACCAAATGGACCGGCCCCGGCCCCGCGCTCCGCTTTCACATCGGACTCGAGGCCGTCGATGATCTGATTGGCGATCTTGCCGCCGGCTTCAGCCGCATGACGACCGCGTGAGCGGCAATTCGCAGGCCGCATTCACTCTCGAACATTCCGCTAATAGCCGAGCGACCGGCGGATCAGGTCACCGACAGAGTCGCCGGACGGCGCATATTTGACATTGCCGAACGTACTGCTCAGCCCCATCGGCGAGTCAAAATCGCCATTGCGCGAAGATCGCCTTGAACCCGAGCCGACCCTGATCTCCTTGAGTTTCGAGGTATCGACGGCGGCGAGATGATCTTCACCGATATCGATCTGGTCCCACTTGCCCGCGAGCGCGAGCGTGATGCGTTCCTGATGGCCATAGTAGTCTTTGTAATAATTCGGTTCGCCATGATCGCCGACCCACACGGTGAAGTAGCCGACGTGTACCGGGATCGGTGTGTCGAGAGTGAACTCGTTGGTCATCGGGCCTTTGCGCACCAGCCATTTGACGTCTGGCGCCGCATCGCCGCGATCGATGTCGAAAATCCGCTGCGCAAGGACCTGCGGATTTCTCACCCGCATGCAGCCGTGGCTGAAGAGGCGCACGGGATCGTTGAAGAGTGATCGCGACGGCGTGTCGTGCAGGTAGACCGAGTGCTTGTTCGGAAACAGGAATTTGACGACCCCGAGGGCGTTGTCATCGCCGGACGGCTGATAGATTTTATAGGCGCTGAGATCGGCCTTCGACCAGTTGATCCGTGAACTCGAGACGGTTCGGCCATTGCGCTTGATGACATAGCCCTGAGATTCAAGCGACCGGCCGGACAGCAATTTCGTGAGCTTGATGGAATCGGGCAGATACCATTCGGGACGCAGGACGATGGTCGTCATGTTCTTCGAGAAGATCGGCGTTTGCGTGCTTGGCGTACCGACGATGACGCGTTCGTCGAAGACCGGCCGACCGTTGTCGGTCAACACGATAGAAAAGGCCGGGACATTGACGAAGATATGGGTCGCTCCGAGCGAACGCGGCATCCATCGCCATTCCTCCATGTTGGCGATAACGGCCGTCACCTTGTCGGAGACATGGCCCGATAGTGCGGCACGAGTTGACGACCCGACGATCCCGTCGCCGCGCAACGACATCGACTGCTGAAATTTCTTTATTGCATCGGCGAGCGGCCGATCGAACACCTGTTCTGCACCGGGTTCTGATGCGACGCGGAAACGCTCCTTCAAAAGAGCAACGTCGGGATTGCGCGAGCCGAGCTGAAGCATTGGTCCGAGTTTTGAAATCTCGAAGGCGTCGGCAGCACCCTCCTTACCTCGAAGATCCGCGAGTAAAGCTTTGAGCTTCAGAAACTGGTCCTGCTGCGGCTGAAGCGATCTCAGGAACTGTCCTGGATCGGAGGCTTCTGAGACTTGCGATAGAACATCAGCGGCGCTCGTAATCACCGGCTGACGATCAAGGTAAGACGACAGAAGCGTGTCGGGCTCAGAAATCCGCCCGCCCTGCGCCTGGTGCGCGTACCGCAGGATCGCGGCCGTGATCTCGAGCTCGGCGTCCGCCGTCTCGTCGTTCGACCAGTGGCCGGACGTAAAGGGCCGATTGACCGCTTTCAGCTTGAAGTCCGAGGCGTTCAGGCCCCATTCCGCCGCGTGTCCGATTTCCGTTATTGCGCGGCGTGCGGCGCGCGTTGGGCCGTGTTCATCCACCCATAAAGGCCGGCATTCGCGTGCGGTATAGAAGTCGACGACGGCTTGGCGGTCCTGACCGTCTAAGGGAGCGACCATCTCGGCCGCGAAGCGTGAGCAAATCGCAGCTTGAGCGCCGGTCATTTCGTCAGCAGTAACGGCTGATGCCTCAAACATGAGCAAACCGAAGAGCACGGCGCCGCAACGCCAGGCCGTAACGGTCGATCGGCGGTCTTGGAGAGGCATCGTTTGGATACTCGCTACTGGGTGTCTCGCAAACGTCGGCGTAACCGGAACCTATCTCATTTTTCTCATGCCGGTATATGTCGATCCGGATTATCGCGACGCTGGTTAAGCCTCGGTAACGCATAAGCGAGGTCTTTAGTGCCCGGCTGTTGAAAGGCTCTGACGTGCGCGCACGTGTGGCGGTCCCGGCAGGGCTCGAACCTGCAACCTTCGGAGTCGAATTCCGACGCTCTATCCAATTGAACTACGGGACCGCGAGTGAGAGACGTACGCGCGCTTTCTTATGCGTGTCACAACGCGGTGCCATTCTGAACAAATCTCTGACGATTTGTCGATGTCATTTACGAGCGTCCGTCGACGACCATCTTTTTGAGTCGCTTCTGGAACTGCGACGTGGGTCGCGCGTTCACCACTTTAACTAACGTTTGGGGCACGGGGGTGCATTGACTTGTCTTATACCGATCAGGGTTTCGGACCCAACGCAGTCGTACGCTATAGAGCTCGATTCGAGGCCATCTGCGATCAGATCGCGGCGGCACGACTCACCGGGATATTCTTCCTGAGCTCGCTCGCTAAGGAGCGCGGGGCGACCGCGTCAGGCTCCGTCGTGGCCGTTGCGGCTCTAGCGGCGTTCGGCGCGTTCATGCGTCGCGACTGGATATCCGAGGCCGGGGTCACGAACCGCGGCTACGTCCGTACTCGGGATTTCCTGCAACGGGCAGCGCAAGATGGCGTTGCATATCCGGGCCGCCGGCCACGAGCGGCCGCATCGGGACAATTTTGGGCGTATTTTTGATCGTTACGAGCGATATCCGCCGATGACCGGAAGGATCTCGCCGGTGATGTAGCTCGAGCAGCACGGGGCCGCCATGAACACGAATGCCGGCGCAATTTCTTCCGGCTGAGCGGCACGCCGCATGGCACTTTGCGAGCCGAACTTGGCGACATCCTCTGCGGACCGATCCGCAGGATTGAGGGGCGTCCAGACAGGGCCCGGCGCGATCGCATTGACGCGAATGCCTTTGTCGATCAGCTGCGCGGAGAGCGAGCGCGTAAACGCGTGAATGCCGCCCTTCGTCATCGAGTAATCGAGAAGCTCCTTGCTGCCTTCGATGGCCGTGACGGAGCCGGTCATGATGATAGAGGCGCCGGCTTGCATATGCGGAACGGCAGCGCGGGCCATATAGAAATAGCCGTATAGATTGGTCTTCAGCGTGCGATCGAAGTGCTCGTCCGTCAGATCCAGGATATTGGACGTGTGTTCCTGAAACGCGGCGTTGTTGACGAGGATATCGAGCTGTCCCAGTTCTTTGACAGTCTTTGAAACCGCTGCATTGCAAAACTCAGGGTCGGAAACGTCCCCCTCGATCAGGATGCAGCGGCGACCTTCCGATTCGACCGCCGCCTTCGTCGTCCGCGCGTCGTCGCATTCCTCCAGATAGCATATCGCGACGTCTGCGCCTTCACGTGCAAAGAGTACCGCCACGGCGCGGCCGATGCCGGAGTCTCCACCCGTTATCAGCGCCACCATATCCTGCAGCTTATGTGACCCTTCATAGCCTGGAGCCTCATACATCGGCGCCAATTTGAGGTCTGCTTCGGCTCCGGATTTTTTCAGATGCTGCGCCGGAAACGCCGACGGGTATTCTCGCTCTCCCGCCTGCATCGGCTGCTTAGACGGCGATGATTTCGCTTTCTTAGCTTTCGTATCCAGTTGGTCGACGACCGCCTGCACATGCCGCCCTTGCTCAGCGGTTCGTGTGTTTTTCCGCGTTGCATGTCTTGTCATACGCAAACCTTTATTTGATGCGCCGCGAGCGTGATTCACGTCGCCTTGTCTTAAATCCGCATTCTTCTTAACCGGCCATGCCAGCTCACAGTTCCAGCTTCCGCGCGGAACTCCCTTTGCATCGATGCGTTGACCAGACAGCGCGGGAACGTCTCCCGACAAAATCAAATCAGCATTAGAGAGGTAGACGAAAATGAAATTCAGAGTTCTGACGGCAGTCGCTGCGATACCGGCGCTCGCGACGATCGCATATGCGCAGACTACCACGCCGCCAACGGCGCCGACCGCAACAACACCGGCACCGAGCGCCACGACAACGACCACCACGACCGAGGCGACGACAACGGCCCCGCAGTGGTATCAGCGGCAGCAGGGCGAGTGGCGGTCGAGCAAGTTGGTTGGCTCGAAAGTCAAGAACAACGCCGGAGATACGATCGGCGACATCAACGAAATCGTGCTAACGAGCGACGGCGCCGCCGCCGCTGCGATCATCGGAGTTGGCGGATTCCTCGGCATGGGCGAGCGCGAAGTCGCCGTGCAATTCAAGTCGCTCCACATCTCAAAAGATTCGAGCGGCAACGACGTCGTGAAGCTCGATACGACCAAAGACGCATTGAAGAATGCTCCGGTTTGGACGTGGCAGAGCAGCTAACGCAGTATTTTTTTCCGGGCGTCAGACACGATCGAGCGGCCAGGCCTTGGCAGCTCGATCGCCGCTTTCTTTTGAAACCGCGGGCCGCCCAGCCATTTTAAAAAAAAATGCATGGAGGAATTCAGAAATGCAGAGCGAAACGACAATGCTTGAAACGAGCAAGGTTCCGGGAACGTCGGTTTATAGCGGCGCACAAGAGGAAATCGGCGCCGTCGACGACCTGATCGTCGACACGGTCAGCGGAAAGGTCCGTTACGCCATTTTGAGTTTCGGTGGATTTCTAGGGCTTGGAAAAAGTCAGTACGTCATCCCGTGGACCGCGCTCAAGTGGGACCCATCGCTACATGGCTACGTAACCGGCGTCACGGAAGACCAGCTGAAGATGTCCCCGGACCTCGACCCACTTTCACTGCGCAATCGCGATTCCGAGCAGCGTCTCCACACGGCCTACGGAGCACCGAACTACTGGGAGCTCGAGACACGGTAAATCGGTCGCCGATGCCGGATCGAAAATGAAGACACCCGCGAGCACAGCCTGCTCGCGGGTGTTTATTCCATTGGTCGACTGCAGCGGATTCTGAAATGCTAGATCTTCGTTGGCGCATCACCGAAGCGGTCGGGAATAGCGTTTTGCGGGTCGAGCATAAGCAAAGCCCTGTTCACCTCATCCAACAGCGGCGGTTCTCCTCCGCTCATGTTCTCGTCCGTTGCGCGTTGAAGCGCGCGAGCGTCGAGTTCCCAGCGCTTCAGGATTTCAATTTTTTGAGCGCGTGATAGTCCCGGGCACGCCACGACCTCGAGGGGAAAGTCGAAGACGGATACCGGGCTCGTAATCGCCTCTGCAAGATCGTCCTTCGACAAGCATTCTGAGCCTGTTTTCATCGGTAATTCTCCTTCGTCGTTGCTCGCTCAACGTGACAAGCACGCGCAAGTTCCGCTGCGTCGCATGCGAAGGGGCCGATTGCTTAGTTGAGTTTCGAAGTTGTGATGTCGCGTTCAGTACCGTTCATCGGAACCAACCAACATGCGCTCCGGTTTTCCATGTATTCGCAATGACAGGAGATAAATTATGAATGCTTGGAAAGCCGCCGCCGCGACAATTGCCGTCGCAGCTCTCGGCACGACGGGCGCCGTAGCGCAGTTGTTAAACGATACTGAGGTTATAAAGACCCAACAGGTGACGCCAGCCGACCCGGCGCAAGTTGCTCCGGCCGATCCGGCAACAACGCCTTCCGGCCAGGGGTCCAGCGCCGGTGAATCGGGTTACTCGTCGCCAGCCGGAATCCCAGCGGATCCGACGACAAATGAAAACCAGCAGCCGGGCATGTCACCGCAAAATCCGACTGATCCAGCGACAGGCGATAAGCCGGACGCACGCGTTCCTTCGTCAACACCGGGAACGGGCACTTCGGCGCCTTGATCGGCTAGCTGATCGCAAATCGAGCTTTGAAAAAAGGGAAAGGTTCCGAGCACCGTTCGGAACCTTTTCTATTCCTCCAGTCAAAGATCTCGGGGTCCGGATGCTCGTGACGAATGACATTCACTCGCCACGAGCAAGGCTCAGGACTTAATAGCTTAAGCACAATTCGTAGCGACGCCACCAGTATGAGCTGCCGGTTGCCAGGGCCCGGCTATAGAGCCAGCCGCAACCGCCACCGTAGTATCCGTCGTAATAGCCGTAGTCGTAGAACGGAACGCCGACAAAAAACCTATTCCCACGGCGGTGGTGCCTTCCGTGGCCCCAATTCTTGCCGCCTTGTGCGAAGTTACCTCGACGCGCAAAGTTGCCGCCGCGTGGGCCGAAGTTGCCGCGGTTTGAAAATGAGCGGTAACCGCCGCGGCCGCCCATATATCCGCCATATCCGCCCGGCCGGCCGCCCATTCCACCTCCGCTGAAGCGGGAACCTCCACCGCCGCCGCCGCTAAAGCGCGATCCTCCACCGCCGCCGCCTCCCCAGGCGCCCCCGCCACCGCCTCCACCGCCTCCCCCGCCGCCGCCACCTCCGCCGCCCGGTCTTGCGTCGACCACAGCGCTACCTAGCGCCAGCAGCAAAGCGGCTCCCGACGCCATTATTATCTTCCTATACATTTGGACCTCTCCTTGGTCGTTACTTACGGACACGGATCTTGTCCCATGCATGTCCAACGGCAGAGTGCTTCGTGGGGTTCCGGACTGGTGTTGGCGCGACCGCGCCATTTCCGGAACAAAGGCACGGCGTTCAGCGTTCGAACATGCACCGCAAAGTACAATATCGGTCTCTCCGGATTCCAACGTTGTGATTGAAATCAATGATCAACGACGCTGCTGGCTCGCGCCAAGACGACTCTGATCCGGAAAGAAGTGCAACCGTCGGCCCCAGCAAACCGCGTCTGTTGAAAATTCTTGGGCCCGGCCTGATCACCGGCGCTTCCGACGATGACCCCAGCGGTATTGCTACTTATTCTCAAGCCGGCGCGATCTTTGGCTTCGGTCTGCTTTGGACGATGGTCATCACCTATCCCCTGATGGTGGCGGTTCAGGAAATCAGCGCGCGTATCGGGCGGACGACGGGGCGCGGTCTCGCCGGCAACATCATCAGGCATTACCCGGACGGCATCGTCTATGGACTGGTGGGCCTGCTGTTCTGCGCCAACGTCATCAACATCGCGGCAAATCTCGGCGCCATGGGAGACGCCGTCGCGATGCTCGCCGGTGGGCCGCACCTTGTCTATGTCGTGATTTTCGGCGTTTTGTGCACGCTGATGCAGGTCTTCATGCAGTACACGCGCTACGTCGCCGTACTGAAGTGGCTGACGATCGTCTTGTTCTCCTACGTCGCCACCCTCTTCGTCGTGCACGTTCCGTGGGCCGGCGTCGTGAAGGGCCTTTTGCTACCCAAGTTCTCCGGCGATCCGCAATATTGGGAAACGGTGGTCGCTATTCTCGGCACCACGATCAGCCCGTATCTTTTCTTCTGGCAAGCTTCGCAAGAAGTCGAAGACATCCATGAGATACCTCGCCGCGAGCCTCTGCTCGATAAGCCCCGCCAAGCCGCGAGCGCCGAGGAACGCATCCGGCTCGATACTCTGGTCGGAATGGCCTTCTCGAATGTCGTCGCGATATCGATCATCATCACGGTCGGCGCGACGTTGCACCCCGCCGGCATCACGAACATCGAAAGCTCGGTGCAGGCGGCCGAAGCCTTGAAGCCGATCGGCGGATCGTTGGCCTTTGCTCTTTTCGCGTTGGGCATCATCGGGACAGGGCTGCTTTCGATCCCGGTGCTGGCAGGCTCGGCGGCTTACGCACTCGGCGAAGCGCTCAAATGGAAGGTCGGTCTCAAGCTGCAGCCGATGGAGGGGCGGACATTCTACGGAACGATCGCGCTGGCAACCCTCATCGGAGTGGCGCTGAATTTTACCGGCATCAATCCGATCAAGGCGCTCTACTACAGCGCCGTGATCAACGGACTTGTCGCCGTGCCGATCATCGCGTGCATGATGCTCTTGTCGTCCGACAAAAAGGTGATGGGTCGCTTCACCGTCGAAGGGGCGCTCTTCTATCTCGGCTGGGCGACGGCTGGCGTCATGGCGCTCGCCTGCATCGGAATGGTCGTGACAATGCTCTGGGGATGACGTCCAGAGTTATTCACAGCCTCATTCGACATCGTCGGCATTCAAGAGTCCGTAGTCCTGAGATCTCATCGGCTTCCCTTGGCTTTCCTTCTGCTGGACCCTAAGGGCGATGTTCAATAGCTGCCTGATGGCGGCCGCGCGGCTCGGCATGCGTTGCTTGAAACGCCAATCATCAATCGCGGCAAGCTCTTCTTCGCTCAGCATAATTTGCAGGCGCGTCTCTCGCGATAAGCCATTCATCGTATTACTCCTGGCTCAATCTCCAAAAAATGTGCCTAATCCGGGTTTGGCGGTATAGCCGCCACTTACTCATTCCGCGCATAAACGCTCGTTACAGCAAAATGTTCCGGTGCGGTTTCGAGCGTATTTGGGGGTCTTCGCGGATTTCCAAGGACACCAAAGACAGGCAGTCTGTTCCCCGTGTTGAGATTTTGTGGGTGATGCCAGTGTCTGCGGGCTACAATGCTTTCGAGCCAAACGATCTCGAACTTGCTCAGAGCGTCTTGGATGAGGTTTGGGCGTCGCTGCCACGAGATGTTCGCAATGGATCTCGCGCCACGCTTTTACGTGAACGGCTAGCGCGTCAGATTCTATTCTCCATGAGGCACGAGACCATTCAGCCAAACGAACTGAAGGTTTCGCTACTGCGTGCCGACATCAAAGAGTGGGCCTCCTCTTAAGTCCCGTCTAGGCTCTGCCATCGCCTCGAATGCAATTGTACGGAACCAAGCGCGCGCTTAGGACGTTTTCCGGCCAGACGCATGTACCAACGTGTGTCAGGCGCCGTAAAAGGTGCTGGGCCGCCCGGGAATCCTTGTGGTCCCCCGGCGGCTTTGCCTTGTCTGCGTCGCTTCGGCTTGCTTGACGTCACCGTAGTGGACCTTTTTCCCGATGGCAGGAAAACAGCTCTCCGAATACCGGGCCAAGCGCGATTTCACAAAGACCGCCGAGCCGAGCGGGTCAGCTCTCGTGCGCCCGGCGAAGCATCTTCGCTTTGTCATTCAGAAACATGACGCGACGCGACTGCATTACGATCTGCGGCTCGAATTAGACGGCGTGTTCAAGTCCTGGGCGGTTACCAAGGGTCCGTCGATCGATCCCAATGACAAGAGGCTAGCGGTCGAAGTCGAAGACCATCCCCTCGACTATGGGGATTTCGAAGGGACCATTCCCAAAGGCCAATACGGCGGTGGCACCGTGATGCTGTGGGATCGCGGTTTCTGGGCACCGCTCGGCGACAAAGATCCCGAGCGGGCACTTCGCGATGGCGAACTCAAATTCGTTCTCGCCGGAGAAAAACTGCAAGGCAGCTGGGTGCTGGTGCGTTTCAAGAACGACCGCGCGGGCAACGGTAAGCGCAACAATTGGCTGCTGATCAAGCATCGCGATGAAGGTGCCAAGCCCGGCGATAACGACAAGGTGCTGACCAAGGATCACTCGGTGGCATCCAGCAGGACCATGTCGCAAATTGCGGCCGGGAAAGGCAAAGGCCCGGAGCCGTTCATTCTGCGACGCCGTTCGGCTGCCAAACCGAATGCGGTCTGGAACTCATCGTCAGACAAAGACAGTGACGCTGAGCCTCAGAAAGCCGAGCGGCCGCTACGGCGCACGCCCATCCGAAAGACGTCGAAGTCCGCAAAACGATCTGGCGCGAAAAAGTCGGAAGGGGCCAACGTCGTGCTCGGCGTAACGATCTCGCATCCCGACAAAGTGCTGTGGCCGGCGAGCCAGGGGGCCGCCGTTTCAAAGCTTGATCTCGCGCACTACCTCGAAACCGTCGGTCCTTGGATGATCGAGCATATCAAGGGGCGACCGTGTTCCGTTATCCGGGCACCGGATGGGATAACCGGCGAAACGTTTTTTCAGCGCCACGCCATGCGCGGAATGTCGAATGAGATCGACCTCGTGCGCATCTCAGGCGACCGCGAACCCTACATCGAAGTCAACAGCGTCGAAGGCCTCGTAGCTCTCGGTCAAATTTCGGCACTGGAATTCCACCCGTGGAATTGCGCGCCGCTTGAGCCCGACGTGCCGGGGCGCTTGGTTTTCGATCTCGATCCGGCGCCGGATGTCGACTTTTCGAAAGTTATCGACTCCGCGCTCGAGCTGCGCGAACGCCTGGATAAACTCGGCCTGATCGCCTTCTGCAAAACGACGGGCGGCAAGGGCCTGCATGTCGTCACGCCGTTGAAGCCGAGCAGTGGCGATGGCATCGGATGGAAAGAGGCAAAGATGTTCGCGGGAGCGCTTTGCCAGCAGATGGCCGACGACAGCCCGCGCGACTACCTCATCAAAATGACGAAGAAGCTTCGCAAGGGGCGCATATTCCTCGATTACCTGCGCAACGACCGGATGGCGACGGCGGTCGCGCCGCTCTCGCCTCGGGCGCGAGAGGGGGCGCCGGTTTCGATGCCGCTGACGTGGGCTCAGGTCAGGAAGGGGCTCGATCCTCGCCGCTTTACGATCCACACGACGCCTCGCCTTTTGAAGACCACCGACGCCTGGCGCGACTATCGCAAGTCCGGACGCCCGCTCAAGACCGCGGTCAGAAATCTGCTTGTTTAGTCACCGGCCCGACCAGGTCGGGGCGAAGGGGTCAAACGTGAAATCGCGGGCACTACCCAAAGCATCGACCGCGGCAGGCTCCTCCCGGCAAGCTATGTCCGCATCTGCGTTGCCGAAAGGCGCCGTCCGAGGGACCCTTCCGGCCTTCGTCGAACCGTGTCTTGCAACGCTCGTGGCGAAGCCGCCCGAGGGAGACGACTGGGTTCACGAAATCAAATTCGACGGCTATCGCATTGAAGCCCGCCTGGCCGCTAATGGCGTCAAACTGCTGACGCGAAGCGGTCTCGACTGGACCGACCGCTTCGGCGATCTCCCGCATCTGCTGCGCGAGAAGCATAGCGGAACCGCCCTGATCGACGGCGAGCTCGTCGTGGAAGATTCCGAAGATCATTCGAGCTTCACGGCATTGGCGGAAGCATTGAAAAGCGGACTCGCCGAAAGGTTCGTCCTGCAGTGCTTCGATCTGCTTTACCTCGACGGCGTCAATCTGATGGGCATCCCGCTCACAGACCGCAAAGCCCTGCTGCGGCGGCTGCTCGGCCGTAACTCGAAGACAGGGCAAATCCGTTTCAGCGAACACCTCGCGGGTGACGCGGACAAGATGCTGACAGAGGCGTGCCGTCTGGGTCTCGAGGGAATTATCTCGAAGCGCGCCGACAGGCCCTACAGGTCCGGCCGTAACGATGACTGGCTGAAAAGCAAATGCATCCAGACCGACGAATTCGTGATCATCGGATATCTTCAATCCAACGTATCCGCCAACGCCGTCGGAGCGCTCGTCGTCGGCTACTACGATCGAAACCGCCTTAAGTACGCCGGTCGCGTCGGCACCGGCTTTACGAACCGGCGCGCGACAGAGCTCTATCGGCTTCTGAAACCTTTGCGCATCGATGAGCTGCCGGTAGAGGCGCCGCTGACGGGGTTGCAGCGGAAAGGGGTCGCGTGGGTTCGGCCTACGCTCGTCGCTCAAATCGAATATCGCGCCTGGACGGCGGACGAACTTCTAAGGCATGCAGCCTTCAAAGGCCTTCGCGAAGACAAGCCGGCGCGTGACGTCAGACGGCCGACCGTCAAGGTGCCAAAGTCTTGATCAATGCGCCGGCGCCGATTGACGGCGCATGCTAGCCGCGGGCGCGGCTTTTGCTCTTTGAGGATTTCGGCGCCGCACGTTTGGCCGGTTCACGTTTTTGCCGGGTGGCGGCCGTCTTCGCTTTCGATCGCGTAGCCTTGGCGGGCGCCTTCCCGGTCGACTTGCGAAGTGCTTCCATGAAATCGATCACAGTTCCGCCTGCGGGTCGATCGTCGCCGCCGCCGACTTCCGTCGACTCTCCGCCTTCGACCTTGTCCTTCACGAGTTTGCGCAACGCTTCCGCATAGTGATTTTTGAAGGCGCTCGCGTCGAACTCGCGAGTCCGCTCGGCGATCAACTGCTTCGCCATGTCGATCAATTCCGGGCGCAGCTTGCCTTTGCCTATTCCGTCGAAGATCTCGCCCGCATCTCTCACTTCGTTTTCGTAGCGGAGCGTCTCGATCATCAGCCCTTCGCCGCACGGCTTCATTGCAATCAGATTTTCGCGCCCACGCATCGTCAATTGGCCGACGCCGTACATTTTGGCTGACTTCAGCGCGTCGCGAATGATCCGATAGCCTTCTTCCGCGACGTCACCGTCCGGCAGAACGTAATACGGATTGTCGAAGTAAAGAGGATCGATCGAGCACGCATCGACGAACTCCGTGAGTTCGACCGTGTGCCGCGTCGTCAGTTTCAGCTTATCGAGTTCGTCGGGCTCGAAGAGAACATACGTGCCGTCGTCGAGTTCATAGCCTTGAACGATATCCGATTGCGGGACGACCTTGCCTGTTTCTCCGGCGACTTTCTGGTAGCGTATCCGCTGCTTGGACTTTCGATCCACCTGATGCAGCGCAATCTTATCTTCGGACGATGTGGCGCTGACGAGCCGAATAGGTATCGTGACCAGCGCCAGGCGAAGATGCCCCTTCCAGAAAGATCGAGCCGTTGCCACTGTCCACTCCTACAAACGCAAACTCGTTACACTTGTCACACGATTAGGGTCACAAGATGCAGGCCAACCCGTGACCCAAACGCCTCTGATAAGCGCCGGGTTCCGTTTCCGGGCGCCGATATTCTTCGGGTAGCGTGCCGTAAAGATCCCAGGCTTAATGTTTTTCTCGCCCGCAGCCTTAGGCCGAATAGCCGACGATACAGCTGTCACGAAAATCAGTCATATCGAGACTTTTGCAGCAACGAGAACGAGGTTCACCGTGCAAGTGCTGGCAAACGTCATTATCCATGTGCTGTTAACGATTGGCCGCATCGTCGGCATGGTTCTGGCGCCGCTCATCATCGGCTTTCTCATAGGCTACGAAACGGTCGAGGATTTCGTCGTCGAAGCTCTGAGAAGGCGCGCCGAGACCACGAGTAACGCCGCGCAGCCCAGCAATCGATGATCGATCGGACGGCCTGAGAATTTCGCAGCGCTCACGCCGGCCGCGTACGGACGCGCGCAACGGCGGCTTGCCAACCGGCCCATTTGCGGGCCCGAAGGGCAGCGTCCATAGCGGGCTTGAAGCGCCGATCGAGCCGCCAGGTCGCCGCGAACTCGGCAGGACCCGGGCATATGCCGGCGTGATACCCAGCGAGATATGCCGCGCCAAGCGCCGTGGTTTCCATGACTGCCGGACGATCGACCGGAGCGCCCAGGATGTCAGCCAGGAACTGCATGGTGACGTCGCTCGCGGTCATACCACCATCGACGCGGAGCACTGTGCCGGCCGCCACAGGCCAGTCGGCGTGCATCGCTTCAAGCAGGTCGCGGGTCTGATAGCCGACCGCCTCCAGCGCCGCTTGGGCAATCTCGGCGGGGCCCGTATTGCGCGTCAGTCCCAACAGCGCTCCGCGCGCATCGGCATCCCAATAGGGTGCGCCCAAGCCGACGAACGCCGGCACCAGATAAACCTGCTCGAGCGGATCGGCGCGTTGCGCGAGCGCGTTGACCTCGGGTGACTGGCCAATCAGGTGAAGGCCGTCGCGCAGCCATTGCACCGCCGCTCCGGCAACGAAGATCGCGCCTTCAAGCGCGTAGGTGCGCTGACCGTCAAGCTGATAGGCGATAGTGGTGAGCAGCCGATGGCGTGAGCGCACCGGCTGAGGGCCCGTGTTGAGCAAGGCGAAGCAGCCGGTGCCGTAGGTCGACTTCATCATGCCGGGCGTGAAGCAGCCCTGCCCGATGGTGGCAGCCTGCTGGTCGCCGGCAATGCCGCGAACGCGGATCGCACCGCCGAACAACTCAGGCAATGTCTCACCGAAGTCTGCCGCGCAGTCGCGCACGTCCGGCAATAGCCCGGCTGGAATTGCAAAGAGCCTTGCTAGTTCGTCGTCCCATTGGCCGCGAGCGATATCGAACAGCAACGTGCGGGAGGCATTCGTCGCATCCGTAGCGTGAACCTTGCCGCCCGTGAGGCGCCAAAGCAGGAACGAGTCCACCGTCCCGAACGCAAGATGGCCCTGCTCGGCCGCCGCTCGCGCGCCGCTTACGGTGGCGAGCAGCCAGGCGAGCTTGGTCGCCGAGAAATACGGATCGAGCACCAGACCGGTTCTGTCGGTGACAGCACCTTCATGGCCGGCGGCACGCAAGGCGGCGCAAGCATCGGCAGTCCGCCGGTCTTGCCAGACGATCGCATTGTGGATCGGCTTGCCCGTTACGCGATCCCAGACGATTGTCGTCTCGCGCTGGTTGGTGATGCCGATGCCTGCAATATCCTCGGCGCCGGTGCCGGCCTTCGCCATCGCTTCCCGCACGGTTGCGATGACAGCCGACCAGATGTCCTCGGGATCATGCTCGACCCATCCTGGCGCCGGATAGATCTGCCGCAGCTCCTGTTGCGCGGCGGCGATCGGGGTGAGCTTTGCATCGAATACGATGGCGCGCGTCGAAGTGGTGCCCTGATCGATCGCGATGAGGTGCCCCACTGCAGTCATTCGACCTCAACGTCCGGGAATTTAGAGAAGATAGTCTTCAGTATGCCGGTTCGGTGCCAGCCGGAGAATACGTGTTTAACGAGTCGGGGGGATCCTAAAATTTTGTCCGCAAATATCCGCCGCCGCCAAATCGATTTGGCGCGCGGTGACCCCCGCACGGGTTCAGGGGCGGACTAAGTCCTCAAAACGCCGTTCACGGGGTCGTGGTAGGAGGCGGTGTCGTTGTCGGCGGCGTCGTCGACGGTGTGGTTGTTGGAGGTGTGGGTGGTGTAGTTGGCGTCGTTGTCGTCGTCGTTGTGTCGTTAACGGTGCCACTTTCCGGACCGGTTACGGGTGTCTGCCGCATTCCATACAGGATGGCGAGCAGCGCCAGTATGACAATAGCTCCTAGCAATAACGGCCGATTGCGATTACCTATGCCCGGGCCCGGGAAGCGAGAACCGCGGTGCTGATCCTCGGGTGGTAAAGCCATTGTTTCCTCCTGCTGTTCTATTGCAGCTGATCAGGGAACGCGCATGTTCGCTAACGGTTCCGTGTATCGAGGTTGTGCGGGTACACTTCGCCGGAATGATTACGCCTCTTGCCGACTGCAGCCAGGCGACGATAGCGGTTCATAGCATCATGAACGGCGAAGCGTTGGCGATCCCGGCAGGACTTGAACCTGCGACCCTCTGCTTAGAAGGCAGATGCTCTATCCAGCTGAGCTACGGGATCATGGTGCATCGCGACACACAAGCGAATGTAGCAGATAACGGAACCTGTAACGAACACCGGCGAAACCGATAATCGCGACCGATCTGAAACGCAAGTTCAGCGAACACACGTACTTTCCGTATCGAGCCTATCGCCTGTTGATTGTGCCACCGCTCGCGTGCAAGAAAGCTAAAAAAATTACGCGTCAGCGGCACAATAGGGGGAAGACATTATGGCAGCAGCGAGTTCCTTAGCGGATCAGCCGGCGCCGGGGCTACTCGATCGCGCGCGCATCGTCGCGAAGCCCGGGTTCAACCGCTGGCTGGTGCCGCCTGCTGCACTTGCGATCCATCTCTGTATCGGCATGAGCTACGGGCTCAGCGTGTTCTGGCTTCCCTTGGCCCAGTCTCTTGGGGTCAGCAAGCCGCAGACGTGCCCGGACATGACGATGCTCCAGGCCCTCGTCACAACGACTTGCGACTGGAACGTCAGTGACCTGCTCGTCACATTCACAATCGGCATCGTATTCCTCGGATTGTCGGCTGCCCTCTTCGGAGGCTGGCTTGAGCGAGCCGGGCCGCGCCGGGCTGGTGTGGTGTCGGCCTTGTGCTGGGGCGGCGGCTTTCTGATCTCGGCCCTCGCCGTCTACATTCATCAGCTTTGGCTGTTGTGGATCGGACTTGGCGTCATCGGCGGCATCGGGCTCGGCCTCGGCTACATTTCGCCGGTCTCGACGCTCATCAAATGGTTTCCCGATCGGCGCGGCATGGCGACGGGAATGGCCATCATGGGTTTCGGCGGCGGTGCGATGATCGGCTCGCCGATCGCCATTTTGCTGATGAACCATTTCAAGAATGCACAGTCGGTCGGCGTCTGGGAAACAATGGGTGTGATGGGGTGCATCTACCTCGCCTTTATGCTGTGCGGCGCTTTCGGCTATCGCGTTCCGCCAGAGGGATGGAAGCCCGATGGCTGGTCCGCGCCGCAAGACCGGGCCCACGCGATGATCACGACCGGTAACGTGCATCTCGACAACGCTCACAAGACGCCGCAGTTCTGGCTGATATGGACTGCGCTGTTGATGAACGTCTCGGCCGGTATCGGTGTGCTCGCGATGGCTTCTCCGATGCTGCAGGAAATATTCGGCGGCTCGCTGATCGGCCAAACCGGTGTACGATTTGGAGACCTTGATGTTGCGCAGCACGCTGCGATCGCCGGAATAGCCGGGGGCTTCGTCAGCCTCTTGTCGCTATTCAACAGCGGGGGACGCTTCCTATGGGCCTCGTTTTCGGACGTCATCGGCCGCAAGACGACGTACTATTGCTTCTTTCTTCTCGGCATCGCGCTCTACGCCTTGGCGCCGAGTGTTGCGCACATGGGATCGATTGCACTTTTCGTTGCTGCGTTCTGCATCATTATGAGCATGTACGGTGGAGGCTTCTCGACGCTGCCGGCTTATCTCGCCGACATCTTCGGCACGCAGTTCGTCGGCGCAATCCACGGCCGCCTGTTGACGGCGTGGTCAGCCGCTGGCGTACTCGGCCCGCTCGTCATCGGATACATTCGTGACGCGCAGATCGCGGCCGGCATTCCCCGTGCGCTCGTCTATGATCGCACGATGTACATTCTGACCGGATTCCTGCTTATCGGATTGATCGCTAACTCCCTCGTCCGTCCAGTGGCAGCAAAGCGTCTGATGACGGAGAATGAAGTCGCGGCACTTCGGGCAACGCAATCATCCGCGATGATCGCAAAAGACTCGCACGGAATTGGCCTCGGTGGTTTCAGCCTCGGCGTCCTGATCGCCTGGCTTGCCGTCGGCATTCCCTTCCTCTGGGGCGTATGGAATACGCTCACCAAGGCCATAGCATTGTTTGGCTGACGACACTCGAGTGCACGGGACTTTTCCGATGCTGAGCGGATGGAAGAGGAGCGGCGGTCCGACGCCGCCCTCGTGAGCGATACTCGATCCTGGGCGGCACGAGTTCATCTAACGCCCAGGAAATCCGGATTCAGCGATGCTGGATCTTGGGTATTCCAATCTTTTGGATTCCAAGATCGTTGACGCAGCCCGTGTCTTAATCCGAAACCGGCCCGGGAATTGGTTCAGTGCGTCCAGTTGCCGATGCGGCCGTAGCGGAAGTTGTCGGCGTAGGACTTGCGGATCGGCTTGCGCGGCGTCGGTTCGGCAAGCGTGTAGGCAAGCCCCTCGCGCGTCGCATAAGCGATTGCTTCGTCCTTCGTATCGAATTCGAGCCGCACTTGAGCTCGCATGTCGCTGGAACTCGTCCAGCCCATCAGCGGATCGACACTGCGCGGTGCGCCAGGTTCAAATTCCAGAACCCATTCCTTCGTGCGTGCTTCGCCCGACTGCATCGCGGTCTTGGCTGGCTTGAAGATGCGCACGCTCATTGGACGGCCTTTGCGACAAGTGAAAACAATTGGTCGGGGCGACATGATTCGAACACGCGACCCTCTGCTCCCAAAGCAGATGCTCTACCAGGCTGAGCTACGCCCCGACACGGGCCCTCATGTGCCGCTTTCGCAATCCCAGGTCAAGGCGAGGCGACATCCGGATCGGTGCGCGATGCGTTTCAGTGCACCGCGGCTCCGGCAAATAGCGGGTAGCGCACCTTGTCCCCAGGCTTGATCCCGAGCCGCGAAGCGCCGCCGCCCGCGATTTCGAGCACCCCCGACACCGCAGAACCCGACTCGATGACGCGGTCCGACAGCGGCTCGGCGCGCTCCTCGATGCGGGCGATCGTTCCGTCCGGCCGAATGAACAGCATATCGAGCGATATGTAGGTGTTGCGCATCCACATCGAGAGTGTTCGCGGTGCAGGGTAAGAAAAGAGCATGCCTTCGGCATCGCCGAGCTTGGTGCGAAACATTAGCCCCAGCGCCTTCTCCTGATCGGTCGTCGCTATCTGGATATCGAAGGTATGTCCCGCGCCGCCGCCGGCCGGCTCGATCGTCAACTTGTCCTGGCGCATCTTTGCTTGCGCGGCAGGCACGAATTGGAAGACGGCGGTCACCGGAAGCGATGAGGCCAAAACAAAGAGGGCCACGCAAATCGCGGCCCTCTTTGTAAAACTTGATACCACAGTCGCAATCCTTCCCGCGCTAATTACGGGACGGAAGCCCCGTCGGTACGCCATCCGGGCGGAGTTCGGCGGCCATACAGCCTTTCGATCCATAACCCCAGCGGACCTGGACAATCTGGCCGGGCCTGAGCTCCGTAAAGCCGAACCGCCGCAGCGTCTCCATGTGGCAGAAGATATCGGGCGTCCCCTCGCCGCGAGTCAAGAAGCCGAAGCCGCGAACCCGATTGAACCACTTGACGTAGGCCCTCTCCCAGTCGCTTTCGGGCTGTACGATGACGTGCGTACGCTGCGGAAGCTGCGAGGGGTGAATGGCCGTGCTCTCGTCCATGCTGAGAACGCGGAAGGCCTGAATGCCCTTCGGCCGCCGCAGCACTTCGCAGTGCACGCGAGCGCCTTCGTAGGCGGTCTGGAAGCCACCGGCTCTGAGGCATGTAACGTGAAGAAGTATATCCGGCAGGCCATTGTCCGGCACAATGAAGCCGTAGCCTTTCGAAGCGTCAAACCACTTGATCATGCCAGCGATCTCGAAAACCTCGAGCGCTGCGTCGTCCATCAACTCGGGCCCGGCCGAATCCGGTTGCAAAAAGCCCGTAAGATCGGGACGCTTTGTATCCCCCATCACTTGATACCCCGCATACTTTGCGTCAACGATAGTCACATTGCTTCGTCCCGCGATGCCCGCATGTGCGATTCCGGAAGAGCCCTCTTCAGAACCGAAACACCAGCGCCTCTTCGCGAAGCAGCGCAAACCATAACACTCGCTTTGGCGAGAGCCAGTAGCATTTTTTAACCATCCCTCTTGACGCTCTGTTGGAGCCACTCAATCCACATCGCTTCGTGCGACTTAAATGTTTGATAGAGCGGGTGGAAAATTAGATCGCAAATGATCCCCAGGTTCGATATTCAGTCCGAACGCAACAAAATTTCATCCACACCCTGGGATCATTTTCACTGACGAGAAGCTCTCTCAGAGTGATTCGATTGAGCCGCTGATTCGCAGCTTATTCGTGAGCTTGTTCTTGCGCCGCAAGAACATTTTCCAACAGTTCTGCACAGATGCGGCAAAACGGGGCTGGCGCATTGATTCGTGGCTCGTAACGTTTTCAAAACACAGTGTGGCCGTCGCGCCTCTCAGGCTCTCGCGATGCGTACTACACGCAAAGGTAGCGCTAAAAACTGAGCATTACGGGAGCTATTCGATGACTTATCTGCATACGATGTCGAGCACGCGCGCGTGGTGAACGAAGATGCGCCCACCATAGCCCGCGACGTCGCCATCGTTGGAGCAGGTCCTGCCGGGCTCTTCGCTGCAGAAATCATCGCGAACCACGGCCATCGAGTGACGGTCTATGAGCGCACGCCGTCGGTGGCGCGAAAATTTCTGCTCGCGGGGCGCGGCGGACTCAATCTGACGCACAGCGAACTGCCTGAAGTTTTTCTCGGTCGTTACGGCGAGGATGCGTCCCAGGTTCGCGCGGCCGTCGAGGCCTTCCCGCCGTCGAAGCTCATCGCTTGGGCCAACGATCTCGGCGCGAACACGTTTGTCGGCACGAGTGGTCGCGTCTTTCCGCGGGCAATGAAAGCCTCTCCTCTTCTGCGGGCTTGGTTGCGCCGGCTCGACGGCCTCGGCGTCACCATCAAGACGCTACATCTATGGACCGGATTTGCGCCGCCTAGCGGATTGCTGTTTCAAACGGCCGATGGCGCTAGGACGAGGATCGATGCCGATGCGGTGCTGCTGGCGCTTGGCGGAGCAAGCTGGCCGAAGCTCGGCTCGGACGCTCGCTGGGCCGATATTTTCGACGAGGCGGGCATCGCAGTTGTGCCGCTCGTCCCTGCGAATTGCGCGGTACTCGTAGCCTGGTCCGATGTCTTTCGATCGCGGTTTGAAGGCGCGGCTCTAAAACGCATTGCGTTGACGATCGGCGGCGTCACCCAACGCGGTGAAGCGATCGTGACGCACAATGGTCTCGAAGGTGGTGCGGTTTACGCTCTGGCCCCCCCCATTCGACGCGCTTGCGCGATCGAAAAAACGGCGGAGCTCGTCGTCGACCTCAAGCCTGATATTTCGTTGCCTGACCTGGCGCGGCGATTGGAGAAGCCCCCCGGCAGCGATACGATCACTAACCATGTCCGCAAAGCCGCGCATCTCGACCCCGTCGCCATCGGCCTTCTCCGCGAAACGGCACTGCCTGACGATGCCGAGGCGCTGGCGGCGCGCATCAAAGCCTTGCCCCTTTGCGTCACCGGTCTCGAAGGTATCGAGCGGGCGATTTCGACGGCCGGCGGCGTCGGCTGGGGCGGCGTGGACGACCGTTTGATGCTCAGAACACGACCCGG
>NZ_DATNBA010000050.1:0-17372 GCF_035572195.1 Hyphomicrobium sp. | reverse complement strand
TCAGGGCATCGTCCGCCAGTCAGGCTGATATTGCATTCTTCGACGCCGGGGGCGCCGTGCTGGCAATTTTTGGCCGCCAGGCGCTTGCTGAAGACGCCGGGATCGCGGCCGATGAGCCAGGGTTTTCAGGCGTTGCCCTGGCGCACAACGTACGAACGGAGGCAGACGTCGATAGCGTTCTGGCAGAGGCCGTAGCGGCCGGCGCCAAGCTCCTCAAGCCCGGTAAGAAAGCCTTCTGGGGTGGATACTCCGGCTATTTTGCCGACCCGGACGGGCACATATGGGAAGTCGCCTACAATCCCTTCATGCCGCTTGATGAGGCCGGGCGCGTGACGCTCCCTGCGCCCACGACATGACGATCGATGGATTGAGCGACGACGACGTCCGGGCGATCCTGAGGCGCGTCAGAATTTTTGCGGTCGTCGGCGCAAGTGCAAAGCCCGAACGGCCGAGTTACGGCGTCATGCGGTTTCTCTTGAACCAGGGGTATGGCGTGCGGCCGGTAAACCCGGGCGTTGCCGGACAAACAATTCACGGCCAGGAGGTTTATTCAAATCTTGCCGCCATTCCGCCGCCCGCCGACGTCATCGACATTTTCCGGGCACCCGAGGCGGCGTTGCAGGTCGTGCGGGAGGCGATCGCGGCAAAGGACACGCTTAAAGCCAGCGTCGTGTGGATGCAGCTTGGCGTCATCAACGAGGCTGCTGCCGCCGAGGCGCGGGCATGCGGGTTTACGGTGGTAATGGACCGCTGTCCGAAGATCGAGTTCTCTCGATTGATGTGAGAACACGTTAACAGAGATATCGCCCTCTGCAGCGCGATGTGCGCCCGCGTCATCCTGACGTCCTATTCATGCGATGAATTCATGCCCATCTTCAGCAACCGGGCGTAACCTGTTCTCCTAGGAACACGACGTCCGTAAGGCGGCGCTACACTTTGCGTTCCCATCGCGAATGGTTCATATGTTCTGAAGAACCCCCGGAGCCAATATGAAGTCGGGTGCATTAACGTCGGTGACTTTGCCAGCAGACTGGTCTGTCGAAACAATCCTTCCCATCGCGTTTCAGGGCCGCGAGCTTGTGCTCGAAGCGCACGCGTATCAGGGCGAGACGGACGAGGAGCAGGTTCTGGTCCTCGTGCATCGCGATCCGAAGGCGATGAACGGGTCGATGCCTATCGTGCGCGTGCACTCGGGCTGCGTTACGGGCGATATTTTCCATTCGCTGCGTTGCGATTGCTATCAGCAGCTTCAGGCGGCGTTGAAGGTCATTACCGAGGCCCCCTACGGTGCCATCATCTACGTGCCCTATCACGAGGGTCGCGGCATCGGCCTCTTCAAAAAGATCCAGGCCTACGCGCTGCAAGATCAGGGTTTGGATACCGTCGAAGCCAACATTGAGGTTGGTGCGCCGATCGACAGTCGCGACTACGCGTTGGCGGCGCGCGTACTGTGCGATCTCGGCATGGCGGAGATCAAGCTCTTGTCGAACAACCCGGCGAAAGAGCAGGCGTTGAAGGCGCACGGTATTCGCGTTGCCGAGCGTTTGCCGCTGGTTGTCGCGCCGAATAAATTCAACAAGCGCTATCTCGACACGAAGCGCGCCCGGATGGCGCACAAGCTCTGATGCGTTGACGCATTTTGGCCTCGCTAGCGGGCCGTTTCCGTTGTCTTCGGAACCGTGAAGCCGCCCTCGGCGACCAGCCGCGCAAACAGTCCATCTCCTGCCGCAAGCTCTTCGAACCGTCCGCGTTCGACGATGCGTCCGTGATCCAGAACGAGAATCTGATCGGCATCGGCCACCGTCGACAAGCGGTGCGCAATGACGAACGTCGTGCGGCCGCTGCGGAGTGTGTCGAGGGCGCGTTTGATCTTGGCCTCCGTCTCGGAATCGAGCGCGCTCGTTGCCTCATCAAGGATCAGGATTGGCGCGTCCTTCAAGATGGCGCGGGCGATGGCGATGCGCTGGCGCTCGCCGCCGGACAGTGAGGCGCCGCGCTCCCCGATCATGAAGTCATAGCCGCCGGGTTTTCGGGTGATGAAATCATGAGCCTCCGCGAGCCGCGCTGCGTGTTCGACTTCCGCGTCCGTTGCGTCGGGTCTTCCGATGCGGATGTTGTCCCCGATCGAGCGATTGAAGAGGCCGGCATCCTGAAAGACGACGGCAATGGCGGTGCGCAGCGATCGCAGCGTCACGCCCGCGATGTCGCGTCCGTCGATGGTGATCTTGCCCGCGTCCGGCGTCAGGAAGCGCTGCAGAAGGGCGATCATCGTTGACTTGCCAGATCCGGTCGGCCCGACGATCGCAGTCGTTTCGCCCGCATTAGCCTTGAAGGAAACGTCGCTGACGCCTTGCGGGCCGCTGTCATAACGGAACGTGACGTTGTCGAATGTGACCGTACCGGCAACGGTTTGGAGCGGCGTCGAGCCGGGCTTCTCACCGTCGCCGGCGGCTTCGTCAATTAACGCAAAAAGTCCCGTGAGGGCAGGGGCCTGCTGGTGAACACGCACGACGAAGCTTGAAAGCTGGTCGAGCCGGCTGATCAGAAGCGACGCGAACGCCACGAAACTAACGATCTCGCCGACGGAGAGTTCGCCACGACCGGCGAGGACCGCGCCGGCGCTGAAGATCGCGACCATGGTCAAGGTCGCGGCTGAGCGCTGCATGACCGTCAGCACGCCCCACCAGGTTACGACCGGGTATTGCGCCGTCAGCAGGCCGCTCGAAACTTCGCGCAAAGCGTCCGCCTCAAGCCGCAGGCGTGCGTAGCTCTGCACGATCATCACATTGCCGACGACATCGACGACACGGCTCGATAGTGCCGACTCATGGCTTTCGACCGCCGCCTGCCCCACCGAAGTTTTTCGCATCACGAAGACGTTCATGAGGGTATAGGCGGCGGCGAGTAGAAGTAGGATTGCCGCCATCCTCGGGTCCATGCCGATGGCGGTGGGAATGAGCAATAGGATGCCGAAAAGAGCGCTGACCTGATCGCGCATTGCGCCGAGCCACAACCAGAATAACGCGCTTGTTCCGGCGAGAATGGTGCGGATGGTTGCGCCTGATCCCCGCGCGGCGTGCAAGCGTTGTGGAAGTGCGATCGTACTTTCGAACACGCTGACGAGCTGCGCCTGTTTTTGGCGATGCGCCAGCCGGTCTGCGTTGATGCCGACGACAACGCCCGCGACGATTCCAAAAAGCCCGAGCAGTGCCCAGAGGCCGATGTAGCCAAATGCGTTTTCGCCTTTGCTTAATGCATCGACCACACGGCCGAATAGTATGGGCTCGGCGAGTTGTGTCGCAGCTATGACGACGCCCGCGGCCGCCAAGCCGATCGCCAGATATTTTTCGGGCGCGAGCAGGCCGAGCGCACGCTTGTAAATTTGGAGAAGGCTCATCGACGCCACTGCGGGAACCTCACGGCGGTCGACAGCATTTTACGGATGTCCCACGCGAGCGGGCCGTCGCATTTTGATACTGTCTGCTCGATTGTTCGGAGCCCTCGTCTATCGACCGATGTGACTCAGTCACTATTCAGCGCCGCGCCTCTATACATGTAGCTCTACATGACATCACGAAAAACCGACATTCATGTTCTGGTCATGCCGGTCGGTGGCATGGATGAGGCGCTCTGCTCGCATATTCTTGACGATGGTGGCGTGCTGTTCGATTGTGCCCTGAGGCATCAACGGCGAGGCTGACGCAATGGCCCAAGATCGAAGATACGCCCTTCCTACCTACACGCCGACCGCGAGGGCGCTGCATTGGCTGATCGCCTTCCTCGTTTTCATCCAGCTGCCGCTCGGCCTTTATATGAGCTATCGCGGCAACGAGATGATCACGGTCAACGAAAAAGGCGAGACGGTCAAAGGCATATTCGATGCTCTGACCGGCGTTCTCTATAGCTCACACAAGCTGATTGGGCTGACGATATTTCTGCTCATCGTCGTGCGCCTTCTTTATCGACTGACGCAGGGCGCGCCGCGACCGGACCCCTCCGTGCCTGCGGCCCTGACCGGCGTAAGTCATCTCGTCCATTGGATGCTCTACCTGTTGCTGATCGCGGTTCCCATCGCAGGATATCTGGCGATTTCCTACGGCCGCTATCTCGAGGTGTTCGGCATACCGCTGCCGGCACTCACCGAAAAGAACATGGATATGTCGAAAGAGATTTTCGAATGGCACGAGACGGGCGCGTTCCTGATCCTCGCCTTCGTCACCCTGCATATTCTCGCGGCGATCTACCATAAATTCATTCGCAAGGATCGCGTCGTCGAGCGGATGCTGCCGAACAAAATCGTCTGATGCCGACGGTATGCCTTGGCAACGTTACGCCGGAACGGCGAACGTGTCGGTGTGGCCGACGAGTGCGGCTGCGCGCGAGACATTGATCCAGGAGACGACCGTTTTGGCGTCGACAGCGCCTGTCTCGGTCACTGCGACGGCGTGTCCGCGGACGAGTTCGTCGATCAGCATGCGGTCGCCGCGCTCGAGCTGCCAGGGGCTTTCGCCTTCAAGCACCAGATAGCCGTTGAGGCGAAACTGATCGGCGAGTTGGCTTGCGGCCAGCGGCCCCACCGCAGGCCCGAACCCCTTGTCTTGCATCTGATGGCGGTGGAACGCCGCGATCATCTGGTTGTCGGCCGGCCGGTGGGGGGTCCATTTGTGCAGGCCGTTGTACGTCAGCGCCGCGTAAAATGCGGCCCCGCTGTTCATCACGGCTTTGGCGAGCTTGCGGATGAAATCTTCCGACACCAGATCGAAGAACGCCGAAGCTGTAACGAGATGTGGAGCGTCATCCAGTAGCGCGGTTTGACAATTCGCAAGGTCGGCGGTCGCGAAGGTCACGGTAATTTCGCGGTCCCCCTTTTTGAGATGTAAGGTCTCGCCGTTGCGCTCCGACGCGTCGGCCCAGCGGCTGAGCTTGACCTTTGCTGCCTCCGACAATTCGGGATCGTTATCTACGAGCGTCCACGCTTGCCGGCTCGGTAGCAGCGAGGCCGTGGCGCGCAGATTGGCGCCGGTGCCGGAGCCCAAGTCTACAATGCGAAGTTCGTCGCGAAGCGCAAAGCGCGCCGAAACGGCATTTGCGATCTCGCGGCTGCGGGCGCGCCGGTCGGCCGCCTCGCGCAAGTCCAGCCACTCGGGCGAAAAGTTGTTCACGGGAGTAACCCAAGGATGACTGCTGCGATGCGCCGCGATGTCTCGTGCCACGTCGGCAGCGTGCGACCGGCCTCCCAGGATGCGTCTGCGAGGCGGTCGCGGAGCTTCTTGTCGGTCAATGCGCGGCGCAGGGCGATCGTGAGTTCGCCGACGTTGCCGGCTTCGACGTGAAGGGCCGCCGCTTCGCCTGCGGTATCGGCGGCCGCGCCGCCGGCGGCGAGCACCATCGGCAAGCCCCGCGCCATGGCTTCGGCGAGAACCATGCCGTAGCCTTCGAAGAGCGAGGCCGAGACGAAAAGGTCGGTGCTTTCGTAGTAGTGATCGAGCGTCGCCGGGACGACCTTGCCGGCAACCGTGACGCGATCTTCGAGACGGTGCGTGCGGATGGCTTTCTGTAGTGTCTCGACGGCCTCATCATGACGATCGGTTGCGCCAGCGATCGTCAGCCGCCAATCGATGTCCTTCAGCGGTGCTAAAGCCTCGACAAGCAGATGATAGCCTTTGCGCGGCAGAACAGCGCCGACCGATAGAATTTGCAGAGGCGCGCCGGTTCCGGTCGCTCGCTGAGCAGGATCTGTGCCGGGCTCGGCGACCGTCACCTTCGTCGAGGCGAGACCCATGCTTTCGGCAAGGATGCGTCTCGTCGCCCGGCTCGTCACGACGACATGGTTGGCGCGCTGCAGTGCCTTTTGCTCCCGCTCTTTCAATTCGACCTTGCGCGCGTGGGGAAGTCCCGTCTCCAGGAACAGGGGATGGTGAACGAGGGCAATGACGCGGCCTTCGAGCTCGGCGAGAATAGTGTCCGGAAAGGCGCCGAACGCCAGGCCGTCGACGACGAGTACGGCGTCTGGGGATTTTGTCTTGAGGAGCCGGCTTGTCTTGGCGATGTCGCTGGCGGTGGGATTCGGAAACGAGCCGGGCAACGACAGCACCGAGACGGGCACGCCGAAATCGGGCAGAATTTCCATCACGCGGCGGTCATAGGCATATCCGCCGGTCGGGCTTTTCAAATCTCCGGGAATGGCGAAGATGGCGTCAGCCACGGATGGGTCCCTCGTAGCTGGCGCGGGCAAGATCGGTTTCGGAAAGCGTGACGCGGAGGCGTGCAAGACTTTTGCCGTCCGGTCCAAGAGCACCGGAGGCGGCCGCGTCGACGAACTTATCGAAGATATACTTGCAGAGAAACTCGGTCGTCGTGAGCTCCCCCTTGAATTGCGGTAAAATGTCCAGATTTTGATATCCGATCGGCCTTAGAATATTGCCGAGAACTTCGAGCGCGGCTGCGATATCGACAACGATGTTGTGGCGTGTGAGTTCCTCGCGGAAGAAAGCAACGTCCACGACAAAAGTCGCGCCGTGCATGTTCTGCGCCGGTCCAAACGCAGGATCGGGCAGAGAATGTGCAATCATGATGCGGTCACGAACTTCGACTGAGAACATTGGCTCTTTCACTTAACGGGTTGATAGCTGACGACGGGCGGCAGGGCGGTGGACGACCAAATGCGCGTCATTGCCTCCGGCAATTCCGCGAACGGGACGGCATCCGCGACGAGTATATCAAGAGCCGGGTCGTCGAGCATCGCGATGGCGCGCTCCAGTCGCTGATGGTGGTTGACCTGACCGCGCCGGAGCGGCGCGACGTGACCCACTTGCGATGCGATGATCTTCAGGCGCCGGCTGTGGAATGCGCCGCCGAGGTTTACCGTCACGGGAGTTTTTCCGTACCAGCTGAGTTCGACGATGCAGGCTTCGAACGCGCAGGCGTTGATAGCCGTTTCAAGTCCGGCGCCGGTCGCGCTCGCGTGAAAGACGATCTGGTTCTCGGATGGACTATCGCCCGGAGCGGCGAATTTCACGCCGAGCGCTTCAGCGTAGCGGGCGCGGGCCGGATCGATATCGGTGATCGTCACATCGGTTCCGGCGATGCGCTGGGCGAGGTGGGCGACCAAGAGCCCTATGATACCGGCTCCGACGATCAGAATGCGGTCGCCTGGCGCCGTACCCGCGTCCCAATGGGCATTGAGGGCCGTTTCCATATTGGCTGCAAGCACCGCCCGCCTCGACGGCACATCCGCCGGAATGCGCAACAGGAGCTTTTCGGCGACCTGAAAATGATCTTGATGCGGATGCAATGCAAAGACGCGCTGGCCGATCAATTGGTCGCGCCCCGCCGTAACGGTGCCGGCCGCAGAATAGCCGTACTTGATCGGGAACGGAAAATCTCCCATCTGCAGGGGCGCGCGCATACGTGACCATTCGCTTTCCGGCACTAGTCCGAGTGCGACAAGTCGTTCGGTGCCGCGGCTGATCGCGGAATATTCGGTCGTGACGCGGGCTTCGCCGGGCGAAAGCGGGGGCAGACGCTCGGTCCGGAATTCCGCCTGCCCAGGCTTGACGTGCCAGAGCCCACGGGCGACCACGATCTGGCCTTGGCTGCGGCGTATCAGCGGGCTGTTGGGATCGAGGGCGTTGCGCTGGTCACTCATTGCGAAGAACTGAACCTGTCATGACGGTCGACGTCGAGCGCGAAGCCGTGTCCGAGCTTGTCCCCGGACTCGTCGCGGAGGGCCCAAGCCTTACGACACCGGCGGGCTTACAAGCAATTGCCACGCTTAACGCGCGGCGGTTGACCTTTCTCGTGTTGAACGTCGCGACCTGGATGTTGTTGCTCTTTTGGGCGGGCGCGATCCTTTCTGCGGGCGGGTGGACGCCGCTCACCGTGGCGCTCCTGGTGTGCGTCGCCTTCGGTACGCCGTGGACGGTACTCGGCTTTTGGAACGCCACGATCGGTCTTTGGCAGCTCCGCCACCTTAGGCGAGGTTTGCGCGACGTCGCGCCGTTTCTCTCTCGTCGCAAATCGCCGGGGTCACTTACGGTTAAGACGGCAGTTTTGATGACGTTGCGGAACGAGGACCCGGCTCGCGCCTTGCTGCGTCTCAGGACGGTAAAGGCCAGTCTCGACGCGACCGGAAAAGGCGCGTGTTTTTCATATTTCGTTCTGAGCGATACCGATAACGACGAAGTTGCGTGGCAAGAAGAAGAGGCGATTGCGGATTGGCGTGCGGAAGACCCTGACCGCGCTCGCATCGTCTATCGCCGCCGAAACGAAAACTCAGGCTTCAAAGCCGGCAACGTGCGCGACTTCTGCATCCGGTGGGGCGACGGCTTCGAGCTGATGTTGCCGCTCGACGCCGACAGCTTGATGACCGGGCCTGCCATCATCGAACTCGTGCGCGTCATGCAGGCCTATCCGAAGCTCGGTATCTTGCAGAGCCTCGTCGTCGGCACGCCGTCATCATCGGCGTTCGCCCGCATCTTTCAATTCGGCATGCGGCTCGGCATGCGGACCTATACCATGGGGCAGGCGTGGTGGACCGGCGATTGTGGGCCGTTCTGGGGCCACAATGCGCTTATCCGCATCGCGCCGTTCGCCGAGCACTGCGTGCTGCCGGCGCTTTCCGGTAAGCCGCCGCTCGGCGGCGATCTGCTCTCGCACGATCAGGTCGAAGCGGTGCTAATGCGCCGTGCCGGTTTCGAAGTTCGCGTAATGCCGGTCGAGTGCGGTTCCTACGAGGATAATCCGCCGGATGCGCTCGAATTCGGCCGGCGCGACGTGCGCTGGTGCCAGGGAAACATGCAGTATCTGAAGCTACTTGGTCTTGCCGGATTGCAGCCCGTCAGCCGGTTCCAGCTTTTGTGGGCCATTTTGATGTTCGTCGTCGTGCCCGCGTGGACGCTGCTCATCGTGCTGCTGCCGTTCGCTGCGGCTGGCGCGCAGAGCTTTGCCGAATTCCCATTGGCTTCGGCGAAGGCGCTCTATCTGCTCCTCCTGCTGATGTATTTGACGCCGAAACTCGCTGCGATCATCGACGCGGTTTCGACACCGGGTGAGGTGCAGCGCTTTGGCGGACCGCTGCGTTTCGCGGCGAGTGCCGTCATCGAGATCGTGTTTTCGTTCCTGCTGAGCGGCCTTTCGACGATACGCACGTCGATCTTCATGTTGGGACTTGTGTTCGGTAAATCGACGAGTTGGAGTGGTCAGCGGCGCGATGTCGAAGGCGTGACGTGGACGGACGCACTGTCGGTGCTCTGGCCGCAACTTCTGTTTGGGCTTGCGGTCTGCCTCTCACTTGCGATCATCTCTCCAATGATCCTGTTGTGGAGTTTGCCGGTGACGTCGGGTTTCCTGCTTGCCGTTCCGTTCGCGGTGCTGACGGCCAGCCCCGCCGCCGGCCGGTTCTTGCGCCGGCATGGTCTTGCAGGAATACCGGAAGATTTCATAACACCCCTTGAGATTGGCGCCGTGCAGTCGTCGAGCGCCGGGTCCTGACGTGATGGCTTCGCGGGGGCTTCAAGGCGTATTTCGTTCGTTGCGGCTCTATCACGGGCCGGACGCGCCAAAGGAGCGGATGGACGCGCTTTATCGGAACTTCGTTGAACCAGGTGATCTCGTCTTCGATATCGGTGCCCATACCGGCGACCGCGTGTCGTCGTTCCGCCGACTTGGTGCGCGCGTCGTGGCGGTCGAGCCGCAACCGCTGCTGGTCAGCGCGCTGGGGCACATTCATGGCAGCGATCCATTGGTCGAAATCGTCGGCCGGGCAGCCGGCGCCAGGGCGGACAGGCTGGCGCTTCACATCAACACGGAAAATCCGACGGTTTCGACGACCTCGGAGGCGTTTCTGCGTAGCGCCAGCGGGGCTGCCGGATGGGAAGGCCAGAACTGGGATGATCAGATGCGCGTCGATGCCGTGACGCTCGACGCCCTTATCGCCCGCTACGGGACACCGTCGTTCGTCAAGATCGACACCGAGGGCTCCGAGGACTCGGTGCTGCGCGGCCTTTCTCATCCCGTCGGCAAACTCTCGTTCGAGTTTACAACCATCGCCCGCGATGTGGCGATGGCATGCTTTGAGCGGCTGTCGCTGCTCGGCGACTACCGCTACAACGTCGCGCTGGGCGAGAGCCAGAGATTGACCTTCGATCACTGGCTTCCGGCAGCGACAATGAAAGAGCACATCGGCACCCTGCCGCACGAAGCGAATTCCGGCGATGTCTATGCCGCGCTTCGGTTGCAGCTAAAGTAACCCAACGCATATCGGAGCACTTCCAGATGCCGCATTGCCTTCGACTGATCGCCGCTACGTTTATTTTCGCTGTTTCGGCCGTTGTTCAGGCGAATGCTGCATCGCTCGATGGGTTGGCCGTCGAGGTGAAGAACCAAAGCGAGCCGGTGCTTTGCGCCGAAAAGGACAACGTTGCGGTCTCGTTCGCCAACAAGAACGTGCGTTCGTTCCGCATCGAGGCGGCGCATCCCGTCTATCTGTCTGCCGGCATGCGCGATAATTTCGAGGCAGACTGGACGGCGTGCGATATGTCGGCGGACCCGAATTACAAGGCACCTGGCGAGCCGAAAAAATTGACGCTTTACGAGGACACGGCACTGTGGATCGTTGGCTATCGGTATCCCGCGTTCTGGCGGCCCTCCAACGCAACCGTGCGGATAGGCGATCACGTCGAGAAGGGTATCCACTTGTTGCAGGTTTGGTTGCGCAGAACGGACGGAGCCGAGGAAGTTCTGGTTCTGTATCCGCAGGACGGCTACTGGCGTCCGCGTCCGATGACGCCGCTCAATATGCGCAACACGCCGTACGGATCGTCGTTTCTCGTGGGGCCCATTGAGCACGATGGCCGGCCGCTCGTGAAGATCAACGAGGTGACGTTCGATCCCAAGACGCGGGCGTTCTCGCTGACGTTCGAGAAGGGCGGATCGGCGACCGTGAAAATGGTGAAGGCCGATACCAACAGGCTGGCGCTCGACGTTTCCTTCGACAAGGGCATCAGCGGTGGCCCGTTCGCCATGCTGCGGTCGATGTACATTACGGAATTCAACAACGATACCGCCCGCATTGCGGTTCGCGAGCAGGGCGCCAAGGGCTGGCGGGAAGACAACATCATGAAGTTCGATAGCGCGCATGCGACCGATATCTGGATCGGCCGTCTGACGCCGTCACAGCACAACACGGCGTCGCCCGATATCGTATTCAACAGTTTCTCGGACGGGCCCTATCCAAAACGGCCGAAGAGCGAACCGCCGCCGGCTTTGCCGATCACTAAACCGCAATAGGCGGGAGCGCTGATCGAAGCCCTGGCTTCTACCAACGAAGCTCAGCCATCGCGGCGATCGCCGGTGGCGAACCCGGGACAAAAAGATCCGCGAGCCCCTTCGCCGAGAGACTGATGCCGTCCATGGTTTCGTGCCGATGGATGCCGGATGCAATGAATAGGGCATCCGAGCCGAACGTTTCCGCGCCCTTCATGTCGGTGCGCAAAGAGTCGCCGATGATAAGAATTTTGCCGCGCGGGACGTTTTCATCTCGAAGTGCCTCGGCGCGGTGGTGCGCAGTCTCGTAGGAATTGAGGTGGGGCTTGCCTGCCCAGTACACGGCGCCCCCCATATGCGCGTAGAGATCGGCGATGGCGCCCGCGCAGTAGAGCAGCGTTCCGCCGACGTCGACGACGAGGTCGGGATTGGCACACACGAACGGCAGCCGCAGTGTCAGTGCTTCTTCGAGCAGCCCTCGATAGTCGTCCGGCTTTTCATGCCGGTCATCAGTCAATCCAGTGCAGATGATGGCTTCGGACTCTTGGAGAGAAACAGACCGGGCTTTGAGTGCTCCGAACAGCGCCTGGTCGCGATCCTGCGGACCAATGCAATAGAGCCGCGTAAAGCCGCGCTTCTGAACGTGTGCGAGGGCGATGTCGCCCGACGAGACAATGTCGTCCCAGGCAGCTTGGGGCACATGTCGGCTTTCGAGCATATCGGCGACGCGACGCTTCGGCACCGGCGCGTTTGAGACGAGGATGACGGTGCCGCCGCCGGAGCGAAATGTTTCGAGGGCACGGCAAGCGCCTTCGTACGCCGTAACGCCGTTGTGCACGACACCCCATACGTCACAGAAAATGACGTCGTAGCGCTCGAGGAGCGGTCCGGCATGCGACAGGATCGGAGGGACCGTGTCTGACGTTCGCGACGTCGTTTGCAAAGCAGCGTCTCATGTCGGATGGAGCCGGCGCAGAATTTGAAAGCGCGGACCGTGATTGCCGGAGCGAAATAACCAACGCCCGCGCGTCAAAGTACTGACGCCGCGTTGAGGCGATAGCGGGTATTCAAGCCCAGTTCAAGTCACAAGGCCGGGCTATCATGGGCGTTGCATCACGCGCACCGGTATCGACTTGGCTGCGGGCACGTTGCTTAGGTTACGCCGGCCTACCAAATCGTCTTGAAGCCTGCCTCCGTCGGTGCCGGCCTCTTTGCACGCGACACGGTTCGCTGATGCTTGAATCTGCGAACGGCCGATTTGACGTGAGACAGCGTCACCGGCGGGGCGACGTCGGCGATCATCTCGACTTGCGCCTTCGGCTTCAACTGCACGACTTTGAATCCTGCGGCCTTGATTTGGGAAAGCAACTCGGGGAGCGCGTCGGCGGTCGACTTGTGAATGTCGTGCATCAATATGATGCCGCGCCCGCGCGCCTTGAGACCGGTCATGACTTTGTTGATGAGGGCTTTTGAATTGTGGATTCGCCAGTCAAGCGAATCTATGTCGACGGCGAACTGGCCGATGTTACGACTGCGAAGGTAATCGACGGTTTGCTTGCTGCTGCTGAGGTAGGGGTAGCGGAAAAAAGGCGCGATCGGCGTAGGGCTTGCCTTCTGTGCGGCGTTGAAGGCCGACTCGATTTCCTGCGTGGCTTGCGAAATCGGCAGGGCTGCGAGATTGGCGTGCGACCAGGTGTGCGTCCCGATCGTATGACCCTGATTTGCAATCTCCGCCAGCACGTCCGGATGTTGCACGACCATGCTGCCAACAACAAAGAACGTTGCCTTGGTGCACTCTTTGGCAAGCGCGGCCAGAATGGTGCGCGTGTCCTTCGGCGACGGCCCATCGTCGAATGTCAAAACGACTTCTCCCGGAGAAAGGAGATTGCGATCGCCGTGAGGTTCGCCGAACCAAGGGCCGCCTGTGGTATCGACTTCGACAATTCGGGAGACGCCGAGGGTACCCGCCGGGCATGCGTCGTCAGCCAAGGCCGGGGACGCGGCGATCATGACGGATGCCAAACCAACCCAGGCTACAAAACTCAACTTTTGAGCCACCCGCATCTTACCCCGCCCCTCGGCCCGCTGGCCGGTCATTGATCCGCGTTACCATTAGAGATTCCGGCGAGCTAGGCAAAGCGCGGTCTGCCGCACGCCAGCGAGGCGCGCATACTATTTTGTAAGCATGATGTCATGGAAGCGGCGCGCGAGGCGGGAGGCCGGATTTGTACCGACGTTCCGCGCCAGCACTTTCAGACGCGCTTCAGCATCCCTGGGAAATAGCGCACGCCGGGGGCTCAGCTCCGGCGTGCGCCAAGCCAGTTCACTTGCCGGCCTGCGAAGCGATGGCCTTGGCGATCTGTTCCTTCACCGCCTCTAGATTGAAGCTGGCGCCCTTCTGCATGGGCGGGAATTCGATCGCGGTCTGCGCCAATTTTGCAACTTCCTTCTGAACGAACTGGAAGCGCCAAAACTCATAGAGGAACCAATTGAAATATTCGTAGGAACCGTACGCTCCTTTCGCAAACCCCGTGCGCTCGAAGGGATCGAGCCGGAGATTGATGAGGATTGGCATGTCCACCTTGACGGTCGTGCCGATCCAGCCATCGGGCTGATCGGTGAACCGATACTTGTAATCGTCGATGCGGACGGCAGAGAGCGTGCCTTCCGTGAAGTAGTAGATTTCATGACGTTTCGATGGGCCCTTGCCGGTGAGCAAGTCCATCTGATTGTAACCGTCGAGATGAACCTTGTACGTGGTATCGCCTATTTGTTTGCCCGCTTTCAACTCGTCGACAATGTTGGGGTCGCCGGCTGCGGCGACGAGGGTCGGGAACCAGTCGAGGCCGGACATGATGCCGTTCTCGACCTTGCCTGCCGGAACCACGCCCGGCCAACTCACGATCATCGGCACACGGAAGCCGCCGTCGAGCCCGGTTCCTTTGCCGCCGGCAAAGGGTGTCTGGCCTCCGTCGGGCCAGGTGAAGTTTTCCGTGCCGTTGTCAGTGGAGAAGGCGATGATGGTGTTCCCATCAAGTTTGTTATTCTTCACATACGTCATGACGGAGCCGACGATGTCGTCGAGCTGCGCCATTCCGGCTTCTTCCACGCTCCAACTATTCTCCGAATTCCGCATCTTCTCGTACTTGTCGGACAGATGCGTCGTCACGTGCATGCGCGTTGGGTTCAGCCACAGGAAGAAGGGCTTGCTGTCAGCCCTGGCCTTGTCGACAAACTTGAGGGCATTGCTGAGTATCTCGTCGTCGATCGTCTTCATCCGTTCCGGGTAGAGCGTGCCTGCGTCTTCGATCTTCTGCTTGCCGATTTTACCCCATCGCGGCTGTTCCGTCGGATCGTCGACGTCCGTCGCCCAGCTATGAACCATGTTGCGAGGGCCGACGGTGGCGAGGAGGTTCTGCGGGTAGTTGGGATGCGCGGGGTCTTCCATGGCGTCGAGATGGTAGAGATAACCGTAGAATTCGTCGAAGCCGTGCACCGTCGGCAGAAATTCATTCAGGTCACCGAGGTGGTTCTTGCCGAATTGGCCGGTCGCATAGCCCATAGACTTGAGAGCCGTAGCTATCGTTACCGCCTGTGCCGGAATACCGATCGGTGAACCGGCCTGACCGACGGTGGTCAGGCCCGTTCGGATTGGCAGTTCGCCGGTAATGAAGTTCGCCCGGCCGGCGGTGCAGCTTGCTTCCGCGTAATAGTCGGTGAACCGCATACCTTCCGATGCCAGCCGATCCAGGTTTGGCGTCCGGCCGGCCATCATGCCCTGATGATAGGCTCCGATATTGAACCACCCAATGTCGTCACCCATGATGAAGATGATGTTGGGCTTGCTGCCGGTGGGGGCCAGCGCTGCAGGTTGGGGCTGCTGTGCCTCAGCGGTTGTTGCTCCCGTCGCGGTCAGTGCGATAAGTGATGCGCTGCTGAGCAGAACATTTCTCCGGTTGAGCGCGATATCAGTTGACGGATCTTGCGAGTCTTTTTCTCCGGTAGGCATTGTTTCGACCTTTCTCTATCAAAGTCTCAGCCTCCACGAGTGCGTGCTCAGGACGTTTAAATTTGCTAATCTTTTGGTGCACGGAATCCGACATGGCTCGTCGAGGTGTCGACGGGCGCACGTCTCAACTATTGAGTAAAAAGTGTGTTGGAATGTTCGAGTGCTGGACCTGGCGAAGGCATTCCCCCGGCAGATCGAAATCAAGTGGTTCAGACTTCACGCGACAATGCATAATCGGCTTCCCTTCGGAAACCGTAGCGCCCGTCCCATCTAAATTAATCGTGCACTTGCATCAATTCGCCGTCAAACGACTTTTGAGTTGGGGGTGGTTAATTCCGCAGGTGCCGATGTCATAATAGTAAGAGCTCGTTGCCACCGGCCGAGCGGCAGAAGCAACGGCCTCTGAGTTGGGCCGAGGCACTGTTCGGCGTGCCCACCCCAGCGGTCGTTGCAATCGGATATTCGGAGAAATAAGCCGTGGTGCTGTCGTTTAGCTGTCGTTCAGTTGACAGTCTTTTCTTCCAAGAAGGAAATTGTCTCAAATGACCATACATCCGCATTCGACCTGGATCATTTGGGCCCTGATGTCCGCCGTGTTCGCCGCGCTCACGGCGATTTTTGCTAAGATCGGTGTAGCCAACATCAATTCCGACCTTGCAACATTTATTCGAACGGTCGTCATCCTGGTCGTGCTCGCATCGATCCTTGCGGCGCGCGGGCTGTTTCAGCCGCTCAACTCGATCACGCCGAGAACCTATCTTTTTCTCGCTCTCTCCGGGCTCGCCACCGGCGCATCATGGATTTGCTATTTCCGTGCCTTGCAGTTGGGAGACGCGGCACGCGTAGCCCCCGTCGATAAGTTGAGCGTTGTTCTTGTCGCCATCTTTGGCGTCACTTTTTTGAATGAAGAGCTGAGGCTTGCAAACTGGCTTGGCATCGCCCTCATTGCGACTGGTGTCGTCCTCGTCGCCTGGCGTTGAGCCGGCTATGTCCCAGGTGAGCGACGCAAACTCCTTCGCGCGTAGCCCAGCTTTGATCGATAGCAGGAAGATCGCGAGATTGCGCGCTGGATGGCGCGTCTGCTGCAGGAGAGCAGTGCTCAGCGTGATCTGACGCTTCGACAGCGTCTTTGCCTGCTTGAGGAGACCGATAAGACACCCATGACAAAATAATCCGAACACGGACTAACATAATAGGTCCAGGGTGGGGCAAGTGGAAACGCGGATAATATATAATAAATTCCGTGCGTTAGCGTCACTCATGTTGAAATTCGTATTTTACAATGAGTGTCTTTTACTGAACCGTGTTTTTCCATTGGGAAACTTTTGCCGGTGAATCATGTTGATGTTTTTTTTGCTCCCGGCGAACTGGAACAACCTCTTTGCGTGGTCCGCTGCTGGCTTCAGGGATCTGGATGAGTGACGATGGCGCTGCGTTTTCGCGAGCGAGGGAAAACGGGGCGCCGCCAGCGTCAGGAGCATACGATTCAAGATCGGGCAAAGGCGATCAATACGAGTTGGCACAGGACAACCGACACTGTGTTGGAGACGGCGAGACTTTGCGCCGACGCCGAGCAGAAACTTCGTCCTGCAGACAAGAATAAGCTTTTCAAAGAACTGGATTTCAACAAAGCAACTTTCAGTAAGCTTGCAGGTCAAAAGCATATAAATCGCGTCGACTGAAGTTCGTGGCTGCAATGTCGGAAATGCAGAAAAATCGGAAGTCCCGTCATCCAAGGTCGGCGCTGTTCCGATACGTCGTGATTATGTCATCGAGGCCACCGAGAGCGGACAACTGTCAAATGACGCGATGGGCCCCAGCAGACATGATAGAGGCGGTCTACGCACATGCTCAGCCGAACGACAAGTTCGAGTCGGTTTTGTAGAGATAGTGAGTGCTTGTTTGAGGCTAATGCGTTGAGACGATGATGTCGGAACCCTGGCCCATCTCGTCGCTGGGCGCGTTGTCGGTCACAATGACTTGGGCTCCGACCCATACGAGTTCGGCGATACGTTCGCGCAGATCGTCTGCAACCTCAACTCGATCGAGCGCCGCAGAAGCCGTGTCGCCCTGAGGGACAGGCGCGTTGTCGGCTCTC
>NZ_DATNBA010000049.1:0-27930 GCF_035572195.1 Hyphomicrobium sp. | reverse complement strand
TGATGCCGCGTCCCGCTAGAGGCCGTCGTGGAAAGGGGATACTGGCTCGGCTTGAAGCCAATGCAAATTGGTCAAGCCAATTAATCGAGCCGGATTCGCTTAACGGGCTGCGCCCTTAAACGCCAAAGCTGCGGCCGTGCCATCAACGCTGGTTTCCCAATAGTCGTGAGCCGCGGGCGCTTTACCGGCCGACGCCGTTGCCGCCGAATTCTCGGCAATCTTGGTCTCTGTCGGCTGCTGCACGGGCGCGGCATGATCTACTACGGTCTGGGCCGCGAAGCTTTTCGCATCCGGCATGGCGCTCTTTGCGTCGAGCTTCACCATCTGTTTCAGATATGTGGTGTTGGCTGAAGCGGCATCGGAATTCAGGACGCCCGCGGCCACCGCTTTCGATTCGTCATAACGGCCTTGCAGCCCGAGAACGATCGCCAAATTCTCACGCACCTTCGGTGTCGCTCCATCAGCGGTCACGGCCTGCCGTAGAATTCCCTCCGCCTTCTTTGGGTCTCCCATCATAGCGTAGGCCATCGCGAGATTGTTCATGACCGTCGGGTTGTTTTGCGAGAGCGTGAGGGCGCGTTCGTAGTACGGCACGGCGTCGCTATATTTGCCCTGCTTGGCCAACACGGTTCCGCGCGCCGAAATCACGTGCCAGTCCGGCTTGGTCGGATCGTCGGCAATTGCGAGGAGCTGGTTTGCAACACCAACCTGGTTGAGATCGAGCGCCAATCGGCCATATTCGCCTGCGAGTTCACGGTTGTTCCCGTGCACGAGGCTCGCCTGCTGCAGAACGGCGAAGGCCTTTTCCTTCTCGCCCATTGCTTTGAGGTCGCGAGCATAGTTGAGGGCCGGCTGGAGCTCCGTCGGCTTCTTCGCGTATTCCTTGCGCCAATACTCCGTCGCCTTTTGCAGCTCCGTCTGCGGCGAGGCGGAAGCCGTTTCGGACGTGCCGGTTTCCAGCGGCTTCATGGCGATGTTCGGCAACAGGTCCGATGAAAGCGAACATGCGCCGAGCAGCAGCGATGCCGTCAGGCTCGCTAGAGTTCCCATGCGAGCGGGCTTCAAAAGCAGTGCGAGCGGGCGGTTGCGACGCTCAAAGCGCATCATGTTAGTCTCCGTCAAGCCAAGATTCGCGGTCGTAGCCGAGCGAATCTGCGAGATCGTCAGTTTCTAGGGCAGGCGTCAATAAACGCTTAAGTTTTGCCGGACGACCGTGGTAGCTGATGCAATTCCAGAGCGCCGCCGCCGTGGCGTCCGGGCTTGTGGCGGCGTCGATAGAGTTCATGGTTTCAGTGGGGGCGAGAGTGACGATGGTTGAGACAACGGCATGGTCGGTAGACGACGTTTTCGCAGGCGGTCCGGCCGCTCCGTCAGACATCCCAATCTATCTCGCTCGGTCGGATGATCCTGCGGCGCTCGGCCAACCTGACGATGCCGAAAAAGCGTGGCTCGCGGCGCAGAACTTTTCAGGCGCTGCCAAGCGGTACGTTCTCGTTCCGGGTGCAGACGGGCGGATTTCCTCCGTCGCGTTCGGAGTTGGTGACGGCCATCAAGGCGATCCGAGCGGGCCTTCCGAGCTTCTAGCGGGACTTCTCGCCCAAGCCTTGCCGGCCGGAACCTATCGTCTCGCATCCGATGCGGCTGATGGCGATCTTGCAGCCCTTGCATGGGCTCTCGGCGCCTATTCCTTTTCGCGGTATCAGCGAAAGAATTCAGGTGCAGGCCGCGCCAAGTTGCGGTTGGAAAAGGCAAGCGCGTCACGGATCGTCAACACTGCCGAGGCGGTTTGGTTCGGCCGCGATCTCATCAATACGCCGGCGTCAGACCTCGGACCGGCCGACATCGAAGACGCTGCACGCATGCTCGCCGAACGTCACGGCGCATCTATCTCCGTCGTCACTGGCGACGAACTGCTGGCGCAGAACTTCCCGATGATCCACGCGGTTGGCCGCGGCAGTCCGCGCCAGCCACGCCTGATCGATTTGGTTTGGGGTCCGGAGAGCGCGCCGAAAATCACCCTCGTCGGCAAGGGCATCACGTTCGACACGGGTGGGCTCGACATCAAGCCCGCGAGCGGCATGCTCCTGATGAAGAAGGACATGGGCGGTGCCGCGACGGCACTGTCGCTGGCGCATATGATCATGGGGCAGGGGCTCAAATGCCGGCTTCGCGTTTTGATCCCGACGGCAGAGAATTCGACCGGCGGAAATGCGTTCCGGCCGGGAGACGTGCTTTCGAGCCGCGCCGGGCTCAGCGTCGAGATCGGCAACACCGACGCCGAGGGACGGCTGGTGCTCGCCGACGCTCTGGCGCTGGCCGACAGCGAGGCGCCCGACAGCATCTTCGTCTTCGCGACGCTGACCGGGGCGGCGCGCACCGCGCTCGGGCCGGATCTGCCGGCGTTCTTCACCGATGACGAGGGCATGGCGCAAAGCCTGCCGCCGCTTGCCGCGTCCATCGGTGATCCCTTATGGCGGTTGCCGCTTTGGAACGGCTATCGGCGTCACCTCGATAGCGACATCGCCGACATCAACAACGTTTGGCAGTCGCCCTTTGCGGGCGCCATCACCGCGGCGCTGTTTCTCCGCCAGTTCGTTACGAAAGCCCGCCGTTTTTCGCATTTCGATCTCTATGGCTGGCGACCGGCGGGCCGGCCCCTCGGACCCAAGGGCGGCGAGCCTCAGACGGCGCGAGCCGTGATGGAGCAGCTGAGGCGGGAGCTGTCGTCGTGATGGATGAAGCTTCGCAAATCGCTGTTGGCACGCTCGATCCGCGCCGGAATGCTTTTCGCAAAGATCTGGCTGCAAAATCGCTGGAAGGCGCGGTTAAGGCGGAACGCTATGTCGTCGGCGAACAGGCATTTGTCGTGCGCGCCTCGGTACCGCTGCGCAAGACACCGGACGCGACGCGCGGATTCGAAACGGAGGCCTTATACGGCGAGAGCCTGACCATCTACGACGAGGTCGAGGGTTGGGCGTGGGTGCAGCTCGCACATGACGGGTATGTAGGTTACGTGCCGGCGGATGCGTTGCAGCGAGGAAAGCACGATCCGACCCATCGCATTCAAACGCTAGGCACATTTCTCTATGGCGCGCCCGACATCAAATCTCCGCCGCTGATGCATCTGGCGATGAACGCGCTCGTTACGGCGCGTGGGGGTGACGATAAGTTTCTCGAACTCGACGGCGGTGGCTTCGTTTACGCGGGCCACGCCGCGTCGCGCGGCCGCCATGCAAGAGATTTCGTGGCGATCTCAGAGGGCTTTGTTGGCGTGCCGTACCTTTGGGGCGGCCGTACACGCATTGGCCTGGATTGCTCGGGGCTCGTTCAAACTTCGCTGCAGGCGGCCGGGTTTTCGACGCCCCGCGACACCGACATGCAGCAGGCCGAGCTTGGCGCCAGTATTCCCGTCGCCGGCGGTCTTGAAGGCCTGAATCGCGGCGACCTCGTATTTTGGAAGGGGCACGTCGGCATCATGGTCGATAACGTTTTGATGGTGCACGCCAACGCCCATCACATGATGGTCGCCGTCGAGCCGCTATCCGAGGCCGCGCAAAGGATTGCAAGAACAGGTAGTCAGATCACCGCGATCAAACGGCTGGAGCTGCAGGACATGTCGAGCGCAACTGCCTAGCGCCGGTATGGCAGAAACCGGTGCGTGCGTCGTACCTCGTCCGCTTCGAGCGCAGGCAGTGGCGTGGGCGTGATCCGACGGTCTCCCGTCCAGTCCCAGCCGTCCTCGATTTCCACGCGCGTTCCGATGCCAAGCAGCACGCCGGTCAGAGCGTTACGCGTTTCGATTCTTTCGACATGCCCGGCGGCGATGGCGCTGACGAGCCTCACTAAGAAGTCGAACCTGTCGAGCGGTCGATCTTCATAAACCTCATTCGCGAGCCTCAGATCGAACGTCTGATCGGACTTGATCAGCAATTCAAACGGACAACCTCCGGCGATATGTGGGGTGGCGGACAGCCGCCAGTAGCGCTGCGAGGCGGTGATATCGATCTTGGCGCAATCGCGCATCCCGTTCGCCCACGCCTCGAGGTCGACAAGCGTCGGTTCGAGGCGATCGCGGAACACGTCGTCGGGAAGCATTTGCTATTCTCGCAGGAGAGCGGCGGAATCCGTTGACCATATGCGATCCGGAGTTTTGCGAAAGAGGGGCCGTCTAGGAGGCCAGAGATTGGGAGAGCTCAGCATCCTTCGCGAGAGCGCGCGCGAAGGCAGGACGTGCAGTCACCCGTTCGGCATAATTTTTGAATTCCGGGCGCTCGGGAAGGAGCTTGAACATCGTCATCCATCTTACGCCCGAGCCGACGACGACGTCGGCCGCCGAAAAGCGCTCGCCGAGGATGTAGGGCCCCTTCGCAAGAGAGCCGGCAAGCGCGGCGACCGTTTCGTCATACGAGCCGTAGGAGAGCGTCGATGCCGGACCGGGCTCGCGCTTCAGGGCAAAATCGGTAAGCGCCGGCTCGACGGCGGCCTGATTGAAAACAATCCACCGCAAGTAAGTGCCGCGCGCCGGGTCGCCGATCTTCGGGGCGAGTTCGGCATCTGGAAATGCGTCTGCAAGGTAGAGCGCGATCGCGGCCGCCTCCGTGACGACCGTGTCGCCATGCACGATGGCCGGCACTTTGCCCATTGGATTGATCGCGCGATAGGCAGGCGATTTGTGCTCGCCCTTCTTCAGGTTCAGCACCTTGAGCTCGTGCGGTGGCGAGCCAAGCTCCTCGAACAGCCACAAAATAGCAAACGAGCGTGTCTGCGGCGCGTGATAGTGCACGAGCTTCTGTGTGCTCATTGAGTTCCCCCCGATGTGGTCTCTAGCTCGCCAGCACGCCGCGATGCGCGACTTTGATGTCGAAAGCGGCGGCGAGCAGGGCTTTCGTGTAATCTTCCTTCGGACTTTCGAAAATATCGCGCGCCGGGCCTTCTTCAACGACTTTGCCGTTCTTCATCACGATGACGTAGTTGCACAACGCCCGCACGACTTTGAGGTCGTGACTGATGAAAAGGTAGGCGAGATCGTGCTTCGTTTGCAGGTCGCGCAACAGATCGACGATCTGCGCCTGCACGCTCATGTCGAGTGCGCTCGTCGGCTCGTCGAGCATGACGAACTTTGGCTCCAACACCATTGCGCGGGCGACCGCGATACGCTGCCTCTGTCCACCAGAGAACTCGTGCGGGTAGCGGTCTCGCGCCTCGGGGTCGAGCCCGACTTCGGTCAGCGCCGCGGCGACGCGGGACCGGCGTTGACCTTCGTCAAGCTCCGGATTCTGGATCAGCAGCCCTTCTTCGATGATCTGCTCGATAGTGAGCCGCGGCGACAGCGAACCATAGGGATCCTGGAAGACGACCTGCATCTCTTTACGCAGCGGCCGCATCTGCTTGTTCGTCAAGCCGTCGATGCGCTTGCCGACGTAAGCAATAGGGCCCTTCGATGATAGAAGCCGCAGGATTGCGAGACCGAGTGTCGTTTTGCCGGAACCGGACTCGCCGACGACGCCAAGCGTTTCGCCGGCTCGCAGCTTCATCGACAAACCATCGACGGCCTTCACGTAGTCGACTGTTCTTTGCAGAAAACCGTGCTTGATCGGAAACCAGACCTTGAGATCGTCCGTCTCGACAACGACCGGGGCAGACAGATTGGTCGACGGCGGGCTGCCCTTGGGTTCGGCTTCGAGGAGATGGCGCGTATAGGGATGCTTGGGTGACGTGAAGACTTCTTCGGCATTGCCGGTTTCGACGATCTCGCCGTTCTGCATGACGTAAACGCGGTCGGCCATGTGCCGCACGATGCCGAGATCGTGGGTGATGAGCAGCATCGCCATGCCCATTTCTTTTTGCAGAGACTTGAGCAGCTCCAGGATCTGCGCCTGGATCGTGACGTCGAGCGCGGTTGTCGGCTCGTCGGCGATCAGCAGGTCTGGCTCGTTGGCGAGCGCGATGGCGATCATCACGCGCTGCCGCTGGCCGCCGGAAAGCTGATGCGGATAAGCTCCGAGCCGTTTTTCGGCGTCGCGAATGCCGACCTTGGTCAGTAGTTCGATCACGCGCGTGCGCGTCGCCTGGTCGGAAACCTTTTGATGCAACTTGATGATTTCGCCAACCTGCTTCTCAATGGTGTGCAGGGGATTGAGCGTCGTCATCGGTTCCTGAAAGATGATCGAAATTCTTCTGCCACGAATGGCGCGCAATTGCGCTTCGTTGGCCTTCAGAATGTCCTTGCCTTCGAACAGGATCTCGCCGGTTGGGTGCGATGCGGAGTTGGGTAAAAGCCGCAGGATCGACATCGCCGAGACGGTTTTGCCCGAACCCGATTCGCCAACGAGGGCGACAGTCTCCCCATTGCCGACCGTGAACGACACTTCGTCGACGACGCGCTTGGTATCGGCGCCCTCGCCGAAGGCGACGGAGAGATTGCGGACATCGATGAGAGGTTGGCCCTTGGTCATCAGCTTTTCATCTGCCTGAATGTTTTGCGCGGATCGAGCGCGTCGCGTACGGCTTCACCCATGAAGATCGCAAGCGACAGTATGATGGAGATGGAAATGAAACCCGAGATGCCGAGCCATGGCGCTTCGAGATGCTTTTTTCCCTCGAGCAGAAGTTCACCAAGCGAAGGTGATCCCGGCGGCATGCCGAGCCCAAGAAAATCAAGAGCGGTCAACGCCGCGATGCCGCCGGAAAGCTTGAACGGCACGAACGTCAGCGTGGCGACCATCGCATTCGGCAGCAGATGCTTGAATATGATTTGCCAGTCGGAGAGGCCCAGGGCGCGGGCCGCGCGAACGTACTCGAGGTTGCGGCCGCGCAGAAATTCGGCGCGCACGAGACCGACGAGCGACGTCCACGAGAAGATCAGCAGAATGCCGAGCAGCGTCCAGAAACCCGGAACGAACAGCGATGACAGGATCAGCAGCACGAAGAGTTCCGGTATCGAGTTCCAGATTTCGAGGAGGCGTTGGAAAATCAAATCGGTCTTGCCGCCGAAGTAGCCCTGCACCGCGCCCGCGAGCACGCCGAGCGCCGACGAGACAATCGTCAGGATGAGACCGAACAGCACCGAAATCCGAAAGCCGTAGATGACGCGCGCAACGACGTCGCGGCCTTGGCTGTCGAGGCCGAGCCAATTGGTGTTGCCGAGTTCCTTAAAGCGCGCGACTTGATCCGCCGGCGCGTCGCAAAGCTTCAGTGACGATGCCCAGGGTGGTGGCGCGGGATAGCCGAGGCAGATGCCGTTTTCGCCAATGCGGCCGGGATAGTCCTTGTTGATCGTGTCGTAGGAGTAGCGGATCGGCGGCCAAAGCATCCAGCCGTTGGCGTTGATCTCGTTGGCGATGTCGGGCGTGCGGTAATCGGTGACGGCGAGGAAGCCACCGAACTTTTCTTCCGGATAGTCGACGAGAACCGGAAACAGAATTTCGCCCTTGTAACTGATCATCAGCGGCCGGTCGTTGGCGACGAACTCGGCAAAGAGCGTGATCAAGAATAGTCCGCTGAAGATGAGGAACGAACGATATCCGAGCTTGTGCGCCTTGAAGCGCTCGAGGCGCCGACGATTGACGGGAGACAGGCGGAAGCCGAAACGCTTTTTGGTTCTTGCGAACCACGTTGCTTTGTCCGGCGTCGCGATTGCGGCCGTATCGCCCGTATCCCGATCGGTTTTCTGATCCATCGCCTCAGACCTCACGCGTCTCGAAGTCGATGCGCGGATCGACGAGGGTGTAGACGAAGTCCGATATGATGCCGACGACCAGGCCGATCAGCGAAAAGATGAAGAGAGACGCGAACACGACAGGATAATCGCGCTTCTCGATGCTTTCGAACGAGAGGAGGCCGAGCCCATCGAGTGAAAAAATCGTTTCGATCAGCAATGCCCCGGAAAAGAAGGCGCTGATGAACGCGGCCGGGAAGCCGGAGATGATCAGCAGCATGGCGTTGCGGAAGACGTGTCCGTACAAGACTTGCTGCTCCGATAGCCCCTTGGCTCGCGCTGCCACGACGTACTGTTTGCGAATTTCGTCCAGAAACGAATTCTTCGTCAGAAACGTCATAGCCGTGAACGAACCGACCGCCATCGCCGTCATCGGCAGCACAAGATGCCAGAGATAATCGGTGATCTTTCCGAACATCGATAACTGGTCCCAGTTGTCGGAGAAGAGCCCGCGCGAGGGGAACCACTGAACGAAGGATGAGCCGGCGAACAGGATCAGCAATAGAACGGCGAACAGGAAGCCCGGGATTGCATAGCCGACGACGAGTACGGCGCTACTCCAGGTGTCGAACGGCTCGCCATCCCTTACGGCCTTGCGAATGCCGAGTGGAATTGAAATCAGATACGTCAGCAGCGTCATCCATAGCCCGAGCGAAATCGAGACGGGCAATTTTTCCTTGATGAGATCCATGACGGGAACGTCGCGGAAGTAACTTTTTCCGAAATCGAACGTCAGAAAATTCTTCATCATAAGGTAGAAGCGCTCAGGCGCCGGCTTATCGAAGCCGAACTGTTTTTCGAGGCTCTTGATGAAGGCCGGATCGAGACCCTGGGCACCGCGATACTTCGAGGTGATTGAATCGGCCGCGCCCTGGCCGAGTTGAGCGCCGCCGGCACCACCGCCGAGAGCATCGCCACCGCCGCCGCCCATGCGGCTGACGATCGAGGACGAGTGCCCCATCAATTGCGCGATCATCTGTTCCACCGGACCGCCCGGCGCGAACTGTATGATGACGAACGAAAACAGCATGATGCCGAACAGCGTCGGAATGATCAGCAGCACGCGTTTCAAAAGATAGAAGGCCATCAGTTTTTCGCCGGTTCCTGAGACTGCACTTGCGGCTTGCCGGAGCTTAGGGCTTCGGCTTTCTGCGAATCGAACCACCACGTGTCGAGCACGCCCGCATCATACTTGGGCTGCACGGCGGGACGTGAGAATTTGTTCCAGTAAGCGATCGAGTAGGATGCCTTATACCACTGTGGCACCCAGTAATGCCCAGCCCGAAGCACCCGATCAATGGCACGCATCGCCGTCACGAGTTCGGCGCGGGATTTCGCCGCCATCGCCTTATCGATCAGAGCATCGACGACGGGATCGTTGATGCCGGGCAGATTAAGCGATCCGTCGATCTTGGCGGCCTCTGATCCCCAATAGCTTTTCAGCTCGACCCCCGGTGTCAGGCGAAGCGAATAGCGCTGGGTCGTCACGTCGAAATCGAACGATTTGACGCGCCGCTCGTACTGAGCCGGATCGATCAGGCGAAACGAGGCGTCGACGCCGATGCGCTTGAGATTGTCGGTGTAGGGCACGGTGATGCGTTCGAACATCGCCTCGAATTCGAGAAACTCGATCGTCAGCGTTTCGCCCTTGGCGTTGTGCAGCATGTGGTCCGGGCCGGGCGTCCAGCCTGCCGCAATCAGGAGATCGCGCGCTTTCTTCAAGTTGTCGCGGTTGTTGCCGCTGCCGTCGGTCACCGGAGGCGTATAGGGTTCGCCGAACACCTCTGGCGAAAGTTTATCTTTGAATGGCTCCAGCAGCGCCAGCTCTTCGGGGCTCGGTTTGCCGGATGCCTTCATGTCCGAATTTTCGAAGTAGCTCGTGGTGCGCTTGTAGAGGCTATAAAACAGCTTCTTGTTCGACCACTGGAAATCGAACACGAGATCAAGCGCTTCGCGTACGCGCGGGTCCTTGAGTTTGTCGCGGCGGGTATTGATGAAATAGCCTTGCGCACCCGAGGGCCGTTGATCCGGCAACACCACGGTAATCAGTCGGCCTTCGCGGACGGCCGGGATGTCGTATCTGGTCGCCCAGGCGCCACTCGAGAATTCCTCGCGAAAATCGAATTGTCCCGACAGAAGCGCCTCTAGCTCGATATTGCGATCGCGATAGTAATCGTACCGTATCTCGTCGAAGTTATAGCGGCCGCGGTTTACGGGGAGGTCTTTCGCCCAATAGTCGTTGCGGCGCGTGTAGGTAACGTAGGTTCCTGGCTTGAAATCCTTGATCTTGTAAGGGCCAGATCCAAGCGGTGGTTTCAGCGACGTCTCCTCGAACGGCTGCTTTGAATAATAGGCCTTGGACAGCACCGGCAGTTGCGCAACGATAATCGGGAGATCGCGCGTCAGGGTCCCCTTGAACGTGTAACGCACCGTTTCGGGGTCGAGCGCTTCGGCCGAAACGACGTCGTGCAACGTCATCGAAATCGCGGGGTGGCCTTTCTCTTTCAGCGCGGTGAACGAGTAGATGACGTCGGCTGCGGTCAGCGGCGTGCCATCTGCGAACTTCGCCTCGGGCCGGAGCTTGAATGTAACGGAAAGACCGTCGGGCGCGACATCGGCGGATTTGGCGATAAGCCCGTAGACGGCATCGGGTTCATCCTGGGCGCGCACCATCAGGCTGTCGAAAAGAAAATCGAGGCCCTGTGCGGCGTCGCCTTTCAGGATGTACTGATTGAGCGTGTCATACGTGTTGGCGCCGCCGGTTCCCATCGTCACCATGCGGCCGCCCTTCGGCGCAGCGGGATTGACGTAGTCGAAATGCTGGAAATCGGCCCCGTATTTCAGTTCGCCGAAAATCGACAGGCCGTGGCGTGGCTCGGCGTTGGCGTGGGGGGCCGATAGGACAACGATCAGACCAGCCAGCGCAGCGAGAACGCAGCTTCTCGGTATCATTGTCGTTCGCGTTCGGACAAAGCTCCGCACCGGATTATTTCGCCTTTGCCGCCTCGATAGCTTTTTCCTTTGCGGGGTCGATCCACCAAACCTGCGTCGGCGCCGACGTTTGGGACGGCAATTTCGCGGGCCGGCCGAAAATATCCCAGTACGCCACGCGCTCGTAAGGATAGTACCAGTGCGGAACGACGTAGTAATTCCACAGCAAAACGCGGTCGAGTGCATGCGTCGCGGCGACCAGCTCGGGACGATCTTTCGCAAACACGATGTCGTCGATCAGCTTGTCGACGGCGGGGTTCTTGATGCCGATGGTATTGCGGCTGCCATCCTTATCGGCGGCGGCCGATCCCCAGAATTCGCGCTGTTCGTTGCCGGGTGAATTCGACTGGGCGAAGTTATCGACGATGATGTCGAAGTCGCGCTTGTCTTCGCGCTGCTTGTATTGCGCGCCATCGACCGTGCGCACGGTGGCCTTGATGCCGAGTGCTTGCAGGTCTTGCGCGTACGGAAGAATGATCTGTTCAAATGTGTCGCCGTCGAGCAGAAATTCGACAGACATCTGCTCGCCTTCGGCGTTGCGAAGCACGCGCGCCGTTCGGGCTGAGGACAATCCGACCATCCCCTTCAATTTGCAAAAAAAGCCGCATGAAGGATCGGTGGCCGTTTCGCTGGAAATTTTCCAGCCGGCAGCCTCGAAAAGTTTCAATGCCTCAAGCTGATGCTTGCGATAATCGCCTTCCTGGGCGTTGACGGGATTCTTCCATTCGGTGGTGAAGACTTCAGGTGGCACCTCCGATTTGATGCCATTCAAAATTTCGAGCTCGCGTCCTTCTGGCAGCCCCTTCGATTGCAGATCCGAGTTCTCGAAGAAACTGCCGACCCTCTGATAGAGATTGAAGAACAGCTTTTTGTTGGCCTGTTCGAAATTGAAGAGGAGGTTGAAAGCGTGCCGGACGCGCACGTCCTGGAATTGTTTGCGGCGCAGATTGAAAACAAAAGCCTGCATCGAAGCGACGCGTTTTACTGGGATCGCCTCTTTGATCACGAGCCCCTTTTTCAGCGCATCGAAATCATACTGCGTCGCCCAGGCGGAAGCCCGGTTCTCGATCCATAGGTCGAGCTTTCCAGTTTTGAAATCCTCGAATGCCGGCGCGCGGTCGCGATAATAGGTGAATTCGAGGGTGTCGATATTGTACTGGCCACGCATCACGGGCAAATCCTTTGCCCAGTAGTCGGGCACGCGCTCGTAGGTGATTTTACGGCCGGTATCGACGGATTTGATTTTGTATGCCCCGTTGCCGAGCGGTGGCTCGACGGTCGTCTCGCCAAGGTCGCGCTGTTTGCCGTTGGCGTCCTTGCCTTCCCAGTACTTCTTCGACACGACCGAAAGCTCGCCGACGATCATCGGCAACTCGCGATTGCCTTTGACGTTGAACGTGAAGGTCACCTCGTGATCGCCGGTCTTCTCGGCCTTCTCGACGTTCTTGTAATAGAATGCGTAAAACGGATTGACCTTCTTGAACTGCTCGAACGAGAAAACGACATCCTCGGGCGTGATCGGCTGCCCGTCATGAAACTTGGCTTCAGGCCGCAGCTTGAAAGTCACCGATGAAAAGTCACTCGGGTACGAGGCGCATTCTGCGATGAGGCCGTATTGCGTCGACGGTTCATCGGGGCTCGCCGCGAAAAGTCCGTCGAATATTATGCCGAGGCCGACAGCCTTGACGCCCTTGTCTGAAAACGGGTTCAGCGTGTCGAATGTGCCATCGGCCCACTGACGCAGCGTGCCGCCTTTCGGAGCGTCCGGGTTCACCCAATCGAAATTCTTGAAATCGGCGCCGTATTTCGGTTCGCCGACGAGGGAGAGCGCGTGGTGGCACACCGGCTCTTCGGCCTGAGCCAGATCTTCAATCGACAAGAAGCCCAGCAATGCCATCACGGCGACGGCTAACTGCGTCATCAGGCGCATACGCATCGTCGGCTGGGTCCTTTCAATGTCTCGTCCTGGCAGCAGGTTAACACGGCCGGAAACCACGGGGATAAATCCGACGTCCCGATAAGAAAACGACCCCGCCAAGTGCCCGGCAGGGTCGCAAACTTTGATAGCCATAGCGAGTTAACTTGCTGTCATTTAGGCAACGGCACAGGGGTATCGGCGAGGGTTGCCAGATAAGCAATCACGTCGGCCTCGTCGCTGGGGGTCGGCAGTCCCGTGAACACCATTTTAGTGCCTGGTATATCGGCCTTCGGATTGTGCAGAAATCGGCCGAGTTCTTCGAACGACCAATCGCCGCCCTTGGCCTTCATCGCCTCGGAATAGGAGAACCCTGGATAAGTCGCTTTCGGGCGATTGACGACGCCCCAGAGATTGGGTCCGACGGTCGGCGTCTTGCCCTTCTCGGAGACGTGGCAAGCGTGACATTTCTTGAAGATGGACTTGCCATTCTCTGCATTAGCCTTGGCCAGTAGAGCAACGACTTCTTTGCCGGCGGCCTCAGGAGTGGCGGCGGCAGGCGCACCGGCTTCGCCGGCTGCTCCGTCTGCGGGTTTAGCGGTCTCGGCCGTCGGGGCCGGCAACTGGAACCCCGGCTTCTCGGGTGTTTGTCCGACGTTCATCTCGATGAAGGTCTTCGTGCCGACGATCAGCAGCAATGCCGCGAGCACGGCGCCCGCAATCTTGGTGAACTCGAATTGATTCATTCCGCAGCTCCCGTGGCGGCCAGCCCATGGCACGCAAATCAAAGATGACGAGACTGATCGGAGGTATATAAGCTCACCTCACCCTTGCAAGCGCTCAAACCGTCTCGTCCCACAATCGCGGCGAGACAGTTTGTCACCGAGCCAGAGATCCCGCCCGCAGTGATTCGAAATACTCTGATCGTCATACCGGCTCGCATGCACGCGACCCGGCTTCCCGGCAAGCCGCTGGCCGACATTCGCGGCCGGCCGATGATCGTCCGCGTCTGGCAACGCGCCGTTGCGGCGAACGCCGGGCACGTGATCGTCGCGACCGATAGCGAAGAGATCGTAAAGGTTGTGACGGCCGCCGGGGGCGAAGCGGTGATGACGAGGGCCGATCATGCGTCGGGGTCAGACCGGGTTCACGAGGCGGTCACGAAGGTCGATCCGGCGCACGACGCCAGTATCATCGTCAATCTGCAAGGCGATCTGCCGACGCTCGATCCACAACTCGTCGGCCAATGCGTCGCGCCGCTTGCGACGGCTGAAACCGCCATCGCGACATTAGCCGCCGTCATTTCCGAGGCCGAGGAACGAACCAACCCAAACGTCGTCAAAGTGGTCGGCACGCCGATCGCGGAGAACCGGCTACGCGCGCTCTATTTCACGCGGGCCACGGCGCCTTCGGGCGATGGCCCGCTCTACCACCACATCGGCATCTATGCCTATCGCCGCGACAGTCTCGAGCGCTTCGTCTCGCTGCCGCCTTCGCCGTTGGAAAAGCGCGAAAAGCTTGAGCAACTGCGGGCGCTCGAAGCCCAAATGCGCATCGACGTCACGATCGTTGACACTGTTCCCCTCGGTGTCGATACTCCGGCCGACCTGGAGCGCGCCCGCCGTCTTGTCGCGCCGTGATTCTTCCGCTTTCTCGTCCCTCCAAGACAATCGCAATTCGAGCCAGTTGATAAGCCATGCCGCAACGATCAGGGTCCGCAGAGGACACCGCGAAAATATCCTACCAAGGTGAGCCGGGGGCCAATTCGCATCTGGCGGCGCGCGAAGCCTTTCCCGACTTGGAGGCGATCGCCTATCCGACATTCGAGGATGCCATCGCGGCGGTCAAAAACGGCGATGCGCGCTATGCGATGATCCCGATCGAGAATTCGGTGGCGGGGCGCGTTGCCGACATCCACCATCTGCTTCCGGACGCAAATCTTTACATTGTCGCCGAGCACTTCCTGCGCGTGCGCCATCAGCTGATGGCCAAGCCCGGCGCCAGCCTCGCGACGATCAAACGCGTGATGAGCCATACGCAGGCACTCGGCCAGTGCCGTGTTACGCTGCGCAAGCTTGGTATCGCGCCGGTGCCGGGAGCCGACACGGCGGGTTCGGCGCGGCTCGTCGCCGAGAGCGACGATCTGACGACGGCCGCGATCGCATCGCGACTGGCCGCCGAGATTTACGGTTTGCAGATTCTGAAATCCGACATGGAAGACGAGACGCACAACACGACGCGCTTCGTCGTTCTTGCCAAGGAGCCCGATGACGCGGAACCCGGCAACGGGCCGGTCATCACCACCTTCATTTTCCGCGTCCGCAACCTTCCGGCGGCGCTCTACAAAGCGCTTGGCGGCTTCGCGACGAACGGCGTCAATATGACGAAGCTCGAAAGCTATCAAGAAGAAGGTACGTTCAACGCCACGATGTTCTTTGCCGACATCGACGGCCATCCCGTCAATCGCTCCGTTCAGCTGGCGCTCGAGGAATTGTCGTTCTTCTCGACGCAGACGAAAATTCTCGGCACGTATCCTGCCAGTCCGTTTCGCAAGGAGGCGGCGGAGCTCGCGGCAAGCGGGCAGGTGCCGCTGAAGCGCCCCGGCTAGGATCAATGGGCTGACGGACATGCGTCTCAGAGACAAGGTGGCGATCGTCACGGGCGGCGGATCGGGTTTCGGCCGCGGCATCGCCGAACTGTTTGCGGGGGAAGGCGCCAAGGTCGTCGTCGCCGATATCAACGGTGCGGCGGCGCGCTCATGTGTAGAAGCGATCGGCTCCGGTCGCGCGGTCGCAACGACGACGGACGTAACGAAGCGCGTCGATGTCGATGCGATGGTCGCGGCGGCCGTCGAAGCCTTTGGCGGCGTCGACATCCTCGTCAACAACGCCGGCGTGACGCACAAGAACCAGTCGTTGATGACGGTTACTGAGGACGAATTCGATCGCATCTACGCGGTCAACGTCAAATCGATCTATCTCACGACATTGGCGGTCGTTCCGCTCATGGAGAAACGCGGCGGCGGATCGATCATCAATACGGCGTCGACGGCGGGCCTTCGCCCGCGGCCGGGGCTCACTTGGTACAATGGGTCGAAGGGCGCCGCGATTACGTTGACGAAGTCGATGGCCGTGGAGCTGGCTCCGAAGAACATCCGCGTCAATGCGATCAATCCGGTGATCGGCGAGACGGGCATGCTCGAACAATTCATGGGCGTGGCCGACACGCCGGAGAACCGCGCGAAGTTCATCGCCGGTATTCCGCTTGGCCGTATGTCAACGCCACGCGACATCGCAAACGCGGCGCTTTTTCTCGCCGATCCGGCCAGCGCTTTCGTCACCGGCGTTGCGATCGAGGTTGATGGCGGCAGGTGTATTTAAACTATTGAGATGCAACCGGCCGTCTGAATCGAACGGCGTCTTTATCCCAGCAGAAGCATTGGCGGATTCGGTAAAAAAAGGGCCGCTGGCGGGGTGCCAACGGCCTTAGGTACGGCTGGGGTTGAGTGGTCTATTTAAGGGGTTCGGGAGGTATGTAATTGCTGCGTGTGTCGAGCAGGATATTCAATCGTGCTTCGATGATATTGAAATCCGAGTCTACGCGTAAATTACCGTCCGTAATTGGGTTGTTCGAACTGTCGAGCAGCCGATAATGGTTATCCTGTAAGTTTACGTGCTCATATTGGACGGCGAGCGATACGTTACGCGTAAACTGATATTCAATGCCGCCGCCGACGTTCCAACCGTTTACATCGTCGTCGGCGTGAAATGTCGCACCGGCTGAGGGCGTGAGCAACTCGACGTGCGCACGGGCGTAGCCGCCTGTTCCGTAGAGCAGCAAGGGTCCGAACGCGTATCCCAAGCGTCCATTCAAAAGAAGCAGGTTGTCGACGTTGTTATGACAAGTGAAGCTGGCGTTGGGGCAGGTAGAAGCTCCGTCGAGGTCATCCATACCTGAATAAGAAACCTCAGCGCCGGCTACGAATGGGCCGAATTGGTGGAGTATGCCGACTTGTCCGCCAAACGCCGTTCCGCTGTCGAGTCCTGGCGATGTCCGCGTGTCAAAGTCCGGAGAAAACCAGTCGCTGTCGCCCCATGCGCCGCCTACGTGCGCGCCGACATACAGCTTATTCCACATACCGTCGTTGTAAGTTGAGTAGGGTGGAAACCAATCATCAGCTAACGCGGGGGAAGCCATCAAAAACGCCGACGCTAATACCGCTAAGCCAACATGACCAATATGACTGCGCATGACCGCACCTCGACTAATTCGAACGCTCGTCGTGCATCTGCAATGAGCGAATCGCTAATCAGTCTGAGAGAGCGAATCTAGCCCTTTATCGCGGGTTCCTTGTGCATAACAATTTGCGTGACAAGGATGCCACTCAGCAAAGTCTTCGGCTCAAGTGAGCTAGAATCCCGCCAACATAGAGTCCTGGTTTTCCAGCATGCGAGAAATATCAAGGCAGACTGCGGCAAGAGATTTCCGGCCATAGGGCGGCAGCGCTGACTGGGACGCCCAAGCCGCGCCGATACAGCAAATTATTGTTCCGCCGACGCTTCTGGCGCTGAACCGCCGATTGTGTTCGTGCAACGAGGGCGAAGCGCATTTGCCGCGCCGCGCGGGGCAAAGGGTTGTACTTCCGGTTCGTTCCGACCATTATATGGACGGGAGGTTGGCGGCGGACGAATTCGTCGCCAACCGGGTCAGGTCCGGAAGGAAGCAGCCCTAACGATCAGAAGTCGGGTCGTTCGCCAGCCTCTCATTTGCCGCCCGCGCGCGCTATTCGGATCGCAGGTGATCTGGCGCTCGGCCCACCCGAAATTGCAGGGGCGGTCATAGCCCGAAAATATGGGCCGCCGGGCGTTCATCGCCTTGCTCCCTCGCCCTTTCGGCGAAAGTCGGCTACTCCGGGATAATGGCGAAGAAGAAATCAAATACGGCAGACGACTCGGATGGCGCGGGGCCGGCGAAGCCCTACGTCGTGCTGGCGCGCAAGTACCGGCCGGCGACGTTCGATGATCTGATCGGCCAATCGGCCATGGTGACGACACTGCGGAACGCTTTCGCCGCCGGACGCATCGCGCAAGGCTATATGCTGACCGGTGTTCGCGGTGTCGGCAAAACGACGACGGCGCGCATTCTGGCTCGGGCTCTCAATTACGAAGCGCCGGGTTACGACAAGCCGACGATCGACATGCCGGGCCTTGGCGTCCACTGCAAAGAGATCATGGAGGGTCGTCACCCGGACGTGCTCGAGATCGATGCCGCGTCCAATACCGGCGTCGATAACATCCGCGAGATCACCGAAAGCGCGCAGTACATGCCGCTCGTGGCGCGCACCAAAGTCTTCATGATCGACGAAGTTCACATGCTGTCGAAGGGCGCCTTCAACGCCCTTCTGAAGACGCTTGAAGAACCTCCGGCGCACGTCCGTTTCATTTTCGCGACGACCGAAATCCGCAAGGTGCCCGTCACCGTGCTGTCGCGCTGCCAGCGTTTCGATCTGCGCCGCGTCGAGCAGCCGGTGCTGGCCGAGCACTTCAAGAAGATCGTCGAGAATGAAGGCGCGCGTGCCGATCCCGATGCTTTGCAGCTGATCGCGCGAGCGGCCGAGGGTTCGGTGCGCGACGGCCTCTCGGTGCTAGATCAAGCGATCGCAATGGGCGAGGGGCACGTCACCGCGATTAAGGTTCGCGACATGCTCGGGCTTGCCGATCGCGCCCGCATTTTCGATCTCGCCGAATCGCTCTTCCGTGGTGACGTGGCCGCGGCGCTCGAGGGCCTTTCGGGCCTGCATCGCGATGGCGCTGCGTCCGTGGAGGTCATTTCGGATCTGGCGGAAGCCGTGCACGCGATCGCGCGCGTCAAGGCTGTCGGCGAGGAGCCGGCAGGTGAGGGTCTGACGGCAGAGGAAAAAAAGCGCTGCACGGCGCTCGCGGAACGGTTGTCGATGCCTTATCTGTCACGCGCCTGGCAGATGCTGCTCAAGGGTTTTGAAGAAACTTCGCGCGCGCCGAACCCGCGCATTACCGCCGAAATGGTCCTGATCCGCCTCGCCTATACCGCTGATCTGCCGACGCCCGATGAATTGATCCGCACTCTTGGCGGCGGGGCCGTCCCCGTGCGCCGTGGCGCGCCTTCTTCCCCAGAACAGACGGCCGTGGCTGCGCGCACGCCGGTCAATGCCGCTCCGGCTGCTCCGAGGGCCGAAAGCCCCGAAGATGATGCGAGCGACGGCTTCGATTTCAGCGACGACGACGTTCTCGAGGATGACGATGTCGCCGGTGCGAGCGAGGAAGCCGCTGTGCTGCCGCCTGCCGCCATCGCTGCGAGATCTGATCCGCGCTCGTTTGCCGACGTCGTGGCGCTTGTCAGTGAGAAGCGCGATGCAAAGCTCAAATTTCATCTCGAAGATCATGTCAGCCTCGTCAAATTCGACGGCGCAGCCGGTTCGATCGATCTTTTTCTGCTACCCGGTGCACCGGCGGAACTCGCGAACGATCTGCGCGAAAAGCTCAACGCCTGGACAACCCGGAAGTGGGTCGTGGTGCTCTCGAAAGAAGCGGGTGCGCCTGCGATCGGTGCCGTTAATCGGGCTCGCGAAGCCGCCGAACTTGTATCGCTCAAAGCGCATCCCGCCGTGCGCGCCGTATTCGCGGCGTTTCCGAATGCCAAGATAACGGCGGTGCGCCGAACCGCCGGACATGAGATCGAAGCCGACGACGGCGACAACGAGAGCGAGGCGGGTTGAAGTCCGCTCGATTATTAGAGGCCCGCGTAGAGGACGATATGAAAGATTTGATGGGCATGATGAAGCAGGTCGGCGAAATGCAGGCCCGCTTCAAGGAAATGCAGGAAGAGCTTGGCCGCGCCGAAATCGACGGTCAATCGGGCGGCGGTCTCGTGCGCTTGACGGTTGATGGCAAGGGCGAAGTCAAACGCGTTCGCATCGATCCGAGCCTGATGAAAAGCGACGAGGTCGAAATCCTGGAAGACCTCATCGTTGCCGCCGCTGCCGATGCGCGCGCCAAAGCCGATGCCGCCATGCAAGCCAAAATGTCGGAGATCACCGGCGGTCTGCCGTTGCCGCCCGGGCTCAAGTTGTTCTAACGACGCTGCTCATGCGCGACCCCGCTAAATTCAGCCCAACCGGCGGCCTCTGATGTCGCGAAAAATCGCAGGGCCAGAGATCGAGCGTTTGGTGCAGCTGTTGGCGCGGCTGCCGGGGCTCGGGCCGCGCTCGGCCCGCAAAGCCGTGCTGGCGTTGCTGAAGCGGCGCAACGATTTGCTGTTGCCATTGACCGACGCCTTGCAGCAGGCGGTCGCAAAGATTGCGGAATGCCCGTTGTGCGGCAATCTCGATACCGTCTCACCCTGCAGCGTCTGCCAGGACACGCGGCGCGATCAGAGCCTGATCGTTGTCGTCGAAGAGGTCGGCGACCTCTGGGCGCTCGAGCGCGCCGGCGTCGTCGCGGCCCGTTATCACGTGCTCGGCGGTCATCTATCGCCGCTCGATGGCATCGGCCCGGAACAGCTGAACGTCGCCAGTCTGTTGAGCCGTGCGCAATCACCTGAAGTCCGAGAGATTTTGCTGGCGCTCAACGCCACCGTCGAAGGCCAATCGACCGCGCATTACATTTCAGATCAGCTCGCCGCAACGGGTGTTACGGTATCACGGCTGGCGCAAGGCGTGCCGATCGGCGGTGAATTGGATTATCTCGACGACGGTACGTTGGCGGCTGCATTCAAGGCGCGGCGCAAAATTTAAAAAAACATAATAAGCTCTGGCGCGGCACGCGCGGGCGGAGAGTGAATAATGGCAGATGTCGAGCCCGTAATCCGGGCCGCCCAAGGGCCGGTATTCGTCACGGGCTCGCTGTTGCGCCACATACTGGTGATGACGGGCGCCGGCGCGATCGGGTTGATGGCGATCTTCATCGGCGATCTCGCCAATATCTATTTCCTGTCGCGGCTCGGTGACGAGGCGATCGTAGCGGCGGTTGGTTACGCTAGTTCGATCCTGTTTTTCTCGACCTCGATCGGCATAGGATTGTCGATTGCGACGACATCGCTCGTCGCGCCCGCACTCGGCGCAGGCCGGCGCATCCGCGCGCGACGCCTCGCGGCTAACGCACACGTTCTGGCATTCGCCGCCTCGGCAGTGCTGAGCACGGCGCTTTGGCTGGCGATCGGACCGCTGCTCGAAATGCTCGGGGCTACGGGCCGCACGCTCGACCTTGCGACGCTCTATCTTCGAATTCTCATCCCGACGCTTCCTTTCTTGTCGATGGGCATGACGTCGGCGGCCGTTCTTCGGTCAGCGGGCGATGCGCGTCGCGCCATGCACGTGACGTTGTCGGGAGCGATCGTCAACACGATCCTCGACGTCATCTTCATCCTCCATTTCGGGCTCGGGATCGAAGGTGCCGCATTGGCCTCGCTGCTGGCTCGGCTGGTGATCATGGGCGTCGGGTTTCACGGCGTCATCAATGTGCATGATCTGCTGGGCAGACCGAAGCTCACGACGCTGAGGCAGGACGTACCGGCGTTCTCGAGTATCGCGGCACCTGCCGTGCTGACGAACATCGCACCGGCCGTCGGCAATGCCTACGTGACGTATGCGATGGCGGCTCACGGCGATGCGGCGGTGGCTGCCTGGGCGATCATCGGCAGGGTCATCCCGGTCGCGTTCGGCGCCATCTATGCGCTATCCGGATCGGTCGGGCCGATCATTGGCCAGAACTACGGAGCGCGGTCGCCGATCCGCATGCGCGATGTGTTCACGCTGGCGCTTTTTACGATGACGGCATTCACGTCCATCGCCTGGATCATTCTTTCAGTCTTTGCCCACGACCTCGCAAGCGTCTTCAACGCAGGACCGGAAGCGCGTGCGTTGATCGTATTTTTCTGTCGCTGGCTGTCGCCGCTTTTCGTTTTCCTGGGCGCGCTGTTCGTCGCCAACGCCACCTTCAACACACTTGGCCGTGCCCACTATTCAACGCTATTGAATTGGGGTCGAGCAACTTTGGGAACCGTTCCATTCGTGCTTCTCGGCGGCACCTACTATGGCGCCGAGGGTGTACTTGCCGGCAACATGATCGGCGGCGTCGCCTTCGGTTTGATCGCAATTTTATCGGGATATCGATTGATCGCGCGTCTCGCGAACGGACTTCAGGCATGACTGCTGCACCGCGTATTCTCGTAACGGGCGCCTCGGGCTTCATCGGCCAGCACGTCGTTCGAGAGCTTGCGGAATGCGGCTATCAGGTTCGTGCTGCCGCCCGTCATCCCATCGTGTTCGATGACCCGCGTATTGAGGGCGTCGCGCTCGGCGACATGTCACGTTCATTCGCTGCCGAATATATCGTGCGCGGGGTCGATGCCGTGGTCCACGCCGCCGGGCTGGCGCATGCCCGCGCCGATCTTCCCGACTCCGTTTACACGGCCATCAACGTCGAGGCGACGCGGAAGCTGGCGCGTGCCGCACGTGCGGCGCGGGTCAAGCACTTCGTGCTGATGTCCTCGATCCGTGCGCAGGTCGGCGTCTCGCATCCCGGCGTCATTACGGAGGCGACGCCGGCGGCCCCGACCGACGCTTACGGACGCTCGAAAGTTGCGGCTGAAGCCGTTACCGCCGAGGCGTTGGACGGCTCGAGAACACGTTGGACCGTACTGCGGCCGGTCCTCGTTTATGGTCCCGAGGTCAAAGGCAATATGGCGGCGCTGATGCGGCTTGCCGCGCTACCGGTACCGCTGCCGTTCGGCGCGGGGAAGAGCCGCCGCTCTCTCTTGAGCATAGGCAACCTTGTTGCTGCCCTTCGCCACGTCCTTCAGACCGAAACCGCTGACAGCGGTTCTTTTGTCGTCGCCGACGACGCGCCGGTCACGATGGCCGAAATCATCCGGGCGGTGCGGCACGGTCTCGGTAGCCGGGCCTTGCTTCTGCCGGTGCCGGAAGTTGCGGTCGCTGCGGCGCTGCGTTTAAGTGGCAAGGCCGACCTCGCCGACCGCTTGACCGGCGAACTCGTCGTTGATGCGGCGCGGCTGAGGGCGAGCGGCTGGTCGCCGCCCGAAAACACCGCAGTAGCGCTCGCCGCCGCGGCGCGTGCGAGCAGGCGCAATGCGCACCATTGACCATCGCGACGGCGTTCCATATGTCAGCGTTATGGCCGTTCTACCGATCATCACTCTCCCTGATCCCGTGCTGCGCAAGATCTCCGATCCCGTCGAGCGCGTCGACGATGCTGTCGTCAAGCTGATGGACGATATGCTGGAGACAATGTACGCAGCGCCGGGTGTCGGGCTCGCCGCCATCCAGGTCGGCGTGCCGAAGCGGATTGTGGTGCTCGATACGGCTGAGGACGGCGCCCCTCCGCAGCCGATTGCGATGGCCAATCCGGAGCTTGTCGCACTGGGCTCCAAAACGCGGGTTCACGAGGAGGGCTGTCTCTCGATTCCCGACGTTCGGGTTGATATCGAAAGACCTGAAACGGTGACGGTGAGCTACCTCGACCGCAATGGTAAGGCGCAGGAACTCGAAGCCAACGGGCTGCTCGCAACCGCCATACAACACGAACTCGATCATCTCGATGGTCAGCTGATCATCGACTTCCTGTCGCGGCTGAAGCGAGACATAATCATCCGCAAGTTCAAGAAGCAGAGCCGCGAAGCGCGCGATTGAGCCTCGGTCGCTTATGGCGCCTCGGTGCTGCCGCGCGCGGACATACTTTCCGCGAGTGCGGTTGGCTTCCCATAGGGAGTCGCACGCAAACACACTTTCCGCGCGTGCGGCCGGCTCTCCGGAGGAGAGTCGCACGCGCAAACAAAAAAGAGGCCCAATGGCGCTCGACATCATTTTCATGGGCACGCCCGAATTTTCCGTGCCCGTTCTCGATGCGGTGAGCGCCGCCGGACACCGTGTCGTTGCGGTTTACAGCCAGCCGCCACGGCCTGCAGGGCGTGGCATGTCCGAAATCAAATCGCCCGTGCAGCGTCGCGCCGAAGCTTTGGGATTGCCTGTTCGGACACCGCTGAATTTCAAGGGCGACGCCGAGCGGGCGGATTTTGCGGCGCTCAAGGCCGACGCCGCCGTCGTCGTGGCGTACGGTCTTCTTTTGCCGAAGGCCGTGATCGAAACGCCGCTGCTCGGCTGCTACAATGTGCATGCTTCGAAGCTGCCGCGCTGGCGTGGAGCCGCTCCGATCCAGCGGGCGATCATGGCGGGAGATGCGGTTACCGCCGTCAACATCATGCGGATGGATGCAGGGCTTGATACCGGCCCCGTATGTCTCGGCGGCGACGTTCCTATTCCCTCCGCCATGACCGCCGGTCAACTGCATGATGTGCTTTCGAAGCTCGGCGCCGAACTGATGGTCGAAGCTCTGGCGCGGCTCGAAGCAGGTCAGCTCGACGCTGTGCCGCAGGCCAGCGACGGCGTCACATATGCTTCCAAGATCGACAAGCGCGAGACCCGTATCGACTTTGCCAAGCCCGCCCAGGAGGTCGCCAACCACATCCGGGGGCTATCGCCCAATCCGGGTGCGTGGTTTGAGACAGACGGCGCGGGAAAGCGCGAGCGGATCAAAATTCTCGCGGCACTACCGGTTCAGGGCGACGGTGTCGCGGGATCTCTACTCGACGACAATCTGACGATTGCCTGCGGCGAAGGTGCCATTCGCGTGCAGCAGTTGCAGCGTGCCGGCAAGCAACCGATGGCGGCCTCGGATTTTCTGCGTGGAACACGCCTTACGCCGGGCACGCGCTTTAACTGAGGCCGTTAAGCTTACTCTGCAAACGCTGCTCAACTTCCGGCAACTAAAGCTAATCTTCCGTTGATCCGTGTCCAGGTGGAGGACCAACGATGGTTCGCAGTTTTTTGCTTTGTCTTGTCGCCGGTGGTTCGATTGCGATCGGCGCCGCGGGCGGGGCGAACGCCGAGAGCTTCACGACGCGAATCGAGCCGCGTCCGTTTTACGGCGCTGTCGTAACGCTCGAAGAAGGCGTGCGCGTCATTCGTCCGCTTCCGCCGGTCCGCCAAGTCATAATCAATCCCAATAATACCCCGCTGTCGCTCGGCTTCAACGATACGCGCGTCTATGAGCGCAGCGAGAACTACAACTACAATACCACTGACAATGGGACTGCCGGTTATAACGGTGTACCCATCTATAGCGCTCCCTTCTTCGGCAATGGCCGTGGCTTCGGAAGATTTCGCAACCGGTTTCGCCATTTTAACCGCGGGCACGGCGGGCATGGCGGTCACGGTGGATTTCACGGTCGCTAAACGCGCATTGAGAGCAGACGCTTGAGCGGGTAGGGATGGCGCACACAGTTGTGCCGCGCGCTTGAGTTCCAGTATGCCACGCTACCGCATCATCATCGAATACGACGGCACGCCCTTTGTCGGCTGGCAACGCCAGGCGGCAGGGGTATCGATTCAAGGCGCGCTCGAAACCGCGATCAAGAAGTTTTCCGGCGAAACGGTCGGCGTGCGTGGTGCCGGGCGCACCGATGCCGGCGTCCATGCGCTGGGACAGGTTGCGCACTTCGATCTAGAAAAGGCGTGGGACCCGGCTCGTGTCCGCGACGCGGTGAACTTTCACCTGCGTCCGCATCCGATCGCCGTCGTTTCATCGGCTGCGGTCGACGCCACCTTCGACGCGCGATTCAGCGCCGTGAAGCGCCATTATGAATATCGAATTCTGACGCGCCGGGCGCCGCCGATCCTGAACCGCAATCGCGTCTGGTGGACGGTGCATGACCTCGATGCCGACGCGATGCAAGAGGCGGCAGCCGTTCTGGTCGGCAGGCACGATTTCACCACCTTCCGTGCCGCGCAGTGTCAGGCGCGGTCACCGGTCAAAACTCTCGATGTGTTCGAGGTCCACCGCCTGCGTGACGAAATCGTGTGCCGCGTCTCGGCACGGTCGTTCCTGCACAATCAGGTCCGTTCGATGGTCGGCAGTCTGAAGCTCGTCGGCGAGGGCAAGTGGACGGGCGCAGACATGGCAAGGGCGCTCGCTGCCTGCAACCGGGAAGCCTGCGGACCTGTTGCGCCTGCATCGGGCCTCTATCTCGTCGCCGTCGATTACAACTTGGCAGCGGCAGAAGTGGCCGGAGACGGCATCAGCGCGACTTCTGATCTTCCGTCACAATCGCCAGAAACTCCTGACGCGTAATAGGATTGTCGCGGAAGACGCCGAGCATGCGGCTTGTGACCAGGTCCGTCCCAGGTTTGTGCACGCCGCGTGTCGTCATGCACTGATGCTCTGCCTTGAGTACGACCGCCACGCCTTCGGGCTCTAATACCTGCTGGATGGTATTGGCGATCTGCGCCGTCATTTTTTCCTGGATCTGCAGTCGCTTTGCATAGGCGTTCACAACACGCGCCAGTTTCGAGATTCCAACGACCCGGCCGCGGGGAATATAGGCGACCCAGGCGTGGCCGATGATCGGCGCCATGTGGTGCTCGCAGTGGCTTTCAAAACGAATGCCGCGCAGCACGATCATTTCATCGTAACCTTCGATTTCCTCAAAGGTCTTTTTTAGGATCGCCTCGGGGTCCTCATCGTAGCCGCGGAAATATTCCTCATAGGCGCGCGCCAACCGCGCAGGCGTCTCCTTGAGGCCGTCGCGCGTGGGATCGTCGCCGCTCCAGCGGATGATAGTTTTGAATGCCGCTTCGACGTCGGCACGTGTCGGCTTTTTTTCGGATTTCATGGGAATACGTATTGTTCCAGATTAATTGGCCCTCGCCACTATAGGGCAAAGAAAAAAGTTGGGTCCAGATTGACGTCTCGTACCGTTCGCGATGGTGAAGATCGGCACGCGGCGGGCGCCGTTTGACAAGAACTAGCCCGTCAATGGCGCAACGGGCGGCTCCGATTGCGCATCCGGGCGACGCCTCGCGGCGAAGCCACGAACGAGAACGTAGAAGACCGGCGTAAAGATCAAGCCGAAAAGTGTCACACCGAGCATTCCGGAGAAAACGGCGGTGCCGAGTGACTGGCGCATCTCGGCGCCGGCTCCGGCTGCGAAGACCAGCGGCACGACGCCGAGGATGAAGGCGAGCGACGTCATCAAGATGGGCCGCAACCGCGTGCGGGCGGCTTCGACTGCGGCATCGAACCGCGACATGCCCTGATCTTCGGCCTGCTTCGCGAACTCGACGATCAGGATAGCGTTCTTCGCCGCGAGGCCGACCAGCACCACGAGACCGATTTCGACAAGGATGTTCCGGTCGAGACCACGGATATTGACGCCGACCATCGCCGCGAAAATGCACATCGGCACGATCAGGATAACGGCGAGCGGCAGCAGCCAGCTTTCGTAAAGTGCTGAGAGCAGCAGAAAGACAAAAAGCACCGACAGCCCGAAAGCAACGATAGCCGTATTGCCGGCGAGTTTTTCCTGCAGCGCGATTTCGGTCCATTCGAAACCGAAGCCGGCTGGTAGAACGGTTTCCGCGACGTTCTCCATCATCTTGATGGCGTCGCCGGTCGCGTAACCGCGCTGGAGCTGCACCTGGACTTCCGCGGCGGGGTAGAGGTTGTAGCGCGGCACGCGGTATGCGCCGGTCGTGTCCTTGAAGGTCGCGACCGAGCCGATCGGTACCATGTCGCCGGCATTGTTCCGCGTCTTCAAGTTTGAGACATCGCGCAGCGACAGGCGGTACGGATTGTCGGCTTGTGCCGTCACCCGGTAGGTTCGCCCGAGGATGTTGAAGTCGTTGACGAACGCCGAGCCCATGTAGACGGAAAGCGCCTCAAACACGCGACTGATCGGCACGCCAAGCTGCTCGGCCTTGGTGCGGTCGATGTCGGCATAGACTTCGGGCGTGCGGACATTGAAGAGCGTGAACGCCTGCGCGACTCCGGGCTTCTGTCCGGTCGTGCCGGCCATGGCCCATGCTGCACCTTCGAGCGCTGGCAAGCCGCGCCCGGCCTTATCCTGCACATAGCCTTTGAGGCCGCCGCCCGTGCCGATACCCGGAACCGAGGGCGGCTCGAGGACGAGGACAAACGCCTCTTTGATCGTGCTCATTTGCTGTCGGAGATCGTTGAGGATGTCGTCCTTTGTAATGCCGGCGGCAATGCGTTCCTCGAACGACTTGTAGTTGACGAAGATGACGCCCGTGTTCGGCGCGTTGGTGAAGGTCGCCCCGTCGAAGCCGACGAATGCAACCGCGTGCGTGATGCTCGGGCGGGACAGAATAATGTCCGACGCCTTGCGAACAACCGCGTCGGTCCGGTTGAGGGTCGATCCTGGCGGAAGTTGCAGAGCAACGATGAGGTAGGCGCGGTCG
>NZ_DATNBA010000048.1:0-14891 GCF_035572195.1 Hyphomicrobium sp. | reverse complement strand
TATATTAAATCGGTCCATTGATCATTAGGTCTCGCCGTGTGCTCACGCTATAGCCTCACATCCCCGCCCGAAGCAGTTCGCCGGCTGTTCGATTGCGCCGCCGTGGACGAGTTTCCGCCGCGCTACAACATCGCGCCGACGCAGCCTGTTCTCATCGCTCGTCTCGATCCGAAAGGCGCGCGTCAGTTGCGACTGGTGCGCTGGGGCCTCATCCCGTCGTGGGTCAAGGACGCCCGGGAGTTCGCGACGCTGATCAACGCCCGGGCCGAGACGGCATCTGACAAACCGTCCTTTCGCGGCGCCATGCGCCATCGCCGCTGTCTCGTGCCGGCTGACGGCTTCTATGAATGGACCGGAGGCCGGGGGACCAAGCAGCCACATTTTATCCGTCTGAATGATAATGAGCTTTTTGCCTTTGCTGGGCTCTCCGAGATTTGGCTTGGTGCGGACGGCAGCGAGATCGAAACGATGGCCATCCTGACGACACGGGCGCAAACCATGACATGGCGCGCAGCCATGACCGGATGCCGGTCATAATCGAAGCCCAGAATTTTGCTCCCTGGCTTGATTGCAGTTCCGGCAGCGCTGAGGGCATCAAGGATCTTCTCGGGCCATTGCCGGACAGGCGGCTCACGATTACCGCGGTCAGTGCAAAGTTGAACAATCCGCGCGCCGAGGGCCCCGAGCTTCAGGAACCCTCTATTCCGACACTGATCTGACAGGTTCAACGAACCTTGCATTCTCCCGTGACTCGCCGTCGCGGCGAATTGCCGTTATTCTGCAACGGCCAAGTCGGGCAGCGTTCAGGGCGGCATTGTCGATGGGAGACGGGGTATGGCTTACAGGGGCGAGGATCTCGATCTTCGAACGTCGCAGAACTCGGTCGCGGAGCCGGCCGCGCTTTCGGTGTCCGGCGAATTGCCTGTAGCCCAGAGCGGCAATCGGAGCGGCTACCACTCAGGTCCCATCCTGGTTGATGAAACCGTGCTGGCCTGCTGCAACTACGCTTACGATGTCGCCTTGGCCAATCGCTCCACCGATGTTCGCGTCGAACATCTCCTCAATGCGATGTCGCGTCTAGATGCGGCTGCGACGGCGTTGGAACATCGCGGCGTTCGGGTCGCGGCGCTGCGGCGCGAAACGGCGATGATCATCGCGAGCGAAATCCCAACTGCCGCGGGCAACGGCTCGTCGCCGCACCGGTCCGACGAGCTCGCACATGTCCTGAGAGCAGCTTCGAGCTTAGCAGCACGGCGGAACGCGGTAGCCGGCATCGACGATCTGATGCAGGTCCTTATTGATCAACACGCCGAGTTTCCTGCGGGGGAACTTCTTGTGCGCTTTACCTCGCGTGTGGCACTGCGCGATGGACCCGATCCGCTGCCGCCGCTGACGCGGCTTCGTCACGGTTCAGACAATCCACGGTCGCATCGCGGAGATTTCACGGGAAGCCCGACGGACGCGATCCAGAACTCGCGCATCGAGGCGCTCGAGCAAATGGTGCGGGCGCTAAGTCAGGAGCTTTCCATCGAGCGGCACACTGCCGTACTGGACGCGCGCGGGACAAATTCAAACGAATCTCTCGTATCGAAACTCGAAAGCATCGAGGCGGCGCTGGAACTGCGTCTGCAGGAGATGTCTCAGTCGTGGTCCGTGCTCTCGAAAAGGCTACAGGATCTTGAAGCCTCGGTCAGGGAGACGGCCGGCTCCGGCGAGAGCGGTCCGACAATCGACGATATCCGTCAGGCAATCGACTTGAAGCCGATATCCAATCGCCTCGACATCATCGAAGAGGCCGTCCTCGGCGGCGAGCTTCGCGGTAACGCCGACCTCGGCGACCGCTTCGCCAAGCTCGAAGGCGAAGTCACGCGGGCTCTGTCGTCATCGACCGGCGACGATCGGATGGAGACGCTTCTCTCCGGCATAGATCGCGTCGACGGCTTGACCGCGAAGCTCGATGCGCATCACACCGAGGTCAATCAGGCAAGCTCCGTTCTCGCCGAGCGCCTTTCGGCAGTCGAAAGCGCCATAGCCGCAGAGATCGAAACGGCCACCGCCAAGCATCAGGCCTATGCCAGCGACCTCTCGGAACTTCACGAGGCTTTGCTGAAGCTCAACCAGAACCAGCACACGCTCGCAGGCTCCATGGACCAGTGGCGGACGGATTCGGCAGCCGACGTTGCAAACATTTTGAACCGTCTGACCAGCATAGATCGCGATAACGCACTTCCCGTCGAGACGCTCAATGGTCTCAACGCCCATATGGAGACCATGAACCGCCTCATTATCGAGCGCTATCACCGCCGCAACCGTTTCCGCTATTGGCTGTTCGGCACGGACGATTGGATCGGTGCCAGTTGGCCATCGCAGAAGGCCGCAATCGAAGCCGAACGCCAGCGGGTCAAAAGCGTTGCCGCTGCGTCATCGACATGATCCCGCGGTTCAACACCGCCGGAAACGTCTCGTTAACCGTTCAAAAAGCAAAAGTATTTACCCATTTGGCATACAGCGTGCTGTCGGTTGAACGATCTCAAACCAGCACCTGAGGGCCATGAAAACTCGCGCGCACGCAAACCCTTCGCCCTGCCTGGCAGATATTCTGACGCCCGAAGCCAACAGCTTCGGCGTATTGCGCTTTCTGTTGGCGACGCTCGTCCTCATTTCGCACAGCTATCTCTATTGCGCTGGAACGTCGGAGGCCGAACCGCTCGTCGGCTGGCTCGGCCGGTCACTAGGAGAATGCGCCGTTCAGGTGTTCTTCATTCTCAGCGGCGTGATGGTGGCGCAAAGCTTCGACCGCAGCCGCAGCGTTGTCGATTTCGCCGTCGCGCGAATTCTCAGAATTTTTCCGGCCCTCATCGTCTGTGTCTTGATCACATCGTTCCTGATCGGACCGATCGTCAGTCGTTTGGCACCCGCCGATTATCTGACGAACCCCGGTCTCTATGGCTATCTGGCGAAAACGTTGACTCTCTCGACCGGTTCGGCATCTCTGCCGGGCGTCTTCGAAACCGTACCGTACGCGGGCTACGTCAACTCCTCGCTTTGGACACTGAAATACGAAGTTCTTTGCTATGTCGGCCTCGCCCTTTTGGGGTTCGTTGGATTGTTTCAGCCACGCTGGCGGTGGCCAGCGCTTACCGGCTTGGCGTTTCTTGTCGCAACGGTATCTCTCTCGTTGCCGAGCAATCCCGATGCTTTCGTGTTCCTCGATAACCTTCGCTACTTCGCCGTCTTCTTCGGCACCGGCGTGCTCGCCTACCTCGTGCGCAAGGATTTGCGCATCAACGCCCTCGTGCTCGTTCCGCTTTTCGCTCTCTTTGTCGTAACCGTCCGCACGCCGTTTGCCGAGGTCGGAGCGGCTCTGTTCCTGGCTTACGCAGCCCTCTGTGCGGCAACGCTGACCTGGGGACCGTTGCGTGCGCTATGCAACCGCTTTGATACGTCGTTTGGAATTTACATCGGCGCTGGGCCGATCCAGCAGACGCTGCTTTGGTTGATTCCCACTCTGACGCCGATCTGGCTGTCGCTGTTGGCCTTCGCAATCGTTTTCCCAATCGCGTTTCTGTCGTGGATCGGTCTTGAAAAGCCGGCGCTGCGATTGAGGCGGTCTGTCGTGGACCTGCTGAAGAAACGTCTTCCTGCCGTCGCACTGCCGGGGTGACGGGGTCGTAATGCGACCTCATCACGGCGTCGCCCGTTCACCAACCTGCAAAGAGCATTGCGAAAAGCCTTGAGCCCGCAGCCGCGCCCGTGCTTTGTTTAACAAAGCATTAACGGACGTCGCGAGGTCGGGGAATGTTGCGCCGGTATCTGATCGTGAACGGGACCATGACCCTGCTGCTCTACGGCGCGTTTTTTGCCCTCGTTCCTTCGGCACCCAATCTGTTGCAGTCGGTTCGCGCGACGTTCGATGCTGTTTTGATGGAAAGTCCGATACTCGGACCTTTGGTCAACCGTATCATCCTGGTCAGCGGCAATTTCGCGGGTTGATGAAGTTTTCAGCCGCGCGGCGCTGCGGCTCTCTCCAGCCGATCGTTGATCGCTTCGCCGAGACCGTGCGTCGGAACCGGCGTGACCGCGATTGTTTCCGCTCCGCTTGCATCGAGTTCGCGCAACGCCGCGAACAGATTGGCGGCGGCTTCCACGAGATCACCTGACGAACTGAGATTGATGATGGCGCGGGCCGGGCTGATAGCGATTGCGCCGAACGCCAGCACCGCCTCGTCGGGCCGCCAGGTTGGCGAGTTGAGCCGCAGTTGGGCTCGCGGCGCGTAATGGCTCTGAAGTTGCCCGGGAGAGGTGACTATGCCGCCGCCAGCCTTCCTCCGCGCCAGCTCCGCGCCGATGATCTTCTCGATCGCCTCTGCATGCACGGCGCCGGGTCGCAATAGCAATGGCGCTTCGCCCGTGAGGCTCAGAACCGTCGACTCGAGGCCGTGCGCGGTCGGTCCGCCATCAAGGATCACCGCCGCCTTGTCTCCGAGATCGGAGGCAACGTGTTCGGCGCGCGTGGCGCTGACGTGGCCCGAGCGATTGGCGGAGGGTGCTGCAATCGGCCGCTGTGCCGCATCAAGCAACGCCCGTGCAATCGGATGATTGGGAGCCCTGAGAGCGATCGTCGAAAGGCCCGCTGAAACGAGATCGCTGACGCCGGTTGCGTCACGTCGCGGCACCACGAGCGTTAGCGGTCCGGGCCAGAATGCGTCTGCCAGGCGGCGCGCCATTGGTGAGAATGACCCGATAATTTCTGCCGCCTCAAGCCCAAGCACATGCACGATCAGCGGATTGAAGGAAGGCCGGCCTTTGGCGTCGAAGACGCGGGCCACCGCCTCGCCATTCGTCGCGTCCGCTCCAAGCCCGTAGACGGTTTCGGTCGGAAATGCGACGAGCGCACCGGAGCGGATCAAGTGTCCCGCTTCCGCTATCCATTCCGCATTTGCGGGAGCGATCCTGCCGTGCATTGGTCATTCACCCGGTTTGCTACCGCCCGCGATCGGCATAGTGTTCGAAACCAATGCGGACGATTCCGAGAGACGATCCATGACTTATCAAGCTCCAGTAGACGACATCGTCTTTGCCCTCAAGACGGCTGCTGGGATCGACGAACTCATGGCTCGCGGGCTTTATCCTGGTCTCGATGCCGATACGATCGTTGCGATCGTCGAAGAGGCTGGTAAGTTCGGCGCCGAGGTCTTAGCACCTCTGAACGCCAGCGGCGATCGAACCGGATCAAAATTTACCAACGGGACAGTGACGACGCCTCAAGGGTTCCGCGACGCTTACCGGCAATTCGCCGAGGGTGGCTGGAGTGCCTTGCCGGGCCTCGAAAGTTTCGGCGGGCAGGGCCTGCCCGATATCGTCGCAACCGCTGTCGGTGAGATTTGGAATTCGGCGAATGTGTCGTTCGGGCTTTGCCCGTTGCTGACGCAAGGCGCGATTCACGCAATCGAGGCGGGCGGCAGCGACGAACTCAAGGCCAAATACCTGCCGAAGATGATTGCCGGCGCCTGGACCGGCACGATGAACTTGACCGAGCCGCAGGCGGGCTCCGATCTCGGTCCCTTGACGACGCGAGCCGAACCGCAGAGCGACGGCAGCTACCGTATCACCGGCACGAAAATCTTCATCACCTACGGCGAACACGATATGGCGGAGAACATCATCCACCTCGTGCTCGCCCGATTGCCGAATGCGCCCGCCGGAACACGCGGCATCTCGCTTTTTCTCGTTCCAAAATTCCTCGTCAACGACGACGGTTCGCTGGGTGAACGCAATGACGTCGTGTGCGCCGGGATCGAGCATAAGCTTGGCATCATGGCGAGCCCGACCTGCGTGATGAAGTTCGGCGAGGAGGGCGGCGCCGTCGGCTACCTCGTCGGAAAAGAAAACCGCGGCCTCGCAACCATGTTCGTGATGATGAACGCGGCGCGGCTTGGCGTCGGCGTGCAAGGTGTCGGCGTCGCCGAACGCGCTACGCAGCACGCGACCGCCTATGCGAAGGAGCGGCGGCAAGGCAAAAGCTCCGCCGAGAACGGCTCCGCCGCGATGAGCCCCATCATCGAGCATGCCGATGTTCGGCGCATGCTGCTGACGATGAAGGCGTTGACGCAGGCGGCCCGCATGATCTGCTTCGCGACGGCCCGCGAACTCGACATTGGGCATCGCGCCGGTAATGAAGAAGAAAGAAAAGCCGCGCTGAACAAGGCTGCGTTGCTCACTCCGCTCGCCAAGGCATTCTCCACCGATATCGCAAACGAAGTGGCGTCCCTCGGCATTCAGGTTCACGGCGGCATGGGGTTTATCGAGGAGACGGGCGCCGCGCAGTATCTGCGGGACGCCCGGATCCTCCCGATCTACGAAGGCACCAACGGCATCCAGGCAATCGATCTCGTCACGCGAAAGCTGCCGCTCGACGGCGGCGCCGTCGTGACCGCGTACCTGGGAGAGCTGGCCGAAATCATCGCCAATGTTCGCGCCTCGAACCGCAACGATTTCGGTCATATTCCGCAACGGCTGACCGAAGCGATGACCGGTCTGCAATCGGCAACGTTGTGGATGGCCCTGATGCTGCAAAGCTCGCCCGAAGCAGCGCTCGCGTCGGCGACCCCCTATCTGCGATTGATGAGCCTGACCGCCGGCGGCACGTATCTCGCCAAAGGCGCGCTGGCTGAAGAGGCCGGCTCGCCTCACGTCGCGATCGCGCGCTATTTCGCCGAAAATCTGCTCACCGAAGCGGCGGGGCTCGCCGAGTCCGTGCAAAGCGGCGCCGATTCGGTTCTCGTCGATGCACACGGCGCGGTGTTTGCATGACCGGCGTCGACGTCTCAAGGGCCGAGGGCGCGCAAGTGTTGCGGCTCGCCCGGCCCGAAAAGAAGAATGCACTGACGAGCGCGATGTATTCGGCTCTCTGTGATGCGATCGAGGCGGGCGACGCCGACAGCGCTATCGCCGCACACATCATCATGGGCACAAGTGGCGTCTTCACGTCCGGAAACGATCTCGCAGATTTTCTAGCGGTTTCGCGCGGCATCGGTGATCTTGGACAGCAGATGCTGCGCTTCATCCGTCTGTTGCCGGTTATCCGCAAGCCCGTGATCGCGGCCGTGGACGGCAACGCGATCGGCATCGGCACAACGCTGCTTTTCCATTGTGATCTCGTCTACGCCACCCCGGGCTCGACGTTCTCAACGCCGTTTCTCGACCTGGGGCTTATTCCGGAAGCCGCGTCGAGTTTGCTGATGCCGCTGCGAATGGGTTACGCGCGCGCCTTCGAAATGCTTGTACTTGGCGAGGTGCTAACGGCTGAGAAGGCGGCCGCGGCCGGGTTCGTGAACAAGGTCGTCGCGTCCGAAATTCTGAAAGCCACTGCGCTCGATGCCGCTTCCCGTCTTGCCGGAAAGCCGCCCGAAGCCTTGGCGATGGCGCGCCGCCTGATGCGCGGCGACCCCGCGGACATTCTTGCCCGTGTTGATGTGGAGGCGGCGGGCTTCCGCGAGCGGCTCAGATCGCCCGAAGCGATCGAGGCATTCACGGCATTTCTCGAGAAGCGGCCGGCGAATTTCCGCAAAGACATCTAACTCTCGGCGTCACAACTCATCGAATTGAACCGTTCCGCGGTTTCGGTAAATTCGGCCGCAGTTTCGACGAGCAAAGCCACCTCTGCTCTTACGCTGACGGCTCCGAGCGACTAGTCTATTTTCGTCGAGGTCTCCAGCCAATGAAAGAAACGCGATGGCGTCATTGAAAGGCAAAACTCTTTTCATCACTGGTGCCAGTCGCGGCATAGGATTGGCGATCGCCAAGCGGGCGGCGAAAGACGGGGCTAACGTGGCCATTGCCGCCAAGACGTCGGAGCCCAATCCGAAGCTCGAAGGGACCATCTACACGGCCGCAGAGGAAATCGCACAGGCGGGAGGGACGGCGCTGGCGATTGCTTGCGATGTCCGTCACGAGGATCAGGTTCAACGTGCCGTCGAGCAGACCGTCGCGAAATTCGGCGGCATCGATATTTGCGTGAACAACGCCAGCGCCATTTCCCTCGCTCCGATCGAGCAGACGGAAATGAAGCGCTTCGATCTGATGCACGCCGTCAACGCGCGCGGCACGTTCCTCGTCTCGAAGACCTGCTTGCCGCATCTGAAGCGTGCAGAGAACCCTCACATCTTGATGCTGTCGCCGCCGCTCGACATGCACTCGAAGTGGTTCTCGGGCCACGTGGCCTATTCGATCGCGAAATACGGCATGAGCCTTTGCGTGCTCGGGCTTGCCGACGAACTCAAAAGCGACGGCGTCGCCGTCAACGCGCTGTGGCCGCGCACGACGATTGCAACCGCCGCGGTCAAGAATATCCTCGGCGGCGACAAGCTTATGCGGATGAGCCGCTCCCCCGACATCGTCGCCGATGCTGCCCACCTCGTAGTTTCGCAGCCGGCAAAGACCTTCACCGGCAATTTTCTGATTGACGATACGTTCCTTTACGCCGTCGGCGGCGTAACCAAGTTTGACAAATACCGGCTCGACAAAACGCTGCCGTTGGCGCCCGATTTCTTCGTGCCGGCCGACAACAAGCCGCCCCCAGGTGTTCGAATTGCCCGGCTTTCGGAACTAGTCTAGGTCGGCTAGGCAGTGGAGAAGCAGCGGACAGGAAATGTGCGCCGATAATGACAACGGTCCTCATCACGCATCCAGCCTTTCTCAATCACGACACGGGCGAGGCTCACCCTGAGCGGCCGGATCGGATGCGCTCCATCGACAAGGCGCTAGCGGTGGAGGCCTTCAAACCCCTCACGCGCCGGACTGCATCTTTGCGCGACGACGATAAGACCTATATCGCGCTGGCGCACCGCAAGGAGCATCTGACGGAGGTCAGCGAAGTCGCAGAGCACGTGGCGAGCGGTCACAAATATATCGATGCCGATACCGTCGTTTCACCGGGCACGTGGGAAGCCGCCCGCCGAGCCGTCGGGGCCGGCCTCGACGCCGTCGATGTCGTGATGGCGGGGGACGCGGCAAATGCCTTCTGCCAGGTCCGTCCACCAGGACATCACGCCGAAAGTAACCGGGCAATGGGCTTTTGCCTTTTCAACAACGTCGCGATCGCCGCCCACTACGGGCGCGCCAAATACGGTGCCGAGCGCATTGCGGTCGTCGATTTCGACGTGCATCACGGCAACGGCACGCAGGAGATATTCTGGTCCGATAAGAACCTGTTTTATGGCTCGACACATCAGATGCCGCTTTTCCCCGGCACGGGGGCTCTGCGCGAAACCGGCGTCGGCAACATTTTCAACGCGCCGCTGCGTGCGGGCGACGGGCGCGAGCGCTTCGAAGAGGCCTTTCGCAGTCGTATTCTTTTGCCGCTCCACAATTTTGCGCCTGATTTGTTGCTCATTTCGGCGGGCTTCGATGCCCATCATCGCGATCCCCTCGGCGGACTCGAACTCACCGAAGAGGACTTTCATTGGGCGACCGAATCCCTGACAGAAGTGGCGCGCCGCCACGCCAACGGGCGAATCGTGTCGATGCTCGAAGGCGGCTATGATCTAACGGGCTTGGCAAATTCGGTTGCCGCCCACGTTACGGCGCTGATGCACGCCGGCACTTAACGGCCGCGCGCGAGATAACGCGGACGCCACATCAAGGCAGGACGACATGACGACAGCCAAAGCACCGGCCAAAAATTTCGCCGACATCAAGGACATGACGTTCGAGCGGGCGCTCAAAGAGCTTGAGGCCATTGTCGGCCGGCTCGAGCGTGGCGATGTCGAGCTTGAAGAAAGCATTACGATCTACGAGCGGGGCGAGGCGCTGCGCGATCATTGCGATCGGCTGCTGAAGGCGGCCGAAGCCAAGGTCGAAAAGCTGACGCTCGGCGCTGATGGTACGCCGAAGGGCACTGCTCCGCTCGACAAGGATAACGGCTCGCCATTCTGATTTGGCGAGAGATTCGCCAGGCGAACCGTTTAAGTCTAACCTGCGGCACGCGGGCGCACTATCCATCGAATGGGCGACGGCTGTTGGGTCGCCGTGGGATCAGCATTATGGGTGATGTTCCGCGTCCGGATAGCTCAAGTCTGCCGAGCCGCCGGCAATTCCAATTTGATCGCGACATCAGGATCTCCCGTGAGCCAGACACCACTCCTCGATGACGTCAAAACGCCGGAAGACTTGCGTCGACTGAGCGAAGATCAGCTGCCCCAGCTCGCGGCTGAACTGCGCTCCGAAATGATCGACGCCGTCTCCGTCACCGGCGGGCATTTGGGCGCCGGGCTTGGCGTCGTTGAACTGACCGTGGCGCTGCATTGGGTTTTCAACACGCCCGAGGACCGGTTGGTCTGGGATGTCGGCCACCAAGCCTATCCGCACAAGATCATCACCGGCCGGCGCGATCGCATCCGCACGCTGCGCCAGCCCGGCGGGCTATCGGGATTTACCAAGCGCGACGAAAGCCCGTACGACCCATTCGGCGCGGCGCATTCGTCGACCTCGATTTCGTCAGCGCTCGGCATGGCCGTGGCGCGCGATCTCAAGCATGGCAAGAACAACGTCGTCGCCGTCATCGGCGACGGGGCGATGAGCGCCGGCATGGCGTACGAGGCGCTGAACAACGCCGGGGCGCGCGATGAGCGGCTGATCGTCATTCTCAACGACAATGATATGTCGATAGCACCGCCGACCGGCGCGCTGTCGGCTTATCTGGCGCGGGCTACGACGAGCGGCACGTATTTGCAGTTGCGCGACTATGCAAAGCAACTCGTGAAGCTTTTGCCGAAGCAGTGGGAACGCCGTGCCGCGCGCGTCGAAGAATACACACGCCACCTTTGGCAAGGCGGCACGTGGTTCGAGGAACTGGGCTTTTATTACGTCGGTCCGATCGATGGCCACGACTTCAATCATCTTCTTCCGGTTTTGAAGAATGTCCGCGACACGAAGCAGGGCCCGATCCTCGTGCACGTCGTGACGAAGAAGGGTAAAGGTTACGCACCGGCGGAGGCCGCCGACGACAAGTACCACGGCGTCAACAAGTTCAATGTCATCACCGGCGCGCAGGTCAAGCCGAAGCCGAATGCGCCAAGCTATACGAAGGTCTTTGCCGATAGCTTGATCGCCGAGGCCCGCAAGGATGACCGTATCGTCGCCATCACCGCGGCGATGCCTTCGGGTACGGGGCTTGACTACTTTGGCCAGGAATTTCCCGACCGGACATTCGACGTCGGCATAGCCGAGCAGCACGCTGTGACTTTCGCGGCAGGTCTCGCGACCGAAGGGTTCAAGCCGTTCGCGGCGATCTACTCGACTTTCCTGCAACGTGCCTACGATCAGGTCGTGCATGATGTTGCCATCCAACGGCTGCCCGTCCGCTTTGCGATCGATCGGGCGGGGCTGGTCGGCGCCGATGGCCCGACGCACGCCGGCGCCTTCGATCTTGCATACCTCGGCTGCCTGCCGGGTTTCGTCATTATGGCGGCGGCCGATGAAGCCGAACTCGTCCACATGGTCGCGACGCAGGCCCAGATCGACGATCGGCCGAGCGCGCTGCGATATCCGCGCGGCGAAGGCGTCGGCGTGGAGATGCCCGAGTTTGGCGTGCCGCTCGAAATCGGCAAGGGACGCATTATCCGGCAGGGGTCGAAAGTCGCGCTGCTGTCGCTCGGAACGCGGCTCGCGGAATGCCTGAAAGCCGCCGATCAGCTCGCAACATTCGGGCTTTCGACGACGGTCGCCGATGCGCGGTTCGTAAAGCCGCTCGACGCCCAACTGATCCGCGACCTCGCCACCAATCATGAAGTGTTGATCACCGTCGAGGAGGGGGCGATCGGCGGCTTCGGAAGCCACGTTCTGCAGTTCCTGGCCGAGCAGGGCTTGCTCAGTCGCGGCCTGCACGTCCGCGCGAAGGTTCTGCCTGACGTCTTTATCGACCACGGCAAGCCCGAAGCGATGTATGAGGCGGCTGGCCTCAATGCCTCGGGCATCGTCGCAACGGTATTCAGCGCGCTTGGCCGCGCCGACGTCATCGGCGAGCGCGCCTGAGTAAAGTCACCTGCCTAGCGTGATCGAGTTTTTTTCGTGGGAGAGCCAAAAATGCATCCACTCGTGAGCCTCGTCGCGCGCATTCTGCTGTCGGCGATCTTCATATTTTCAGGATATGGCAAGATCATTGGCTACGCGGGTACCGAAGCCTACATGCAGCAAAACGGCGTGCCCGGCATGCTGCTGCCGGCCGTGATCGCGGTCGAACTTCTCGGAGGCCTTGCAATTCTCTTCGGGCTTTGGTCGCGTTACGCCGGGCTTGCTCTCGCGCTTTTCACATTGGTCGCGGCAGCGCTCTTTCACAACAATTTTGCCGACCAGATGCAGATGACGAATTTCATGAAGAACGTCGCAATGGCCGGCGGCTTGCTTTTGTTGTTCGCGAATGGCTCGGGCCGTTACGCGATCAAGCCCGATTAGGCGTCAAATCATTGCGTAGTCATGGTGCGGCTTGATCAAACGCTTGTGGCGCGCGGCCTCGTGCCGTCGCGCGCTCGCGCCCAGGATTTGATCCGGCGCGGGTTCGTGCGCGTCGCGGGGGTTGTTTGCGACAAGCCGGCTTTCGACGTTAAGGGCGCTCCAAATATCGAATTGGCGGCCGACGCGCCGGGCTTCGTTTCGCGAGGCGCCGAGAAACTCATCGCCGCGCTCGATCATTTTGCCTTCGATCCTGCGGGTACGGTGGCGCTGGACATCGGAGCATCAACTGGCGGATTTACCGAAATTCTCCTCGAACGGGGTGCGCGCCGGGTCTACGCCGTCGATGTCGGTAGCGCACAACTGCATCCGAAGCTGAAGGGCGATCCGCGTGTCGTGGCGCTTGAAAATTGCGACGCACGCGCTCTGTCGCGCGAGCTGGTTCCGGAACCGGTTGGCGCCACCGTTGTCGATGTCAGTTTCATTTCCGCAACCAAAGTTCTCGGATCGGTGCTATCGCTGTCGGCCGGCGACGCGTGGCTTGTCGTGCTCGTGAAACCGCAGTTCGAGGTCGGGCGTGAGAACGTCGGCAGCGGCGGTATTGTCCGCGACGAAGCCGCGCGCCAACGCGCCGTTAAAGATGTTGTCGCGTGGCTGAGCGCGCAATCCGGCTGGAAAATTGCCGGCGAAATGACATCGCCAATCCTCGGCGGCTCCGGCAACGCCGAATACCTGATCGGAGCACGGCGGTATGAATGAACTGCGCGAACTGCGCATTACGCGCGTCGGCGCCCAAGGCGATGGTGTCGCTGACGATGGCGGTGCGGCGATCTTCGTGCCGTTTACCTTGACGGGCGAGCGGGTCGCCGTTGATGTTTCGGGCGAACGAGCGCGGCTGCTCGAAGTGCTGGAGCCCAGCGGAGAACGCGTCAAACCGGTGTGCCGGCACTTTGGAGTGTGTGGCGGCTGCTCGGTGCAGCATATGGCGTCCGATGCCTATCTCGCTTGGAAACGTGAGGCCGTCGTTGCAGCCTTTCGCACCCGCGGCCTCGATGTCGAGGTCGCGCCGTTGATCGCCCCGGGCGGCAAACGCCGTCGCGCAGTTTTTACAGTTGAGCGAACGGAAAGCGGACTCGTCGTCGGCTTTCACGAGGCCGCGTCGCACGCTCTTGTTTCAATCGAAGAATGTCCGGTGCTGGACCCGAACATCGTCGCTGCGCTACCCGCGCTCACCGAGCTTCTCGCCCCGCTGATTTCAAAACGCGGCGAAGCGCGACTGACGGTATTACTGACGAACGCCGGTCTCGACGTGCGGATCGACGGGACCGCGCGCCAGCTGACGTCTGACGTTCGCACCCGCCTTGCTTCCGGAGCAAATGCGCTGCGGCTCGCGCGTCTTACGATCGGCGACGATGTCGTGTGTCAGACGCTAACTCCACTTTTGACGTTTGGCACGGTCGATGTGGCACCGCACTCCGGCGCCTTTGTTCAAGCCGTCGCCGAGGCCGAACGGGAGATCGCCCGCCTTATCATTACGGCAATCGGCAAGGCCAAATCCGTCGCTGATCTCTTCTGCGGTATGGGAGCTTTCACATTTCCACTCGCCGCGAAAGCCCGTGTGTCGGCGTTCGATGGTGACCGCGAAGCGATTGCCACGCTCGAGGCGGCCGCAAGAAAGGCGACAGGTCTGAAGCCGATTACGGCACGCGTGCGCGATCTTTTCCGTGAACCGCTATCGCCGCTCGAACTCAATGAACATGACGCGGTCGTGTTCGATCCTCCGCGCGTCGGCGCCGAAGCACAGGCCAAAAAGCTTGCGCGATCGAAGGTAAAGACGATTGTCGCGGTCTCGTGCAATCCGGCGACGCTAACGCGTGATGCGCGGTATCTGATTGATGGCGGCTACAAGTTGGAATCGGTAACGCCGGTCGATCAGTTCGTCTACTCGGCGCACGTCGAAGTCGTCGCCGTTTTTCGGCGCTAAGCTTCATTCACCCAAGACGCTCTTCCTTTACGTCATGGCCGGGCTCGACCCGGCCATGGAGTGCAGTTTAGTCCCCACACTGGCCGCGATGGCGCAGAAAATGATCGGCAAGTACGATCGCCATCATCGCTTCGCCGACGGGAACCGCGCGGATGCCGACGCAGGGATCGTGCCGGCCTTTCGTACTGATTTCGGTTTCCTTGCCGTGCGCGTCGATCGTTCGCCTCGGCGTCAGGATCGACGACGTAGGCTTCACGGCGAAGCGGCAGACGATCGGCTGCCCTGTCGAAATACCGCCGAGGATTCCGCCTGCGTTGTTTGAAAGAAAGTGCGCCTTGCCGTCGGTACCGATGCGAATTTCGTCGGCGTTTTCTTCGCCCGTCAATGCCGCGGCCGCCATTCCCGCGCCGATCTCGACGCCCTTGACGGCGTTGATCGACATCATGGCGCTGGCGAG
>NZ_DATNBA010000047.1:0-5724 GCF_035572195.1 Hyphomicrobium sp. | reverse complement strand
ACTCCGGCAGGCGAACCGGAAGGCTCATTTGCGATCGACATCCCTCATCATACGACATGGGAAATCAAAGGTTAGCGATTCTGAATTGATCCCCGCATCGGGGTGCCAAGGCCGGGCACCCCGTCTTATCAATGCTGATTTAATGGCATCTCCAGACGCAGCCGCGCTTCTTTGGATGGTGCGTTTCAGTACGCCCGAGCACACCAGTTGTGAGGCCAGCTGACTTGGCATAAGTGCCTGATACAGCTGCTAAGTTAGCGAAGACGGCTGTTGACTGGTGGAGCCGAGGGGAATCGAACCCCTGACCTCTGCAGTGCGATTGCAGCGCTCTCCCAACTGAGCTACGGCCCCAAAGGCGCCGGCATTTAGGATTTGCCGCGAAGCCTTGTCAAGAAAGCCGCCCGGAGGCAAGCCAAGCGTTGCCGTCCGCCGCGGCGCGACGTGTTGTGCCTGCCCAATGACTTCGCCGGGAGGCGGCGGTAACTTTTCCACCGGCCTGCGCATGCGCCGCAGCCCAACGCCGCGGTAGCCTATCGCGGGAAGCCTGGTTGAGCCCGATCAAACACTTGCGAGCCTGGGCGCGTCGAGGCTACATGACGCGGCGCCACTTAACTTCGGATCAGCGATGCTCGAATTTCTCGGTTTTATCAGCTATCTCATCACACTGTACACGTACATCGTCATTGCTGTCGTCATCGTGAGCTGGTTGATGGCCTTCGGCGTTATCAATGCCTACAACCCGATGGTGCGCTCGATCTGGCAAGGCCTGAACGCCGTCACCGAGCCGTTGCTGGCGCCAATTCGGAATGCGATGCCGAACATGGGCGGCATCGATATTTCACCGGTCATCCTGCTGCTCGCGTGTTACTTCGTGCAGAGCGTCGTCCTTCCGAACATCGCGAAGGCGGTGATTTGAGACGCAGCCAGGACGGCGTCGCGACGAGCCCCAAAGCTTGGCGGCACGGCGCCGCGTGCGTCATCGCGCACTTTCGACTTATTCCGAAAGCCTCCAAAGATGCCGTAGACGGGCTCATCGACACGACCGATGGCCCGGTCTTTCAGGCGCGGGTGCGCGCCCTTCCGGAGGATGGAGCGGCTAACAAGGCGCTTGAGGACCTCGTCGCCCGCTGGCTCGATGTGCCGAAACGTTCGGTTTCGCTAGCGACCGGCGGCAAATCGCGGCTCAAGTCCTTGCGGATTGACGGCGACCCGGCGGCGCTCGACAGGATGTTGCAGGAACGAGCAGACGACTTTTCACGATAGAGACACAAAGCAAAGAGGAACGACGGGGATGTCCGGAGCGCAAATCATCGATGGAAAGAAGATAGCGGCCGACGTCCGCGCCGAGGTGGCGGCGGAGGTGGCGCGGCTGATGAAGGACCACAGCATAAAGCCGGGCCTCGCCGTCGTGCTTGTCGGTGAAGATCCGGCGAGCAAGGTTTATGTGGCGAACAAAGCCAAGCAGACCGTCGAGGTCGGCATGAATTCCTGGGAGCACCGGCTTCCGGCCGAAACGAGCGAGGCCGATCTTCTGGCTCTCGTCGAGAAACTGAACAACGACCCGGCGTGCCACGGCATCCTCGTGCAGTTGCCGCTGCCGAAGCATATCAATTCGGAAAAGGTTCTGAATTCACTCAACCCGGACAAAGACGTCGACGGATTTCATCCCGTCAATGTCGGCCGGCTTTGGGTCGGCGAACGAGCGCTCGTGCCCTGCACACCGACCGGATCGGTGATCCTGGCCAAAAGCGTGCGGCCGAGCTTGTCCGGCCTTGACGCCGTCGTCATCGGCAGGTCGAACATCGTCGGCAAGCCGGTCGCGGCACTGCTGCTGCGCGAGAATTGCACCGTCACTGTGGCGCATTCGCGAACCAAAAATATCGAAGACATCGTCAAATGCGCCGATCTCGTGATCGCCGCCGTCGGCATTCCGGAAATGGTCAAGGGAAGCTGGATACGGCCCGGCGCGACGGTGATCGACGTCGGCATCAACCGTGTGCCGGCGGAGAACGGCAAGACAAAGCTTGTCGGCGATGTTGCCTATGAAGAGTGCGCCAAGGTTGCCGGCGCGATTACGCCGGTGCCGGGTGGCGTCGGGCCGATGACGATCGCGTGCCTGTTGCGCAACGCTGCCCAGGCCGCCGCGATGCAGGCGGGCATCAAGTCGGCGTTCGCGTAATCCAATCCGTTTCGAAAATGGATCGGCACAAATTCAAAACACTGGGCACCGCTCCGGCGTTTTCTTTTTGGCATGACAATCGAGATTAGTTACGCTCGCGGCACGCATACTGATCGCGAATGTGCGTGTTGAAATACTCGCCAGCCGACGACGCCGTTATCAACCCGTCGTATTCCCAGCCGGGCACGCCGAAGTAGGTATAACGACGGCCTGTCGTAAACGTGACATCGAGTGTTAGCGCATTTGGATCGTAGTCAGCGGCGCGCATAACCGACGAATTGGGAAAGTCCATTGGGCGTCTCTTTCGCCACGAAATATTCCGCTTAGGCGGCCCGGGCCTGGCGCAGCGTTTCCCCGCGATAGCTCAACGCTTCGGCGATGTGAGCACGCGCCACGGTTTCACAACCCGCGAGGTCGGCAATGGTTCGCGCCACTTTCAGCGTTCGGTGGAAGCCGCGCGCCGAGAGACCGAGCGTCTCGGCGGCCTGACGCAGAAGCGCCGTACCGTGCTCATCCGGCATCGACGTCTGCTCGAGCAGCGCTGCCGAACACTCGGCATTCGTTCGAACACCCTTGACGCCTAGCGCCGCAAAGCGTGCCCGTTGGCGCTCGCGCGCCGCCGTCACACGCGCACGGACCTCGGCACTCCCCTCGGCTGCCGGTGGCAAGACCAAGTCGGCGGCTGAGATTGCCGGAACTTCGATCTGCAGGTCGATGCGATCAAGCAATGGGCCGGAAATGCGCGCTTGGTAATCGGCGGCGCAGCGCGGACCGCGGCGACACGCGAGCCCCGGCGACCCGCCGCCGCATTTGCACGGGTTCATCGCCGCGACGAGTTGGATGCGGGATGGATAGGAAATGCGATGATTGGCGCGCGCAATGACCGTCTCTCCCGATTCCAACGGCTGGCGAAGTGCGTCGAGCACATTCGGCTGGAATTCCGGCAACTCATCGAGAAATAGCACACCGTGATGCGCCAGCGAGACTTCTCCCGGACGCGGTCGCGAACCGCCGCCGACCAGCGCCGCCATGCTGGCCGAATGGTGCGGCGCGCGAAACGGGCGATCGACGGTGAGCTTGCCGCCCATCAGCTCGCCCGCCAATGAGTGCACCATCGAGACTTCGAGAATTTCTTCCGGCAGAAGCGGCGGCAGGATCGAGGGCAAGCGCGCCGCGAGCATCGATTTGCCGGACCCTGGCGGCCCGATCATCAGCAGATTGTGGCTGCCTGCCGCGGCTATTTCGAGAGCCCGCTTGGCCGTTTCCTGACCCTTGATGTCGCGAAGATCGGCAAGATAGGCTTGCGACGGCAGAATGTTCGGCTTCGGCCGCGACAGCGTCTGCATGCCCTTGAAGTGATTGACGAGCGACAGCAGGTGCGGCGCCGCCAGGATGTCGATGTCTTCACTGGCCCACGCCGCTTCGGGACCGGAGGCCTGCGGGCAGATGAGGCCCTTGCCCATCGTGTTCGCCCCGATGGCGGCCGGCAGCGTGCCGGGAACGGCGCGAATGGAACCGTCGAGCGCCAGCTCTCCGATGGCTGCGTAGGACGCAATCGCGTCCGGCGCGATGGCTTCCATCGCCGACATCATCGCCAGCACGATCGGAAGATCGAAATGGCTGCCTTCCTTCGGCAGATCGGCAGGCGCCAGATTGACCGTGATGTGCTTGAAGGGCAGGCCAAGCCCGACAGCGTGCAGTGCGTTGCGGACGCGCTCGCGGCTTTCAGCAACGGCCTTGTCTGGCAGGCCGACGATGGCGAACGCTGCAGCCCCAGGCGTGACGCGGACCTGCACCTCCACGGGGCGCGCTTCGATACCAATAAACGCGAGCGTGGAAATCTGGCCGTACATAGCGCCCCCTGACATCGGAACGCTAAATTGAACGGCGGATAGTTGTCAAGAACAAATGCGGAACGACAGAACCGCTTAGCCCTTTGTCATCACCAGCGTCAGACCAATGAGCGACGTATTGATGAACTGAATCTCGACCACCTGTTTGTTGTCGCGCACGACGATATCCATGTTGGCGGCGAGGTCGGCGCCTTGGACCTTGATGCGAAATCCCTTCGGCGTGACGTCCCCCGACAAGTCACCTTCAAAATTGTGGGTCGTTTCCTTCCAGTGGCCGGTCAGCTTTCCCGCAGCATCTTTGATGTTGCTCAGTACCTCGATACTGCCGCCCGACGTTGCGCAGCGGATCGTTTGTTTCAGTTCGTCCTTTGCGTCGTTGAGGAAGTACGTAGCGCGGCATTTGACGCGCTCGGGAGCGCTCGCCTTGAATCCCAGCATGCCTTCGCCCGTCCATCGTCCAGCGAATTTCTCGAACTCTGAATTGGGATCGGCCGACGCCGGCGCCGGCATCATCAAAAAGAGAAAACAGAGAGAAAGAAGAAGGTCGCGTATTGATCGAACAATTACACCTCTCGTAAACCCGTCGAACATGAACTCAGTACCCTTCACTTGATTTTCGGATTCGTATTTCAATTCTTTGACGCAGCCACGCGGACCTTTTTTTCGATCACGTCCCAGATCATCGCGGCGATGTCGTTGCCGCCGAACGCCTTCACCTGCCGGATGCCGGTCGGCGACGTGACGTTGATCTCGGTGAGATAAGGACCGATGACGTCGATGCCGGTGAAGATCAAGCCGCGGCGCTTCAGTTCCGGCTTCAGCCGCGCGCAGATTTCACGATCGCGCTCGTTGAGTTCGACCGGCACAGCGCTGCCGCCAACGTGCAGGTTTGAACGCGTTTCGCCGGCCTGCGGTACGCGATTGAGTGCGCCCGCGATTTCGCCATCGACCAGGATAATGCGTTTGTCGCCGTCTTTCACTTCAGGCCGGAATTCCTGGACCATGAACGGTTCGCGGAACACGGTTTGAAACAGTTCGACCAGCGAGCTGAGATTTCCGTCACCGGGCTTGATACGGAAAACCGCCGCGCCGCCGTTGCCGTAGAGTGGCTTGATGATGATGTCTTTGTATTCGGCGCGGAACGCCTGCACGTCGGCGAGGTTGCGCGTGACGAGCGTCGGCGGCATCAGATCGAGAAAATCGAGGACGAACAATTTTTCGGGCGCGTTGCGGACGTGCGCGGGGTCGTTGACGACAAGCGTTTTTGGGTGAATGCGCTCGAGCAGATGCGTCGTCGTGATGTAGGCCATGTCGAATGGCGGGTCTTGCCGCAGCAGAACGACGTCGAACTCGGCGAGATTTTCGATGCGGGGATTTGAAACCGCGAAATGCGCGCCGTGCTTGTCCTCGACCATAAGGCTTTGGCCGCGCGCCAGAAGCCTATCGCCATGCAGTGAGAGATCGGGGGGCGTGTAGTAGAAAATCTCGTGCCCGCGCTTCTGCGCTTCAAGCAGAATCGCGAACGTCGAGTCGCCGGCGATGTCGATCCTGTCGATCGGGTCCATTTGAACGGCAACGCGAAGGGGCATGTGAAGCTTTCGATCCGAAAGGCGTGTTGATCGCCACGATACCGCGGGCGAGCGTCAGCCGGTGGTCGTTTAGCTGATTTAAACCGGCGGCGAAATGATGCGT
>NZ_DATNBA010000046.1:0-5987 GCF_035572195.1 Hyphomicrobium sp. | reverse complement strand
CGTAACGCGCTCACGAATGGGCCCGGCTGATTACACGCTGAGCAGCAGGTGTTCGCGTTCCCAAGGACTGATGACTCGCATGAATTCCTCGAATTCGCTGCGTTTCAACGCCAGATAGACGTGGCAGAAGCGCTTGCCGAGAACATCGTGCAGCGGCGTGCTTTCTTCGAACTCGGTCAACGCTTCAAGCAATCCACGCGGCAACTGATGCGCGTTTCGATAGGCGTTGCCGACGACGGCAGGGCGATGCGCGAGATTGTTCTTCATGCCGAGGTAGCCGCACGCCAGGCTTGCGGCGAGTGCCAGATAGGGATTGGCATCGGCGCCTGCGAGGCGCGTTTCCACGCGCCGCGCTGAGTCGGGTGAAATCGGCACGCGGAGTCCTGCCGAGCGGTTGTCGTAACCCCACTCGACGTTGATCGGCGCCGCGCCATTCGGCACAAGCCGGCGGTACGAATTCACGTACGGCGCGAGGAGACACATCGCGGCAGACAAATAGGCCTGTTGCCCGGCGAGGAAGCTGAAGAAAAGCTTGCTCGGTTCGCCGTTGCCCATTGTGAATATGTTCTTGCCCGTCTTGATATCGACGACGCTCTGATGGATGTGCATAGCGCTGCCTGGTTGGTTCGCAAGCGGCTTTGCCATGAATGTTGCGTAGCAATTGTGCGTGAAGGCGGCTTCCCGGATCGTCCGCTTGAAAAGAAAGATTTGATCCGCAAGGTCGACGGCATTGCCGTGCAGCAGATTGATTTCGAGCTGCGCCGCGCCGCCCTCCTGAATGATCGTGTCGATCTTCAAATACTGGCGTTCCGCAAATTCGTAGATGTCGTCGACGATCTTGTCATATTCATCGACGGCGCCAAGGCTGTAGGCCTGCCGGCCAGCACCGGGACGCCCAGAGCGTCCCATCGGGGGCTCGAGGGGATAATCGGGATCGGGGTTGGTTTTGGTCAGATAAAATTCGAGCTCCGGGGCGACGACCGGGAGCCAGCCCTCTTTGGCGTAAAGCCCGACGATGTGTTTCAAGACGTTGCGCGGCGCGATCTCGATGGGCTCGCCCTTTTGTCCTTGCGCATCGTGGATCACTTGGGCGGTCGGGCTCGACGCCCAGGGCGCTGGCCGGATCGTCGCGAGATCCGGCACCATCATCAAGTCGCTCTCGGCATAAAGCAGCTGATCATCTTCCTCGAACCCGACGTAGTCGCCGGTAATCGTCTGATGGAAGATCGAGATCGGCAGATGGATGGCTTCGAGCTTGACGAATTTTTCGGCAGGCATCGTCTTGCCGCGAGCCACGCCCGCGATATCCGGCACGGCGCAGTCGACTTCCTCGATCCTGTGCTGCCGCAGCCAGTCGCGAAGTGCTTCGGGGGTTGACCCGACACCGTACTCGCCGTCGTCGTTGGGCGTTGCTCCAACTTGACCGATCATTTGGGCACCTTGACGTTCATTTGCTGGCGGCTGGTCCGACGATCGGCGTACCGCGATAACTGTCTCTACCACGCCGCCGCACCAAGGCCGCCGGTCGCAAAGTCACGGCGGCAACGATCCTCGGACCCAGGGGTATCGAGATTAAGACAGTCGGCGAGGTTAGCCAAAGCTGGCACCGCGACAAGGTTATTGTCATCATAAATGCTGAACGACCTCAAGATGCGTAAATCGGGGCAGGGTCCTCAGCCCGCGCCGCCCGCGCATCATTTATCCTGCGACCCGTTGTACTTCACGGCCGTTGTGCGCAGAATGGTCAATGTTGTGATCGCCGTGGGACGCTAGGAGGCCCGTGCGTTGGCAGGGTTAGCTGCCGGCTTAAACGTGGTCCGTGGGAGGAAGTTCGGATGGTAAGTCTTGGAAAAACGGCATTATGCGCCGCGGTCTGTTTTGCGGTTGCGACCGCGTTCGGTCAGGCAACGTTTGCCGAAGACAAGATCGTGAGAGTCTATAACTGGTCCGACTATATCGATCCGAAAATTCTCGAGGACTTCACGAAAGAGACCGGCATCAAGGTCGTCTACGATGTCTTCGACAGCAACGAGGTCCTGGAAACGAAGCTCCTCGCGGGCGGCAGCGGTTATGACGTCGTCGTTCCGACGGGCCCGTTCCTGTCTCGTCAGATCGCGGCCGGCGTTTTCCAGAAGCTCGACAAATCAAAGCTGCCGAACCTTTCGAATATGTGGCCCGAAATCATGAAGCAGCTGGCCGTCTACGACCCCGACAATCAATACGCGATCAATTATATGTGGGGAACGACCGGCATCGGTTACAACGAGGAGAAGGTCAAACAGCGGATGGCGGACGCGCCGGTTGACTCCTGGGATCTGATCTTCAAGCCTGAAATCCTCGCGAAGTTCAAAGACTGCGGCGTCATGGTGCTTGATGCGCCGGACGACATTCTGCCGGCGGCGCTCAATTACCTCGGCCTCGATCCGAACAGCTCGAATCCGGAAGACATCAAGAAGGCCGGCGAGCTTCTGGAAAAAGTCCGGTCGAGCATTCAGAAATTCCATTCCTCCGAATACATTAATGCTCTCGCCAACGGCGACATCTGTATTGCTGTCGGCTACTCCGGCGACATCCTGCAGGCACGCAATCGCGCCGAAGAGGCAAAGAACGGCCAGAAAATCAAGTATTCGCTGCCGAAGCAGGGCGCGCAAATGTGGTTTGACGAAATGGCCATTCCCGCTGACTCCAAGCATTCGGAGGAAGCGCACGCATTCCTCAATTACATGATGAGGCCGGAGGTCATAGCCAAGGCCTCCAACTATGTTGCCTACGCCAACGGCAATCTCGCATCACAAAAATTCCTCGACGATGCCGTGAAGTCGGACCCATCCGTCTATCCGGACCCGGAAACGATGAAACGGCTGTTCGTCAAAACGTCTTATGACCCGAAGACGCAACGGGTCGTCACGAGAACTTGGACGAAGGTTGTGACGGGCGAATAGTCTGCACATCATCGAAGGCCCGGTCGAGGATCGGGCCTTCAGTGTCTCGGCTGAGGCGAGCTGGGTGAGTGCCGCAGTTGCGACTACGAGAGGTTGATCATGTCGGTTGCCACTGCCAGCGACGCAAAGCCCGCCGCTTCGCCGAGTGGGACGAAAGCCGGCCCGCGAACCGCCGCACCGCAGTCGGGCTTCGCGCCCTGGAAAGACCCGGCAAAGTCGCCGATCGTGCGCTTCGAAAACGTAACGAAGAAGTTCGACGACTTCGTCGCGGTGAAGAACGTGACACTCGACATTTACGAGCGAGAGTTTTTCGCGTTGCTCGGACCCTCTGGTTGCGGAAAGAGCACGCTACTGCGGATGCTTGCGGGATTTGAGCGTCCGACGGAGGGCCGCCTCATCGTCGCCGGCAATGACATCACGGAACTGCCGCCGTGCGAGCGGCCGCTCAACATGATGTTCCAGTCCTACGCGCTTTTTCCGCATATGACGGTCGAAGGTAACATCGGCTTTGGGCTGCGCCAGGAGGGCATGGAAAAGGCCAGGATGGCCGAGCGCGTCGAGGAAGCGATGACGATGCTCGAGCTTCGCCCGTTCGCCAAACGCAAACCGCATCAGCTCTCCGGCGGCCAGCAGCAGCGCGTCGCGCTTGCGCGCGCCATCGCCAAGAAGCCGCACATCGTTCTGCTCGACGAACCGCTCGGCGCGCTCGACAAGAAGCTCCGTCAGCAGGCGCAGTTCGAGCTTATGCGCATTCAGGAAACGACCGGCACGACATTCATCATCGTCACACATGACCAGGAAGAGGCGATGACCGTCGCAAGCCGTATCGCCGTCATGGATAAGGGCGACCTCGTACAGGTAGCGACGCCCGGCGATATCTACGAAAATCCGAAAACACGCTACATCGCGGGCTTTATCGGCGACGTGAATGCCTTTGAAGGCACGGTCTCTGCCGTTTGCGACGGCTGCATAGAAATTGACGCGAAGGACGGCTATCGCTTTAAGACCCGCAGCTCCGAACCCGTGACGGTTGGACAGCAGGTATGGCTGGCGCTAAGGCCGGAAAAAATACGCATCGGTCACGATCAGCCTTCGAGCGCCATCAACGCCATTCCCGGCAAGGTCGAAGACGTCGGCTATCTCGGATCGATTTCGCACTACCACGTCCGCACCGCACCCGGAGAACGCATCACCGCGCTAAGAGCGAATTCTGCGCACACCGTCGAACGCCCCATCAGCTGGGAAGATCAAGTCTGGCTCGATTGGCCGGTAGACGCAGGCGTGGTTCTGACACGCTAGGGGCAGCTGATGAGCAGCACGATCAACTCCGGTCCCAGGCGCTGGTACGTGATTGCGGCGCCCTATCTCTGGCTGCTTCTGTTTTTCCTCGTCCCATTCTTCATCGTTTTCAAGCTCTCTCTCTCTGATACCGCGATCTCCATTCCCCCCTACACGCCGACATTCAGTTGGCAGGGTATTTCCGAGTTCTTTTCGAAGCTCGATTTCGACAACTACACCTTCATCTTCAGCGATCCGCTTTATATCAATGCGTACTGGTCGAGTTTGCAGATCGCCGCCGTCTCGACGTTCCTGACGTTGCTCATCGCCTACCCGATCGCATACGGCATGGCGCGCGCTCCGAAATCATGGCAGCCGACACTGATGATGCTGGTCATCCTGCCGTTCTGGACGTCCTTCCTGATCCGGATCTACGCTTGGATCGGCATCCTGAAAAAAGAAGGGCTGCTCAATCTGTTCCTGATGAATTGGGGCATCATCAACGAGCCTTTGAGCATCCTGAACACGACCACGGCCGTCTACATCGGCATCGTCTATTCATACTTGCCGTTCATGATCCTGCCTCTCTATGCGAGCCTTGAAAAGATCAGCCCGGCGCTCCTCGAAGCTGCCGAAGATTTAGGCTCCAGGCCCTGGAAGGCGTTCTGGCAGGTGACGTTTCCATTATCGCTGCCGGGCGTCTATGCCGGCTGCCTGCTCGTTTTCATTCCGGCCGTCGGCGAGTTCGTCATTCCCGACCTGTTGGGCGGCTCGCAAACGCTGATGATCGGTAAGACTTTGTGGAGCGAGTTCTTCAATAACCGCGACTGGCCACTCGCCTCGGCGGTTGCCGTCGTGCTGCTGCTCGTGCTCGTCATTCCAATCGTCCTGTTCCAACGCCAGCAACAAATGGAACGGGAGGCCGGACGATGAGATCCCGCTTCTCCTGGTTCAACGCCACGGCAATCACGCTCGGCTTTGCGTTTCTCTACATCCCAATCCTGCTGCTCGTGATCTACAGCTTCAACGAGTCCAAGCTGGTTACGGTGTGGGGCGGCTGGTCGACGAAATGGTACGGATCCCTGCTTGAAAATCAGAGCCTGAAAGATGCCGCGTGGGTTACGATCCGCGTCGCTTTTCTGTCGGCAACGGTCGCAACCGCCCTCGGCACGCTCGCCGCGATCACGCTGGTGCGGCTCGGCCGCTTCCCTGGGCGCACGCTGTTTTCGGGCATGATCTTTGCGCCGCTCGTGATGCCCGAAGTTATCACCGGATTGTCCCTGCTTCTGCTGTTCGTCGCGCTCGATCTTGACCGAGGCTTCTGGACGATCACCATTGCGCATATCACTTTCACGATGTGCTTCGCCGCCGTCGTCGTGCAAGCGCGCCTCGCCGATTTCGATAAATCCGTCGAAGAGGCCGCCATGGATCTGGGCGCGACGCCCGTCAATACGTTCTTCCAGGTGACGCTGCCGATCATCGCGCCGTCGGTCATTTCGGCGTGGCTTCTGTCATTTACGCTCTCTCTCGACGACCTCGTGATAGCGAGCTTCACGACCGGCCCCGGCGCTACGACGCTGCCGATGAAGATTTACAGCCAGGTGCGCCTTGGCGTGACCCCGGAGATCAACGCCATCTCGACGATCCTGATCGGCATTGTCACGCTCGGCGTATTGATCGCCGCGTATTTCTCGAAGCGCTCGGCGGAACGCGAAGACCAAGAACGCCGCCGGGCGTTCGGCGCCGTCGGCTAGGAACCTTGATTCC